>DATHRW010000165.1:0-9058 GCA_035464955.1 Gemmatimonadales bacterium
GGCCCGGGTGACCGCAAGCAACCGCTCAGAACGCCGCATGATGTCCGGCGCATAGCCGCCTGGAATAACCAGCCCATCGAAGGTGTTCGGATCGACCTGGTGTACGTCGGTGTCCGGCGTGATGGGATAGCCCCGCTTTCCCTGGTAGCTCCTCTCCCCGGTCCCGGCTACCGTGGTGACCGCGCCTTCCTCCTCCAAGCGCAGCTTCGGGTACCAGAGCTCGAGGTCTTCATAGAGCGGCCCGGCGAAGAACAGCACGTGTTTGCCGGCGAGTCGCATGGTCCGGTCCCTCCGCGATGGGGTCGCGGTAAGATAGCGCCGGCCGGGATCGCCAAGCCCGGCAGGGTCCTGAGGCCAAGCCGAGCGGGCTGCGCGCCGGGCACCGGAGTCGTATCCAGGGGAAACCACCATCCTTGGACAGCCCCCCGTGCCGGCGGACAATTCTTAAGTCTCTGCATGACAACGTCATAGCCATCTCATCCAGTATCTCCGGCTCGTATGGTGTACGATTTTTATGGATTGCAGGATTCCTAGTGGTCCGCTAGCTATGTAGTGAATCAATCCACCAATTGACTTGGTGCATCATCGCGACAGTCGAGTGTAGCATAATGCCGGTGACGCGATTCGGTCATGTTTTGTAAGTTGTTGTAAAACAACAATCTAAACATGGCATGAGGTGTGCTGATGAAGTAGGGGAAGAGAGCCCCGCCCCGGGTGCCCCAAGCGGAGCCTATCGGGCTGGGCGTGGGCAATTCTTACACACCGAACGAACGGGACATGAAATGACTGGTCTTAAGAACCGGACCGGATTCACCCTGAGCGAGATGCTGATCGTCGTCGTGGTGATGGGAGGGCTGATGCTGCTCGCCCTGCCGCGGTTCCGCTCGGTCGTGCAGCAGAATGACGTGCGGGGGGCCAGGACCAAGGTCGTTACGCTCTACAACCAGGCCCGTGCCAATGCCATGACTACCAATCGTCCGACCGCCGTGCGCTTCAGCGGTAACACGGCGTTGATCACGGCCACACTGCCGGGCGGCGGCCTCGACACCCTCATTGCCGTCCAGAACTTGTACAACGATTACGGAGTTACCATGACGTCGTCCGACTCGATGCTCGCCGTCGACCCGCGCGGTTTTGGCCGTGGCGGCGGCATGATCGAGCTGGCCAAGGGCTCTCACGCCGATACCGTCATGATCAGCGGATTCGGCCGGGTGATGACCAAATGACCAAGAGCACAGCAGGATTCACGATCGTTGAGGTGTTGGTGGCAGTTGTTGTCCTCTCCGTCGGCGTCATCGCCTTGATGGGATCCTCCGCCATGACGACGCGGATGATCGGACAGGGCCGGCGCACCACCATGGCAATGGAAGTCGCCACGCGGCGCCTGGAGACCCTCCGTGCGTTCGCCAACACCACCAACCCCCCGTGCACCGCCGGCGGCTTCGCGAGCGGCGGCCCCGTTACGGCCAACGGTGTTACGGAAACCTGGATTGTGCCGGGCGCCGGCACGAGTAGGACCCTGAGGGCTATCGTCACGTACCCACGGGCCGGCGGCATGGACACCGATACCCTGCAAACCGTTATCCGGTGCCGATAATCATGCGAAACACACGCGGGTTTACCCTGGTCGAGCTGATGGTCGTCGTCGTGATGATGGCGATCGTTGGCGGTGCGACGGTTCGGATGCTGGTGAACACCCAGCGCATATCGCGCGAACAGGCGGAGCGGGTGGGCCTGCAGTCAAATCTTCGAACCGGGGCGTTCCTCGTTCCCTCAGAACTCGCCGAAGTAGGGATCAATAAGGCCGGAGCCTCCGACCTCATCTTCATGGGGGCCAATGCGATCCAGTATCGCGCCATGCGCGGGTCCGGAGTGTCATGTCTGGTGACCCCGACCGAGATCCGAATCTGGGATGTGCCGGACATGCCGTACTACGGCCTCCGGAACATCGACACCAACAACAATCGCGATCGCGTGCTGATCTTTGCCGAAGTCGACCCCGCCGACCCCGACGACGACCTCTGGGTCGATCGCCAGCTGACCGGTGTTGCACCCAGCACGTGTGCCGGACGGGCGGCAATAGCGCTCTCATTTGCGGACATCTCGGCCCTGACTCCGACCGGGATCGTGGATGTGACGGTTGGGAGTCCGGTGCGGATCTACGAGGTCATGCGGCTCGAATCCTTCACCACGGCGGGGCAAACCTGGCTGGGCGCCCGGTCGGTGAGTGCCGGCGAGGTCGCCCTCCAGCCGGTGCTCGGCCCGCTCGCCGCCAACGGATTCTTGCTCGAATACTTCGACGGCAGCGGCAACCCCACTGCCTCGGCGACCGGCGTGCGGGCGATTCGAGTCACCCTTCGGGGTCTCACCCAGGCGGCGGTCAGCCGGGGGCTGGGGCAGGCGAATCAGATCGCCCAAGACAGTCTCGTGGCCATGATTGCATTGCGAAACGCGCCCAAGCCTTAGGCGACATCCGATAGGAGAAGGAGTAAGACACATGCGAACCCCGAAACTTTCCGATGAACGCGGCATCGCGCTGGTCATGGCCGTGTTTGCCATCGTCGTCATCGGCGCCCTCGTGGCGGGAACATTCTACGCCGGACGGCTGGAGCAGCGGACGGGACTCAACTCGATGTCCGGGGCCCAGTCGTTCGAAGCGGCGGAGGCGGGGCTCGTGGATGTGCTGGATAACTGGGACCCCACGGTCTACAACGCCATGGCCAATGGAGACACCCTCACGCTGTCCTCCGTCTCCATGGGCGGCAACGCGGGGTATGTGAGGCGGGTAACCCGACTCAACGACAACCTGTTCCAGATCGTCTCGGCCGGTGCCAAGACCGACGCCAGCGGCAACATCATGGCCCAGCGGGTGGTGGGAACCTTCGCCCGGCTCATCCTGCCGCTGGTCGATATGAGCGCTGCCATTACAGTGAACGGGACCATGACCATCGGAGGGTCCACCGAAGTGAGCGGGGTTGACCGGAACCCTGCGAGTTGGACAGGAAGCTGTGCGGCTCCTACCGATACCCTGGCAGGCGTCCGGAGTTCGGCAAACACCATCAACACCAGCGGGACCAACTGTAGCGGTCTCGCCTGCGTTGAGGGCAATCCGCGTTTTCAGGGAAGCGACACGACGGTCGACTCGACGATCTTCAATGATTTCGGCGGGACCAGCTTCGCCGAGCTCGCGGCGATGGCCGATCTCCGGCTCAACGGAACGGTGACTGGTGTTGCGCCGTCCCTTACCGCGACCCTCCCGGCGCGCTGCGATAAGACCAACACCAACAACTGGGGCGAGCCCTACGGCGGGACCATCTACGCGCCCTGCTTCAATTACTTCCCGATCATTTATGTGCCGAACAATCTCCGGATCTCCGGCGGGCGTGGCCAGGGCATTCTCCTGGTCCAAGGCGACCTCGAACTCTCCGGCGGGATGGAGTTCTATGGGCCGGTCATCGTCCAGGGAACGGTCAAGAGCACCGGCACCGGCGGGCATATCTTCGGGGGTCTCATGGCCGCCCAGGTGGACCTCGACCCCTCGACCCTGACGGGTAACTCATTGGCCCAGTTCTCCTCATGTGCCTTGGAGCGCGCACTGCGAGCGTCGGCTACGGCCCGGCCGCTCGGGGAGCGGGCTTGGATACAGGTGTACTCCCCCAATTAGTCAGCAGTGCAGGTCTCTCGCCGCGGTCTGGGCCCCAGTGGCCCGGACCGCGGCATTTTTTTGGCTGGGGGCGCCGGGGACTCACCTGGGGTCGCACCACGGGATATCTTCTCTTGACCCTCATCCCGGCCTCCCTATGCGCGATCGCGAACGAATCCTGACCAACCTGGAAGCCATCTACCGTGAGTCCTACGAGCGGGCCAAGTCGGAAGACCTCCCCGGGCGCATGGCCGAGCTGGACAATTCCTACATGCGAGACCAGCTGTTCTTCGAGGTCCTGCTCGATATCCGCGACCTGTTCTCGGTGGCACCCGCCGCCGAATCGAAGAAAGGCAGCGCGCTCGAGAAGCTGGAGACCCTGCGACGACTCACGAGGCTTCGATGATTGCCCTCAGGTACCATGCCAGACTCGCGTCAATTACCGCACTCGTAGCGACGCTCGTTAGCTGTTCTCCTCCGCCCCGCGCCACTCTCGCCGTCTTCGGACGGGTCTGGACTGGGGACTCAACCCGGCCCTGGGCGGAGGGCTTGGCGGCCCGAGGAGACACCATCATGGCCGTCGGCGACAGCGCGGCCATCGCGGCGCTGGTCGATCAGTCGACCGAGGTTCTTCAGGCTGGCGGGGGGTTGGTCGTTCCCGGGCTCATCGACGATCACACCCATTTCATGGGCGGCGGCTTCCAGCTCGCCAGCGTGGACCTGCGGGACGCGGGCTCGCCAGCGGAGTTCACCGCCCGGATCAAGGCCTACGCCGAGCGGCTCAAACCCGGCGAGTGGATCACCGGCGGCGACTGGGACCACGAACTCTGGCCCGAGGCCGGCCTCCCACGCCGCGACTGGATCGACTCCGTTACCCCGGACAATCCCGTTTTCGTCTCCCGCCTGGACGGTCATATGGGGCTCGCCAACAGCCGCGCCCTCGAGCTTGCCGGTATCACCGGCCGTACTCCTGACGTCACCGGCGGCGTCATCGTTCGATACCCGAACAGCCGCCGCCCGACAGGCCTGCTCAAAGACAACGCGATGGATCCGATGTGGGTGGCCATTCCCGATGCCTCTCCCTCGCAGCGCGACTCGGCGCTGGGCCGAGCCCTGGCCCACGCAGCGTCCGTCGGGGTCACCGCCATCTCGGAGATGGACGGCAGCTGGCAGAATTGGGCGGCCTATCGTCGGGCCCGCGAGCGAGGAGGGCTCACCCTAAGGGTGGCCTTCTATCATGCGCTGCCCGATTGGCAGGCCTTCGGCGACAGCCTCGCCCGACTCCCCGCACTCGATGATTGGTTGTGGCTTGCCGGCCTCAAGGGGTTTGTCGACGGATCACTGGGCAGCTCTACCGCCTTGTTCGATGAACCATTCACCGACGACCCAACCACGGCGGGGACGCTGACTAATCCGGAGGACAGCCTGCGCCGCTGGATCGGTGGAGCCGATTCTCTGGGTTTCCAACTCGCCATCCACGCCATTGGCGATCGAGCCATCGGCATCCTGCTCGACATCTTCGACAGTGTCGCGGCGGCCCACGGGCCGCGCGAACGGCGCTTCCGTGTCGAGCATGCCCAGCATCTCCGACCCGGCGATTTTCGGCGCTTTGCCCGGCTCGGCGTCGTCGCCTCCACTCAGCCGTATCATGCAATCGACGACGGTCGGTGGGCCGAAAAACGGATCGGTTCCGAGCGCATCAAGACGACCTACGCCTTTCGCTCGTTTCTCGATGCCGGAGCGCCGCTTGCCTTCGGCTCGGACTGGACGGTAGCGCCACTCGAGCCCGTGCTTGGGATCTACGCCGCGGTTGCGCGTCGCACCATCGACGGCCGGTACCCCGACGGCTGGGTCCCGGAGCAGAAGATCACCGCCGAGGAAGCACTCTCGGCCTACACGGCGGGCAACGCGTACGCAGTCTTCAGAGAACGCGAGCAGGGTCGATTGGCGCGGGGCTATCTCGCCGACTTCGTCCTCTTGAGCGACGATCTCACGGCGCTTCCACCGGCTCGCATCGAACAGGTCGAGGTCAGGGCCACCGTCGTTGGTGGTCGGGTTGTCTTCCAGAAGCAATGATCCGACCAGACGTCCCGCTTCCAGTCGCACGAGAACCCCACGTTGTGACGCTGCTTCGCGTTTGGTACATCTGCCATTCATTGCAGCCGAGTGCCAGGGCGAACTCGGCCACGCGGAGGCGTTGAGTTGAGTCCAGTAATGTGGGGTGTTGTGGTCGTTGTCGGTCTCTTCGGGTTCCTCGTTGTCGAGTTCATCTACCTTGCGGTGGTGCTCCGATGGGAAGACGAGAAGACCCGGGGCCTGGGGTATTACGGACTCCCCGCTGTTGAGCGAGACCAGTTCAAGCAGACGCTGCGGCGTCACGCCATCCTGCTGTCTCCCATCCTGCGCCTGCTCGGCCGGTTCAGTGACGGTGCCTTGGCCAAGGCCACCTTTCGCGTGAAGGGGATCGCCGGACCGAAAGGGACATGCAGCCCCGAGAGCTTCGAACAGGGACTCGCCTACCAGGCCCAAGCCGAAGACGTCTTCGTGGTCACGCAGATGAAATGCGGGACGACATGGATGCAGCATCTCGTCTACGAAATCCTCAAGCGCGGCAACGGAGATCTGGTCGCCTCGGGCACCGCCTTGTATGCCGTGTCGCCATGGCTCGAAGCGCTGAAGAGTGTGCCCGTGGATGACGCGCCGCTGATCGGCGCCGAGCGCCCATCGCGAATCATCAAGACCCATTTGCCCGCATCGCTTTGTCCCTTTGACCCCGCAGCGAAGTACGTCTACGTCGCGCGGCACCCGGTGTCGTGCTTTGCGAGCTGCGTGGATTTTCTCCACACCAACATGGGCGCCTTTGCGCCGCGTCTCGATGAGGCAGAGCGGTGGTATTGCTCGGACGAGCTGATGTGGTGGGGAACGTGGCCGGCTCACGTAGACGGCTGGTGGCAGCAATCAAAGCAAAATGCCAACGTGCTCTTCGTCCACTTCGAAGCCATGAAACGCGATTTGCCCGGTATCGCCCGGCAGGTCGCGGGCTTCCTAGGTCTGGCGCCGCTCACCGACGAAGAGCTCGCACGGGTGGTCACCAAGTGCAGCTTCGAGTACATGCAACGGCACGGAGACACCTTCGAGATGGGGCCGCCGCACATCTTGGCAACGGAAGCCAGGCTCTTCGTCAAAGGGACGGCGGACCGACACAAGGATGTGCCGCAGGAGGTCCGTCGCCGGATCCTCAGGTGGTGCTCGGAGGAGATGACGCGCAGGGATTTGCCGCCCGAATGGTTGGAGCCACACGGAGCACGGAAGAGGGAATCCGACTACGACACCGCGGATCGGGACCTCCCGCAGCCGCCGGGCCCTGGGGTATCTTAGTGGGCCCGCTCATCCACCCCTGACCCGCCACATCCCGTAACCTCTATGGCACAAAGCACTTCTAACCGTGGCACCAAGGCGCCCGCTTCCTCCAAGCTCGACAAGGCGGACTTACTGGACATCTATCGCCTGATGCTCCTGTCGCGCCGCATCGACGACAAGGAGATCCAACTCAAGCGGCAGAACAAGATCTTCTTCCAGATCTCGGGTGCTGGCCATGAAGCGGTCTTGGTGGCCGCTGCGAAGGTGTTCCGAGCCGGCTATGACTGGTTCTACACGTACTATCGCGACCGTGCGTTGTGTCTTGGCCTCGGGATGACGGCCACGGAACAGCTGCTTTCAGCCGTCGCGTCGGCTGATGACCCGAACTCCGGCGGCCGGCAGATGCCGTCGCACTGGGGGCACGAGGACCTCAACATCGTGAGCGCGTCGAGTCCGACGGGGACCCAATTCCTCCAAGCGGTAGGAACGGCCGAAGCGTGGCTTCGCTTCACTCAGAACCCGGACATTCCCGACCGTGAGACGCGGTTTCATGATGACGAAATCGTGTTTTGCTCCGCGGGTGATGGCACAACCAGCGAAGGGGAATTCTGGGAGTCGCTGAACACGGCGTGCAATCTCAAGTTGCCGATCGTCTATCTGATCGAGGACAATGAGTACGCGATTTCGGTGCCCGTTGAGGTGAATACGGCCGGCGGTTCCATCTCGAAGCTGGTTGCCGGGTTTCCGAACCTCTATCTCGAAGAAGTCGATGGCTGCGATCCCTTGGCGTCCTACGATGCCCTGGGGCGAGCCGCGGAGTATGCCCGGCAACGCAAGGGGCCGGCCCTGGTGCACGCCCATGTGATCCGCCCGTACAGTCATTCCCTTTCCGACGATGAGGTGCAGTACCGATCCGCTTCCGAACGGGAAGCCGAGACGACCCGTGACCCGCTGGTGCGTTTCCCGGAGTACCTCCAGAACGAGGGCATTGCGACCGAGGCCGAACTCGCGGGGATCGCAGCGGAGGTCGACGAGGAGGTCCAAGTGGCGACGGACATTGCGCTCGCGTCGCCGCAGCCTGCCCCAGACACAGTGTATCACTACGTCTACTCTCCCGATGTCGACCCGACGTCGGAGCAATTTGATACCGAAGACGACCCGCACTTCAGCGGCAATCCGACGACGGTGGTCGATTTGTTGAATGCCTGTCTCCGGGATGAGATGGCGCGTGATCCCTCGGTCCTCGTGTTCGGGCAAGATGTGGCCGATGTCAGTCGTGAGGCCCACCTCGATGAAGTCAAAGGAAAGGGCGGCGTCTTCAAGGTTACCTGGGGCCTGCAACGCGAATTCGGCAGCCACCGGGTGTACAACTCACCGCTGGCCGAAGCCAACATCGTTGGCCGGGCGATCGGCCTGGCCATTCGCGGTCTCAAGCCTGTGGTCGAAATCCAGTTCTTCGACTACATCTGGCCGGCCTACATGCAGATCCGCAACGAGTTGGCGCTCATGCGCTATCGCTCCAACAACCACTTCTCCGCGCCCGCGGTGGTCCGCGTGACCTACGGCGGCTACCTGAAGGGTGGGGCGATCTATCACTCGCAAACCGGGGCCGCGGTCTTCACCGGCGTGCCCGGCCTCCGGGTGGTGTGTCCGTCCACCGCGCTCGACGCGAACGGCCTTCTCCGAACCGCCATTCGCTGCGCGGACCCGGTGCTGTTCCTCGAACACAAGCACCTGTACCGACAGACGTATAACAAGGCCCCCTATCCCGGCCCGAATTTCATGATTCCCCTCGGGAAGGCAAAGGTGGTAAAGGAAGGCAGCGACCTGTCGGTGGTGACCTACGGGGCGGTGGTGCAGCGGACGTTGACCGCGGCAAAAGCCGTGGAGGAAGAGCACGGCGCGCGAGTCGAGATCATCGATCTGCGATCTCTTTCGCCGGTGGATTGGGACACAATCTACGCGTCGGTTCGAAAGACCAACCGAGCCTTGGTAGCGTACGAAGACTCGCTCTCCTGGGGCTACGGCGCCGAGATCGCGAGTCGCCTTGCCGAC
>DATHRW010000166.1:0-5221 GCA_035464955.1 Gemmatimonadales bacterium
ACTTCCCGGTAAACCGCGGGGAGATGGTCTCCGTGACGTCGATTGAGCCGTCGCGATTGACCGTAATGGCCGCATCGAACCGCTCGATCACGAGCGAGCGCTGGGCCTGGCCAGGGGAGGCAACGGCCAACGAGACGACGAGGACAAGCAAGAGGGCTCTCATGGCTGTTGCTTCAAATCGATGTTGGGCACGGCTCCCTCCGCCTTGTCGTCGAGCCCGAAGAATTCGCGCGGCCCGAACCGGAACCCGTTGGCAATCAGGTTGGAGGGGAACTGGGCGATCCTGGTATTGAAGTCGCGGACCACGGCGTTGTAGTAGCGCCGGGCATTTTGGATGTGGTCTTCGATCTCGGACAGGGATTTCTGAAGCGAGAGGAAGCTGGCCGCCGCTTTGAGATCGGGATAGGCCTCCGCCAAGGCAAAGATCTGACGCACCGAACCGCTCAGCTGCCCTTCGGCAGCGCCGCTTTCGGCCGGCCCGGCGGCACTCATGGCGCGGTTCCGGGCGCTGACCACAGCCTCGAGCGTGGCCTTTTCGTAGCCCGCGTGGCCCTGGACTGCCGCGACTAGGCTCGGGATCAGATCATGCCGGCGCTTCAGTTGTACGTCGATGTCGGCCCAGGCGTTGTCGGCCAGGAGCCGAAGCCGCGCCAAACTGTTGTAGGTGACGATGACGAACGCGATCAGCACTGCCAGGGCAAGAAGAACGGGTAGTCCCATGGCCGACTCCAACGGAGGGAGACGTGTTTGCTCTGACTAAACTACCGACCCTCTCCCCCGGCGCCAGGTGGGGAGTCCGAATGCCCGCGTGTCATATGGCGTGAGAGGACCATCGATATGAAGCGCCCGCGCTACTGCACACGCCGGTATGTCGTACTCATGCCGGTCTGGACGTCCTGGAGCACCAGACTGTCGGTGCTCAGTGCGAGGATTCGCTTTCGCTGGACCCCAAGCTCTGCCGATCCAAAATCGACCACCATGACATCGCCTTCCAGGACATATGGGTGTTCTTGCATGTCGAATTCGTAGAGCACGGTCGAGTCCCGGATGTCAAAGTCGAAACTCGGGCCGCCGGACGTCCATGCACCGAGCAACTCTTGCCGCTGGATTCCGGGAGCGGAGCTACACGCGAGGCCGAGCATCGGTACGAGAAGGAAAAGAAGCAACTTAGACATTCCAACCACTAACCTCCATTTCGCTGGACTCACGCCCGGCGTGCCTCCTCAGACTTCGAGCATTCCTTCGCTGACCAGAACCGACGACCCGCCGATCCATGTATTGGTGACAACGCCAGCCCTCTTTTCCGCGCGGGCCTCGAGCAGGCTGGGGCGTCCCATCTCAACGCCTTGGGCAATACGCCAGCGATAGCTCCCGTCGGGTGGCGTATCGTAATGGGCAAGCAGACCGGCGAGGGCGCAGTTGGCACTACCTGTCGCAGGGTCCTCGGCAATGTCATCCAGTGGCGCAAACATCCGAGCGCGAATGTCGAAGTCGTCCCCGCTTCGGACGTACAAATGCACGTCGGGAGGTACTCCCGCGGCGACCAGCGCGCCGAGGCCATCGCGGTTGGGCTTGGCTCGCTCGAGAGCGGCTCGGTTTATGAGTTCCGCCACGAGAAATGGCAAGCCGACCGAGGCCACCTGCGGCGCGTGGGTATGGGTGAGGATGTCGTCCGGTGTGAGCGAAACGGCCGACGCCGCTATGTCGACAGCGATGGTCGTGCCCAACGCCAAGGGCTCGGGAGCCGACAGTTCGCACCACATAGCCTTGCCGGGACGCCTGTGAATTTCGATCGGCACGAGTCCCGCCTTCTCCTCGAAGGTCACCATGATCGTTGGATCGATGTCGCCAAGCTCACCCGCGGTTGCGAGGACGAACGCGGTGCCGATGTTCGGGTGCCCGGCGAAGGGCAGCTCAGACGTGGGTGTGAAGATGCGGACCCGTCGAGTGTGTCCCGCTTCCGACGGCAACACGAAGGTAGTTTCCGAAAAATTGAATTCGCGGGCAATGTGCTGCATCTGCCGGTCCGTCAGGCCTTTGGCCTCGGGTACGACGGCGAGTTGGTTGCCGCCGAATCGGGTCTCCGTGAAGACGTCGCAGATGAAGTAGCGATAGCTCATTCGCGCATGCGCTCACTTACGCGGTTGTCACCGTGGGGGGAGAGTAGGTGGCCCACCTCATGGCTGCCCCTGCGGCGATCGCGACCAGGGCGTCGAAGAGCAAGATCGCGGTCGGAGGTATGAATCCGATATAGACAAGCTGCAAGACAGCCGCTGCCCCCGGCACGAGAGCGAGCAGCATGAGGATGGTGCCATGGTCGGCGCTCGGCCTCCGCGCGATCACCGCCGCGACGGCGCCAAGGATGACGAGCTTGATCGAGAAGAACAACCACAACATCGGCATCAGGATGGCCATGTCGCCGCCGGTCTCAGCAGCCAGTGCGCTGACTCCGGAGAAGCCGGTGTGATGGATGGCGGCGGTCGCGATGAACAAGGCCGAAGTGAGCCAGGTTAGCGCAGAACCACTCGTCCTTCGCTTCATGGTGTCCTCCCGTGTCCGCCCCGATTGGCGTGTTACCGCCGGTTCCACCACCACTCCGCTTCAGCGTGCCCGGTCCTCTTCGCTGGCACGCCGCTCGGTCTCGCGGTCCAGGATCTCACGCAGGGCTACGATCACCGGATGGTCGGCCGTGAACCGCCGCCCGTACTCCAGGTTGTAGCGATAGTCGAAGTCGGGCGGGTTGGCTCCCTGGGTATGCTGCAGAATGGTCTCCAGCTTGTCGAGCGCCTTGGCCACCCGTGACTCGGGCGATGTCGCCGCCTCGTACTCGTCCCAGAGCGCGGTAATCTCCGCCCGGAGTGTCGCTGGCAGGGGCTCGAGCAGGGTCAGGAGGTCCCGTCGTTCCTGGCCCGCCTTGTCCGCTCCGGAGTGCTCCGCTAATCGTCTCGTCTGTTCGGGTGCCGGGATATCGCCACCGATCGCCTCTCCCAGGTCGTGGACGATGCAGATCTTGACCAGCTTCGCGAAATCGACCTCGGCAAACTCGGGCGCGAGCACCAACGCCATGAGGCAGAGGCGCCACGTGTGCTCGGCCACGCTTTCCGGACGCCCCGCCGACGTGTAGCCGCTACGGGGGGTGGCCTTGAGCCGCTCCGCCGCGCGGAGGAACTCGACGATGCCGGTCAAGTCTGGTCTCATGGTGTTACGGAGCGATGGGAGCGGTGCAGCCTTTTCAAGAGCTGGACCTGACCAACATGATAGAGGTCATGGCTCACGATGCCGAACATGAGGTCCACGAAGCGATGGGCCCCGCTGCCGGGGGCCGGCCGATCGAGCCGCCCGGGATCGAACGCCTTGACGGCTTCCACCAGGCGTGCGTGCTCCTCGCGGAGCAACGCACGGTCGAGCTTCCAGTGCCTTGCATCGGCGGGTTTGGGTACGGTCGGCCAATTGGATGGCGAGCGGGGGAACGCGCCCTGGGGCGAAGCTTCGAGATTCCGGCGCACCGCGTACTTCCAGTAGGCCAGGTGAAGCGTCAGCTCCCAGATCGAATGCCGCTTGGGAGCCGGCTTCCAGGCGGCCTGTGCGGCAGTTACCCCACGGAGGCAGCCCATGATCCCGGCACCGCCGTACCACCAGCGCTTCCCGGCGGGCGGGTCGAGGAGGTGCAGGATTTCCCGAAGCCGAGGATCGCTCATCACTCCCTCCTATTCCGCGTCTACATAGCCTGACGGTACTCGGGTTCTCCCTCAGCTCTCTTCCTTCAAGATCTCTTTCCGTAAAAGGTTCTTGAATCGTTCCTTGCTGACGTAATGGTCCGATAGAAGCCTGCCATTCCACACCAAGTTGAACACGCCGTAATACGATGGTGCATTCTGGGCTTGGCGCGCGGTGGTGAACTCGGTGATCTGGAGTTTCAGGCCGTGCTCGGCCGCCGTCTCCGAGAGGTCATGGACCGATTTGGGGAGCATCGGGCATTGGGGCGCGTAGAGAACATGGAGGCCGCGGAGCCGGGCCAGGCTCTTGCTAATGTCGCGGAACCCGGGGGCAGCCCCTTTCTTCAGGCGATGGACGACCAGCTGGAACCTGTCAGCCTCGGCCACCTGGGTGAACCCGTTCTTGAGAAAGATGTCCTTCCCGGCCATCCAGGTGCCGTCACTCACCATGGCCGCAACTCCCGTGGCGCGTGCCTGGCGCGCTTCGTCCACACAGGCCTGGATCAGGCGGTGGCCGAGCCCGCCGATTTCCTGTCCGCTCGAGTAGACCCAGAGGCAATGCACGAACAGCCAGCCTTTGGCGTCCACCGGTCGCCAGACATGCTCGCCCGGGACATACTCGAGGAACGCCAGCGGCTTGCCGTTCTGGTTACGGTAGAGGAGAAAGCGCAGGCCCTCGGCAAAGCGGCGGTCGAGCCAGGCGACCTTGGGTTGGTGACCGAGGTGTTTGGGGTTGGTGAGACAGCCGATACCGCAGGTCGCGAGGTTGTCGGGACCAACTCTCTCCAGCGTGAAGCCATCCGTATCGACTCGACTCATTGCTGCCCCTATGTACAGCACAATTGCGGCGTGATCAGTTCCGTCGGTACCGGCCGTCGAACAGCGTCTTCCAGTTCTTGCCATCCTCGGCCATTTCCATCTTCGACGCCAGGTGCTGGGGATCGCTGATGTCGTATGTCAGGCGAGCATGCATGCCGGGTCCACCGTGAGCCACCGTGAGAATGTCACCCTCGAAGCGACCCGTGAACAACTCCGGCGGAGTCCCCAGGCAATCGAACCAGTGGAGCGAATAGAGATTCTCGTGTGCATCGAACGTGAACACGGAGTGCCCGGAGAACGTGATGATGCCGTTCCGCTCTTGCTCGTACTCACCGATCAGGGCAAATCCGTCCAATGCCATGCGGCTCGTTGTCCTCCCGATGGCTGTCCCCCCTTTGGGATCCCACTGCGAAGGGTACATCCTCTCCTCGCCCTCCCAGCGGCCTGCGAGCTTCTCGAGCTTTACGTGACCGGCGGATGGCTTCGGCATGCCCATTGCGATTTCTCCTGTTAGTCCACGATGTCATCGAGGAATTCGACTACTCCGGTCTCCAAAGAATACTCGGCGCCCACTACCCGGAGGCCATCGTGCCGGATCAGGCCCTCCAGGATCTCGGAGCCATGGCGCAGGTGGTCCACCGACACGCCAACGTTGGCCCGCACGGCGTGGCGCACCAGCGTGTCGA
>DATHRW010000167.1:0-9097 GCA_035464955.1 Gemmatimonadales bacterium
TAGCGCTCAGGTCAGGAAAGGCAGCGTATGGCCGTTGGGCCGACAGCTCATCCAGCGAAAAACTCCCCGTGGCCACGGCGATGGCTCTGGCACCAATGCCGGCGCCACACTTGATATCGGCAGGGGTATCGCCGATGATCACGACCGCCTCTCCGTGCGGGGGGCGTCCGAAGAGTGGTTCGGCCCGGCGCGAGGCGATCGCCGGTAGGTCGGGCCGTCGGGCAGAGTCGGAGCCGAACGCGCCGACGGCAAACCGGCTCGGGTCGAGGTTTGCGGACCGTAGCTTGAGATCTGCGCCATGAGCCAGATTGCCGGTGAGGAGTCCGAGCACCACGGAGCTGTCGATATCCAACCGCTCCAATAACTCGATGACACCGGGCATGAGCTGTGTTTGCCCGCGGGTCAGGTCGAGCTCCCCTTCGAGCAGTTCCAGGTATCGGGTGCACAACGAGTCGATCTGGCCTGGAGCGGGCTCGGACGTGGCACCGGCGGCAAGGAGGAGCTCTTCGATGATTTGGGGATCGGTCTTCCCGTCGAAGTGGATCAGGCTAAAATCGGGTTCGGCACCGAGTTGCTCGGCCAGGGCCTGCGTGATGGCCCGGCGACCGGCGCCAGCCGTCAACAAGAGCGTGCCGTCGATGTCGAAGAGCACCAGTTTTCGCTTCATGATCCTATGCGCATTGGGTGGCAGGCCGGGAGACGGATGTCACGTGCCAGGCGCCCGACTGGCCTTCTCCTGGCATTTCGAGCAGCGCTCCACCCCACGAAAATAGCAGATGAGGCACACGAAGGTGCCGCAGTCGACGCAGGGGTACCCTTCGGAGGCCCGTTCCTCCCGGCCACAGGCCCGGCACACCATCGCGTCGTGCTCATGAGTCTCGGCCATGATGTCCCTCACACGTTGATGTTGTATCGTTTGATTTTGTTGATCAGTGTTGCGCGCGAGATGCCAAGCTCGCGTGCCGAGCGTGTGCGGTTCCCCGCATGGCTTCGCAGGGTGCGTTCAATCTGGATCTTCTCCAACTCATCCAATGTCATAGGGGTGTGTCGACGATCACCGAATCCGGCGCGCGCCCGGAGCTCTCCGGCAAGATCACCGACTTCAACGATCTCGTGCCCCCGTTCGAGGGCCAGCAACAACGCGCGATCCATGACATTCGCGACTTCCATTGTGTTCCCACCCCGCCACTCATACTCCTGAAGTCGTGCGAGTGCCTCTTCCGAAACCTCCGTTGGGCCCCCGGCATACCGTTCGCGCGCGGCTGCGAGGAAATGAGCGAAGAGCTTGCTTCGATCCTCCGGCGAGCGTCTGCGAACTGGCGGAATAGGGAGTTCCATGACGCTCAACCGATAGTAGAGGTCCTTCCGGAAATTCCCTGCGTCCACTGCCGGTCCGAGATCGTGGGACGTCGAAGCGATGAGGCGAACATCCGCCGTGACGTCACGCGTACCGCCGAGGCGGCGGTACGTCTTGGTCTCGAGCACCCGCAGGAGCTTGGGCTGAAGTACCGGCGCCAGGGCCTCGATGCCCTCGAGCAAGATGGTGCCCGCGCCTACCAGCTCGAACCATCCGCGGCGCCTGCTCACCGCGGTCGGATGAGCCCCCTTCTCGTGACCGAACAGCTCCGAGTCGAGCTCTGTCGCGCTGCGACCGTTGCAACGCACCGCAACGAACGGGGCTGACTCTCGCGGACTCGAGTCGTGAATGAGCCGCGCAACCAGCCGGGTTTCGGTACCCCGCTCTCCCTTGAGGAGCACGGTCGTGTTGTCGTTCTTTCCGAGTACGGTGATCTCGTGCGCCAGTTTCTTCATCACGGAGGACGTGCCAAGCGCCACGAGCCCGCCGAGTGGCCGGATCTTGTTGGCAGATGCCATCTCCAAACGACGAACCCGGGTGTAGTCTGCTGCCCTCGCTGTGAGTGCCAGTAGTTCCGGTGCCGACACAGGCTTGAGCAGGCGCCCGACCGCACCCTGGTCGAGTCCGTGGACCGCGCCGGCTGCGGCATCAAGCTCGGCGGTCAGAAGGATGGTCGCCCCCCGTGCAACCAGTTGATCGAGGAGACGCGGTCCGCGTTCGCCGTCAAAGTGCCAATCCAGGAGCACCACGTCGGGCTCCAGTCGGTCGTACGTCTCGAGGGCTGCGTCTGCGCTCAACTCCCGCAGCACCTCGTACCCCGCCTCCTCGAGGACGCCCCCGCAGGCGCGGAGCACATCGACATCGGTATCGATCAGCAAGACAGAACCAACCATAACTCACCTCGGTGCGCGGTCAGCGAGCTCCCGCCGCGAATTGGACACCGGCCCAGTGTGAGTCCGGTGCAGTGGGAAGGACTTCCTGCTCACTCTCTCAATCCGTCTTGGTCGGTGGGACCATGATTCGCACAGCGCCTGGAACCACCGTTGCGCGAAACGGGGTATAGCCCCCCGGTTCGCCGTCCAGCTGCACCGGCTGCGCCGGCGTGGTCTCGACCCGAATATCTCGCCCACGGGCATACCCCACCTGTCCTCCGTTGGGTGACTGTCCACCCCGATGGCGGAGCAGTTCCCACACCGCACTGACGCTCTCGCGAAAGCTGTCAGCCCGGAGGACGATGACGTCCAATTCCCCATCCTCGGGGGAAATGCCGTGTCCGAATTTCACAAACGGCGGAATGACCTCGGCGCAGTTTGCCACGAGCACGATCGCGGCATGTGCTTCATACTCGACGCCGTCAACGGTAATGAGGTGGGTCGCGCTTCGCAGATCGGCCATCAAGCGAAAGGTGGTCGCGACATAGGCAGCCATGCCCCATTTGGCTTTGTGCGCGGCCGGAGTCTCGGCCATCACCCGGGCATCGTACCCCGCTCCGCATGCCACCGCGAAGTAATGAACCCCGTCCGTGCGCTCCATTCGGCCGAGGTCGAACGCGCGCGATTGTCCCGCCACCAAAGCCTCGGCGGCCCGGGCTGGGGAGGTCGGGACCCGGAGGTTCCCCGCCAGCAGGTTACCCGTTCCACCCGGGATGAGCCCCAGGCGAACGTCCGTGCCCACCAGCGCACCAGCGGCCTGCATGGTTGTCCCGTCCCCACCGAAGACTGCGACCAGATCCATGCCGTCCGACACACCTTGGGCCGCGAGACTCTTGGCATCCCCCGGACCGCCCGTTGCAACGACCTCTACCATCCATCCGGCAGACCCGAGGACGTCCACCACTACTTGGACCGCGGTGGGCTGAGTTCGCGCCGCGGCCGGGTTGGTGATGAGGAGCACGCGCGTCACGGTCAGTACTCCCGCTCCCAGAGGAGATCGAACCCGACTTGGTATCGAGCCGACACGCCAAGCGCGTCGCTTTGCTGCGTCGCGATGCATGTCTGGACGGGCTCGAGACTGAGCTGGGATCGCCACGACCGGGAGAATCGATACTCGAGGCTCGCCCCCAGCCGGCGATAGCTCAACAAGTTCTGGTTCGGGCACACGCCTGCATTGAAGGTCAGGAACGTGCTCCGCCCGATCTGCCAGCCGGCCGCAAGCTGGGTAGCCTGCGCGCTGGCCCCGAACGTCGAGCTGCCACCGAGGCCGGGACGAATCTCCACGAAGTCGATGGGCACGCCGAGATCGGAGATGAGGGTCCGCTCGATCTCACTGGACAATGCGCTCGAGAAGTAGACGAGGACCGACCGAAAGAGCTCGTTCTGATTCCCCTGCGGGGTTTCGGACAGCCTATACGACGGCCGGCCGAACATCAGGTAACTGAAGAGATCAGTTTCGGAAATCGGAGGCCGAATCGGCGATTCGAGCGTGAGCTTCGGCACCTGAAGGGTTCCGGTAATCTTCGCGATCACCGGAATCTCCTCGCTCCGATCGAACGGCTGGACGATGTGCTGGGCTTCGATGTCCAGGTCGGCATTGAGGTCCGGGGTGCCGAAATAGCGGACCGTCCCTCGCTGCACGTCGAACCCGCGGGTGACAAATTGTGCCTTGAGTGTGTACGTGCCGCGCACCGCATTCAGGGTTCCATCCCACCGATAGTTCTTGCGGACCTTGTTGACGCGCACCGAGCCTTCGAGTTGAATGTTCGCTTCGTTCGACCGCAGCCAGAAATCTTCCCGCACGGCTAACTCGAAGTCCTCGATGCGCAGTGAGTCGAGGAAGCGGTTCTGGAAATTCGTGCCAAGCCTGCGCTCGCCGATGATGCTGAGATCGATCAAGTCGGCGTTGGACGGATCCTCCAAATCGATGATCTGCTTCGTCACCAGGTCGGCAAAATAGAGCGCGCCCTGGGTTGCGGTCGCTCGCCCGGTCAGGGTCGCCTGGTAGACCGGGCCCGTCAGCCGTACCCGCCCGCTGGCCGTGAGCGTGAGGAACGCGCGCACGTCGATGGCGCGGAACCGATTCGCCACGAGATCGAGGTTGAGCACGGGGCGGGTCAGATTCTCGAGCCGGAGACCACCGGCAATGTCGAGCCGCCCCCCTCCGCTCGTCACATGGAGGGAATCCACCACCACCGAATCGCCGGTCAGATGGGCTCTGCCGACGATGCCGGTGTACTTGACGCCGAGAGCCGGAATGTCCGCCCTGCCTTGCTTGACCTCGACAAAGCCTTCCAACCTGGGCGCGTCCCAGGTGCCGGCGATCCGGGCATCGGCATCGAGCCGACCCCGGAGATTCCGCGCGTTGGCTGTGAAGGCCTCGAAGACACCCAGGTCCACACTGTCCCCGAGCACCCGGACCGACAGCGGACCAGGAAGCTGACGATTCTCCACCCCCATGAAGGCCAGATCGAGAGGCAGCTGGGCCCCGATCTCCACGACCGGCTCCCCCGTCTTCCAGAGCAGCAAGTTGGCCTCGAGGCGCTTGTCGGCGTAATTGACAATGCCCTGGGCAAAGGGCCCCCGAAAGTCGCCCAACACGGCGTCCGCCAAGGTCACGGTGCCGCGGATGGTGGGCGCCGCCCGCGTGCCGCCGATCTCGAGATTGCCACCCACGACACCACGCACGGCGCTGGTATCACGTTGGAGCAGTCCGTAGATGTCCTGCAACTCGATGCCCAGCGCTTCGACCGTCAGCGAGCCGCCTGACGGATTCGGGAGCGCCCCCGATGCCCGGATCGTGGCGGACCCGTCCGTTGCCCAGAGTTCAACTGGCGCGAGTGTCCGCTGGGCGCCGAGCTCGGTCAGAACCGCAGGCCCGGCGAGCCTCCACCGATGCCTCGCCAGTTGTGCATCCATTTTGTCAAATGTCCAGACCACGGTACTGTCGCGCTTGATCCATTGCCCGTCGAGCGCCAGGTCGGACAACTCGCCAATGTGGACACCGCCGGTCCATCGGAGGGAGTCGGACCACCCGCTCACGGCAGCTCGGGCTCGCTGGAACTGGAGCCGCCCGACATGCAGGGAGTCTGCATCGATCTCCATGGAGAGCTGGGGCCTGCCGCCACCCAGCCATGTCAGGGTACCGACAACCGACGGTGCGCGAAGCGTGCCGCGCGAGACGTCGGTCATGGCAAACGTGCCGCTCACGAGCAGCGTATCCAGTGCGCCCCGCATCTGGAGCGTCGCCTGCAGCAGACCGCGCAACGGGCTCGCCGCGGCGGCGCTATCGCGTTCGAGGCCGAGGGCGGTGACCAGCGAATCGAAGACGGTGAGGCTGTCCGTCCCCATGACGAACGTCATCGTGCCGGTGTGTGGCCGTCGCCACCCGAGGGTCCCGGAGCCGGTGAGGCCACCCTTGGGAAAGACAACATTCAGAGTGTCGAGGCGCATCACGCTGTCTCGCACCGCGACGAGCGCCGATGCAGAATCCAGAGATACCTCGCGGATCCGGCTCGGCCCGAGCGTGAGGGCGAGCGTGCCCTCGGGTCGCCCGGCGGAATCCACGACACCCTGGATGGTCGCGGTGCCGCGCAAGGCAGTCGCCGGCCCGGACCCTCGGGCGACGGCCAGATCGAGCGAGTCGAAGGTGACGTTCAGCGAGTCCCCGCCCCATTTCGGGAGGAGTATCGTCGCGGGCCCCAGCATCCGCACGTGGCCAAGCTCACCGCGGACGTCGGCATCGACCGCAACCCGGGCGAGGTTGCCCTCCAACCGAACGGGGCCACGCAGGGACCCGGTCGCGTTGAGCGAAGGGAATCCCCTCCGGATTCCCTCGAACGACAATGGAGCCAACACGACGTCTATCGAGAGGCCGAGCGTGTCGCTTCGCGAATCGAACCGAACCCGGCCATCGAGCTCGCTTGCCGGCCGTGCGCCATCGCGCTGGCGCGCATGGCCGAGGAAGGTGGTGTTTCGCCATGGACCGCGGAGCTGTCCCGCAGCTTCGAGGCGACCATAGAGCCTGACCGCTGGAATGAGCAGCCGCACGGTTTCGAGCGCGACGTCGGAGCGGTGCACGGTGAAGCTGTCGAACACCATGCCATCGGGGCCCGCGAGCTGGACAACGCCCTCCCCGACCAGCTCGCTGGTCGGCCGCTCAGCTATGCCGTGGTCGGAGAAAGTCCAGTCGAGTTCGACGACCATACGATCCTGGTAGCCGTCACCGGCCACCAAGCCCGTCAATGTCCCGTCCAAGGGCAGCGTGTCGAGGTAGGGCCGGATGGCGTCGAGGGTGAGCCGGTCGAGCCGGAGCCGCATATCCCGAACTCCGAGACCCCGCCGGTCGTCGTCGAGAATGGTGACGACCCCGGCGATGCCTCCGTCGGGTCCCTGCAGCGACAGGTCGCGCAGGGCAAATGCGGTGCGAGTCGGCGTCTCGGTTCGCGCCGCCAGGACGCCGTGCCCCGAGAGGTCCGGAAAATCAGGGGAAATCCAGCGGATGTCGGCCAGATCCAGCTGGGTCATGTCGAGGCCGATGTCATACTCGATTGGCCCGTCCGGCCACGTCAGGACCCCGCCACCCGACATCCGTGAATTGGCGAGGGCGCCTGATTCCACCGCGAAGATCAGGCTGTCGCCCTTGACCTGAATCCGGCCGCGGATGTGCCGAATGTCGACGGCCGGGTCACTCAGGATTCCGGCCAGCGAATCGATGTCTACCGTAAGGGGCCGGCGGTCCGGCATGCTGGCCCACACGGTCGGGAAGCGTGAGGTCAGCTCGGAGACGGTGATGATGCGTCGGAGGCCGTCCGGCGCTTGCTCGATGACGCGCCCGGGTTTGGCCCGTTCCCGTGCCAACTCGGCGCGACCCGCGTCGCTGGTCGGGTCCGCCGAGGGAGACCAGGGAACGGAAATGCGCACCAGCCCGTTCACGATATGCAGATTACGGAACTGGACAAACGGCGGAGGCCCTCCTGGCGGCCCTTCACCCAGTCGGAGGACCTCCTCGTAGTTCATCCGACCGGACGTGCGCTTGGTGATTTGCACCGTTGGGTTCCGGAGCGTCACGCTCCGCATGACAATCTGCCCGGCGAGCAATTGCGCCAGGTTGTAGGTCACTTCCACGGCGGGCAGGTCCGCCAGGAGCGCACCGCTCGTATCCCGGACTGTGACATCCGTCAGGGTCAGGTCGCGAATGAAGGAGCCGGAGATGGCCCCGAACTGGAATTCCCCCCGAAGGCTCCGTCCCAACTGATCCGAGACCAACCGGGCAAGGAGTCCTCGGCCGGGCGAGCTCGCGGTCATGGCCGTGACCGTTCCCAATACCAGAGCCAAGGCTCCCAGGACCGTCACGAAGAGGAAGTGGGCAAGCCGGCGGCGCATCAGAACGCCTGCCCGACGGAAAAGTGCACGGTGTAGCGCCGACCCCGGTCACGGACGAACGGATTCGGCAGCGGCAGCAGTTCGCCATTCGGCGTGCTCTCGAACAGAGGGCCGCTCGGGAGTCTGTACGGGTTGTACGCCACATCGAGCCGCGCAGGCCCGAGCGGCGTCGCGACCCGGAGTCCGATACCGGGAGTAAGCCGGAGCACGGCGGGTGCCACATCCGTTGCTCCCCGCTGCCAGAGTCCGCCCGCATCGACGAAGGCGGCAAAGCGGAGTCGGTTCCGGAAAATGGGCGAGGGTACCCGAAGCTCGAGATTGCCGACGATGAGCGTGTTGCCCCCGGTCGCCGAGAACCGGACTCGAGTCGAGTCGAAGCCGACGACCGTGCCGGCCGAGTCCCGGGTCACGCTGGCGGATGGAATGACGTAGACGACAGGTCCGAGCTCATTGCGATCGTACCCTCGGACATCGTTCGGGCCGCCGGCGTAGAAGCGCTGCTCCGGAGGCACGAAGTTCAGCGAGTTGGACCTGAAGTCTACCTTTGGAGCAAAGATCAAACCGCCCCGGATCCGCCAGCTCAGAACCACGTCGCGGCCGATCGGCCGGTACCAGGCGATATCACCGACCACGCGATTGAATTGCTGTTGTGAGGAGGAGCCAATGAAGCGCGAACTGTGCGTGAACTCGCCGCTCGCCGCAAAGCCGCGTGACGGGTCGAGGGGGTTGTTGGTTCGGGATGCCGTGGCGGACGAGGTAAACGTGGCGAGAATCCGGCGATCTTCCAGCTGCCGGATATCCGCGAGCAAACAGGTGTTGAAGAAGGCACAGAAATTGGCGGCATTCGCGTCGGTCTGCCCATAGGACAGGCGATAGGTGAAGTTCAAGGGAATCCGCGCCCGAGTTTCCCGGCTAAGCCCGAGGCTGAAGCCAATTTCCTCCCGGCGATAGACGTTGAATGACGATCGTCGCTCGGCGAAGAGTGCGATGGTGGCCGTGTTCTGGGGCGAGAGAAACGCCGGGCGCCGGAGCGAGACCGTCGCGTTGTAGTTCACCTTGGCCGAGGCAATGGAATCGTCACGCAAGGCCCCACAGACGACGTTCTCTTCCAGCTTCCAATCGAACGGGCTGCCAACCCCAACCTTCGAAATGCGTCCGGACACATCCAGAACCTGACCCCCGCCAATGAAGTTCCGCGCGGTCCATCCGGCGCCAAATCGGAAGCAATCATCGGTCCCAAACCCGATGCCGGAGCGCACTCGGTGGAAGCGCCCCTCGTTGACCTGCACCAGCAGTGGGACGCGGGGAACGCCGGCGTCGAACTGCGCACTGTCGATTCCCACCGACGCAAAACTGAACAACTCGGTCTGGTAGAGGTTGCGCTGGCTGCGAAACAAATCCCCCTGAGAAAAGGGATTCCCTT
>DATHRW010000168.1:0-9521 GCA_035464955.1 Gemmatimonadales bacterium
CGCGGCGACAGAGCGGGAAGCGGTTGCCTTCGTCGAGTGCCCGGGCCGCGGAGTCCACTTCCGCTGCGGCATCCCAGAAGTGGCGTAAGAACTGCATGCCGTCACTGTAATCCCACACGCACGCGGAGATCGTGGCGTGGGGCGCAGCGACAGACTGCATCGCATGAAGGGCGGCTTCGGAGTCTGGGAAGAAGTTCAATGCGAGCAGCGAGGCGACGCTGCCGTATCCCCCACGGCGGCGCGGAAGGCTTCCGACTCCAGCGGTGACGAAAGATGCCCGGGCGTCCAGGCAATGTTTCCGAGCGAAGTCGACAAGAGGGGCGGCTGGATCGCAGCCTACGACAGACGCCGGGTCGGCGTGGCTGCAGATCGCGTGGGAGAGCGACCCCGTGCCACACCCGACATCTAGCCAGTGGACGCCGGAAGGGATCTGCAACCAGGACACGAACCGAGGGGCGAGGCACCGGCTCCACCGCCCCATGAAGTCCTCGTAGGTTGACCCGGCCGCCCATTGATCCCGCATGTCGGTCGCCTCTATTCGCGGTCTAAACGGTTCGCGCTTCTGCTGCGCGGGCTGATTAGTACCTCGCGCGAAGCGCACCCGCAACGCCACGCCCGCCGCCGCAAGCGCTTGGTCTTGCGGAACCGGGACACCCGGACCTCGAACCTAGGCCAACGACTCGCACACCTCCTCAACCTGGCTCACGGAATAGACGACTACCCGACCGTGGCCCAACACTCGATCTCTACCTTGGCGCCCAAGGCGAGGCCGTCGGCGCCGATCGCACTTCTCGCCGGCTTGTGGTCAGGGAAATAGGGCCCGTACACCTCGTTCATGGCGGGCCACTCCGAGATGTCATCGATCATGACGAAGCACTTCACCACTCGGTCCATAGAAGACCCGTACCGCTCAAGAACCTGCTTGATGTTCTCCATCGCTTGGCGGGTCTCGGCCTGGATGCCGCCCTCCACCAACATAGTTTCGCCCGGGGCGGTCTCAACTTCCCCTACCTGACCTGAGAGGTACAGCATGTGCCCGACGCGCACAGCTTCGCTGAAGGGGAAGCCCAAGGCTTCATACTCCGGCGTAGTCAGATAGGTCACCTCCGGTGCAGGGTCCACCTCGTCGTCGTCCATTCCCTCGCATCCGAAGGCCCCGGTCGCGGCAAGGGCTAGGGCAAGAACGAGAATGCGGCGCCGCGTCCTTCCAACGAGAACAGTTGCGGTGGCGAACATAATGCTGCCCCCTGGGGAGTTGGCGGGAATAGGGTAGAGCCGAGTATAGGGCGGAAACCTGAACCTGGATACCCCACCCGTCCCAGTGTCCCATGACAACCAATTTCCGATCCTCAGCTAGCAGCTCGACGGCTGTTGAGGTAGGGCCGTATGAGAGTTGTCGCAGCGGCAGCTCTGGCGTTCTTGGCCGCCGGGTGCAGTTCACAGGTGGATTTCGCGTCCTCAAGTGGTCCGCGCGATATCTGTGCGGAGCCCGCTGCTCCGACGCCTACCTCTTGGGTTCCCGCTGCCTATCCCCACGCGGCCGTCACCTTCAGGTTGCCGCCCAACTATCAGATGAAGCAATGGGATGTGCGAGTCGGTCAAAGCCGGGGCGAGACGTGGCGTACGGGCCCGTTCCGCTCCGTTCATCTCGACATACACGAGGGACCCACGAAACTCGACTCCGCCGGTACCATCCTCCAGGATTGGCAGAAGCAATACGTGCGATGTGTAGTTGCGGTTGGCGGTCGGCGCGCACTGGTTGAACGTTGGGTTGGAGGTGGGACCGTGTTCCGCGAGGATGGTTCTCAGGAGCCGACATACACGCTACAAGTCATTTGGGCTTTGCAGGGCCGGGAGTACCTGTACTTTACCGGTATCTCTGAAGACAGCCAGGGTCAAGCAGAGACCTTGGCCATCGCACACACATTTGACTTCCACGGAGTTCCATCCCTTGTCTGGACGTGCGGCCTAACCACCGCGTGCAGTGGCCGGGCCTTGCGGTTCCAAAGGAAGTCGTTGATTTGTTCACGGTGGGCGAGACGGCCCGCCACTGACGCGGGATTCGTTAGGCTTACAGACGACAACTGTATAGAATCGTTTCCATCCATCGAAGAGGTTCGCAAAGCCGCTGATAGCGGGCAGGTGCAACTCGTTCTCAACCTTATCCGTCCGCTGCTCGAGCAAGACCCCACGAACGTCGGACTCCTACGGTACAAAGCCCAGGCGCTGAGCAGGTTTCATGCCAGTGTGTTATATTAAAGGTGGTGTTTCCATGAACATGGTGGCAGGAGGTTAGCCGACCATGAATCGCCTCCAGGAAAAGGGATTTCGACAGCTGCTCGACGCGTCGGCGGACGCGTTGCTCGTCGTCGACCTGCAGGGATGCATGGTCGCGGTGAATCTGGAAGCTCAGCAACTCTTCGGATGGACCGAGGCAGAGCTACTGGGCGAGCCGTTGAATCGGGTCATTCCCCCGCGCTTCCAGCAGCTGACCGAGTCGCAGCTCCTAGGCGATAGCGAGACGCCGGGGACCCCTCCGAAGGGTGGTCCGGTCAGCCTGTTCGCGCGGCGACGTGACGGGACCGAGTTCCCAATAGAGTTCACCCGCAGCCCCCTGGGTCCCGGTTCGCTCACGTTGGTGACGATTCGCGATCTCACCAAGTGGCGGCGGGCTCAGGACACGCTCTTTCGGGACAAGGAGCAAGCCTTCGTCACCCTGGCATCGATCGCGGATGCCATCATTACCACCGACATGGCGGGAACGATCACGTATCTAAACCCCATGGCGGAACGGCTCTCCGGCTGGCGCACGACCGAAGCGCTAGGGCAGCCGCTTGGCACCGTCCTCCCACTCTTCTCCGAAGCGACACGGCAGCCCATCGAAAGCATCCCCGCCCGCTGTCTCCTCGCAGGGCGCGCAGTGGACTTGGTGGACGGCGTGCTGCTGCTGCGCCGCGATGGGACGGAAGTGGCGATCGGAGACTCGGCAGCCCCACTCCGCGACCGCAACGGGGCCACAACCGGCGTAGTGCTGGTCTTTCATGATGTCACTGAAAGGCGGCGCGCGGTCCGCACACTCACACACGACGCGACGCACGATTCCCTCACGGGTCTGATCAGCAGGCAGGCGTTCGAGCAACGCCTGGCGCGGGTGCTGTCGTCGTCGGCGGACGGTCCGGCGGAGCACGTCTTGTGCTACCTGGACCTGGACCGATTCAAACTCGTGAACGATAGCTGCGGTCACGAGGCCGGGGATGACCTCCTCAAGAGGATCGCCAGCCTGCTGGCTGGTCGCCTGCGCAGCCACGACACGATCGCGCGCCTCGGCGGGGACGAATTCGGCATCCTCCTGGAACACTGTTCGTTAGCCAAGGCGGAGGAAATCGCCGGCAACCTCCTGCAGGCTGTCGCGACCTTCCGCTTCGTGTGGGGGGAGACGAGCTTCTCGCTCGGAGCCAGCATCGGCGTCGTCCCGATCACGGCCGCGACCAGCGGACTAACGGCTGACGTCCTGCGCGCCGCCGACACTGCCTGCTACGCGG
This sequence comes from Gemmatimonadales bacterium, assembly GCA_035464955.1. GTDB lineage: Bacteria > Gemmatimonadota > Gemmatimonadetes > Gemmatimonadales > GWC2-71-9 > JABDII01. Next base: position 3,543 of record DATHRW010000168.1, read on the forward strand.
CCAAGAACGCAGGAGGCAACCGCGTCCATCTCGGGCTGGAGGCGGCCCCTGGGGTCCAGGAGCAGGTGGAGACACCACGGATCACGCGCCTGGCGCGCGCGGTGGACGAGAACCTCTTTCAGCTCTACGCTCAAGCGATCGTACCTCTGGCGCTGCAGCGCCCGGGCCGTCCCCGGTGCGAGGTTCTGCTGTGCTTGCCGGACGAGCGCGGTGGCGTGGAGACCCCCGATGTCTTCCTCCCCCAGGCGGAGCGCTACCGTCTGATACCGGCGATCGACCGCTGGGTCGTGCGGCAGACGGTCGCGCTCCTGGGTCAGTGGCATCGAGACCATCCGGAGTGCGAGCTGCCTCTCTGCTCGATCAACCTCAGCGCTTCCTCACTGCACGACGCGGACCTTATCACCGCGGTGCGCGAGTATTTGACGCAGCACCAGCTTCCACCGGAAGCCCTTTGCTTCGAGATTGCCGAACCGGCGGCGCTGGGGAACTTCGGCCAATTGGTGCGCCTCATTTCCGAGATCCGGTCGGCGGGCCTCGGAGTCGGGCTGGAGGACTTCGGCGGCGGGCTGACCTCGTTTGCCAACCTCAAGGCGCTGCCGGTCGATTACGTGAAGATCGGCGGCCACTACGTGCGGGGCGTTGTGGACGACCCTGTGTACGGCACCCTCGTGAGCACCGTGAACCAGATCGGTCGGATCATGGGCATCACCACGATCGCTGACGAGGTAGAGAGCGAAACCGTTCTGCAACAGCTGCGGGCCTTGGGGGTGGATTACGCACAGGGGCATGCCGTGGCGCCGCCGGCGCCGCTGGTAGACGCGGAGGGAGTCGTGGCCGTACCCTGTATCCAACGATCGATGTGACGCTACCGTTGCAGCCCGTTCGAAGGGGCGAGGGGCTCCCAGAGGAATTGCCACAAGATCGAGATGACCGCGAGGATCAGCAGGAGGTGAATTAGCGTTCCACCCACATGGAAAACGCTGAACCCGAGGAGCCAAGCCACGACGAGAATCATCGCTAAGGCGAAAAACATGACCTGACTCCTCCTCAGTGAATTGCCGTCAAGGGCCCTACCGCATAATCGCCTTCAACCTGGACAACGCCATCCGACGGCGCCCTCCGGGTCACAACAGTACGGCTCGAGCGCGACAGGTTCCCTTCCACAAAGAGGTCACTGCGTCGGCGGCGCGAGATTGCCGCAGGCGACGGTCGTCTCGGAGTTCTCCGCCGACGCCAGGACGACGACGAAATATCGGCCGGTCTTGGGCGTTTGCAGCGGAACGGTCGCAGTTCCGTTCGCGTGGCCGTCGGATTCGACCTCGAGCGGTTTGTACGCCTCGCGCAGTCCAAACATTCCATTGTCCATCCCGGCCCCGCACTGCCCGTAGTGCATTGCCCACGGATGGAGGCCACCGGGGGATGCGTTGGTCAGGCTGAGGGTGACGTTGGTGCTGTTGCCGTCTGGGCTCGGGGCCATCGACGCGGAGCCGCTCATCTGCACCGCCCCAGCCAGGCTCGCGGGGGAGGCGAGGTTTGCGTGCCAGCGGCTATTGAGCATCGCATCCTCGGCGCTCACCGAGACCGCCGGGTCATGACGGAAAGGATTACAGGCCGCGGACGTGAGAATAGCAAGGCTGGCTGTTAAGAGCCGGTAAGTGGACATAGCAACCTCCGATCGAGAACCCACGCAGCTGTGATCGTCATTCTTCGAAACCCTCGGCACCGTCATCTCACTGTTACCCTCTGTAGTCTTGATACGGTTCTTCTCTAACTCGTGGCGAGCCGGGACATTGGACACCGCCCCGTCCTGCCTCTATGTACTACACTGGCCGTGTAGCGCCGCGGAGGTTTGGTGTCACCAGGAACGCTACCGGCAACGCCAGCTGAGCGGAATCGATCATTCGAGTGGATTGTGGCCTAGTTCGGAAGGACTACTCGACGGCGAGATACCGAGAGGCGGTCCCCCGCGGCTCGATCGAGATCAAGGTGCGGGCCACTCGACGCTCGCCACCCGGCACCGTCCTCGCGAGCTTTAGCTTCGCCGACGTCTCCTGCGGGTGTTTCCTGACGAGCTGCATGCGTTGTCGCCTTCAAATACCGTCCGCGCCCCCTTACTAGGTAGTAGGAGACACCTCCCAGCGCATGCAGATCGGCGCGGCCATCGATCGCTTCGTCCACCGCCCCCGCTAACGGGGATTCGGCTAACTAAGGGAGAGCAGAACCTGAATAGAACAGGTCGCACCGATCCGATTTGACGAGGTCCAATGCTCCCTGAATCACGCTTCCGATCGGCCCGAAGAGTGACTTGGATGCAACCCCTGGGGCGTCAGGGTGAGCAAGAGAGCCAGTGATCTGTTGTTTCACTTGGGCGCATCCTCGTGGGTCGACTGTCGCAACGAAAAAGCCCCGAAGGCCGCCGTTGACCAGGTTCACATCGCCTTGAAACGCGACCGTATTCTGCCCAGTGGAGAACGCCACGTCTTTTGCTGTGGCAATGCCGTCCACGATTGCCCAGTCCGAGACGAGCGTCCGGATTTCGCTCTTTCCCTCTCCCATTCCGCCATACAGTCTTGCGAAGTCGGAACCCTTGGTTAGCAGGGGCCCGAAGGGGCCCGCGACCAGCACGGCGCCCAAATCAATGAGACTGAACTTCTGGGTCTTATTGTAGTCCTCGATGAGTTGATCGACGTCCCAGCCCTCGATTGAAAGATGCTCCCCACGGATTGCAACATGCCCTTGGGTGGTTTTCGTGATTGCTTTCAGATCCGTTCCCGTCCCCACCGCATCGAAGGAAGCCTGCACGGTTCCGGAAAAGTAGGTCTTCTCCCCGGGGAAAACTTGACCGAGATCAAGCTGCGGAGCCACTTGCACGACCTGAATCCGCGGCGACGGTCCTCGCAGATCGAGTGTTAGGCTACCGTGCGAATCCCCGCCGAACAGGGTCACATCCGTGGGATCGAGTTGCAGCAAACCGGCCTCCGCCCTGACTCCGGATCTCACTTCAGAGGCGCGAAGCGGTCCGATTTGCAGGGTCGTCGCATGCAGCGTTCCACGAAGGGAAAGAGACCGGAGGAGAGCTGGAGACTGGAGCCCATCACTCTCGCCCAAGGAGAGATCGGAGAGTGTGACCTCCAGGCCCCTGACTTCGATGCTCCTCCCCGAGCTCTGATCCAGATAGCTGAATGCACCGTCCTGGACGGAAATGGAGCTCATTCTCCCAGGCCGAAGGGGGATGGTGATGGGCTGCTCGAGCCGAATCTGCGGCCTCTGGAGGGTGAGCCGGTCAATGGAGATTCGTCGGTGGAAAATGAACGGGAGTAGACGCGGTGAGACTTGGAGTTCCTCGGCTGAGAGGAGCTCGCTTGTCCCGTTGGTCAGGTGGATGTCCCGCACCTTGAGACGGGGGAGCGGAAGCAAGTGCAGAGCTACGTTGCCCCGGATCCTGAACTCCACGCCTAGCGAGGTGGAAACCGCGTTTTCGATCGAGGGTTTGTAGCGATTGACGTCAAGAAACACCGCAGCGCAGACGGCCACGACAAGAACTATCGCGGCGAACACCAACGTTCCGATCAATAGTCTTCGACCCAGCCTTGCCATCTATCGCTCCGGGTTTCCTTCGCTCAGTTGCGCACGCGAGTTGCTTTCCGTGCGGCCCTCCACTTCACCTAGGCACGAACCATACGGTGCTCTTTCCCTGTCGCGGTCGACGTGGCCACGTGAGCACTCGATATCAGCTCGTCCTTCCTGGTGCGCGCAATTGAGAAATCTTCGAACAACTCCCCTGCGGAGCCGGCAACAGCACGTGCCCGACCTGGAGGAAGTACCCGACGTGGTGCCATTACGCGCTCGCGCACTGGGCGGAGCGCCTCTTCGAGGCCGGGGTCTTCCCGCTCCGCGCGCCAGACCTCATAGGCGGCGGTCGCAGCCCCAATGAGGAGTGCCGCGAGTACCAAGCCAAGGACCGGCATGCGGTAGGCCAGGTAGGCCAGGCTGGCGAGGGCGAGTCCAGCGGCGAGGGGTTTCATCGACGGTTCTCCTTTCGGTGGAGCCGAGCTGGCCGCGGCCCCAATGCGGTGTAGGCGCTTTTTGTGTCGACGACGCTCGCCTGGGTGACGACCACCGTCTCCGTAGGCGCGCAGAGGTCGGCTAATGCGGCCATCACTTCCATCGGGAGAACAGATGAATGATCGCCACGAAAAGGGCAGCGCCGATGACGGACCACAGGACGGGGAACGGATGCCCACCGATGGTGACCATGAAAGGCTCGGGGAGCCGGAGCAGCCCTGCAACCCAAGGCCCGAGAAGGGCCCCAATGAAGCCAAGAGCTATCGAGACGACCAACCCGCCGCGAACGCTCCCCGCGATGGCCTTCCCGATCGCGCCGCAAATAGCCGCGATTACGATGAGGAGTAGGAGTTCCGGTAGTGACATCGTCATGGCAGGTTCCTTTCGCATGCCGAATCTTGCATGCACATCAATGTCCTCGCCCATGACAACACTCGCTGGGGAATGTTGAAGGCGAACACCCGTCCTCGGCGGATGAAGAACGCCGTCGGCTCCGTGAGCCGGCGCGCGGCTCCGCCACAAGCGGAAAGAACGAAGCCGCCTGAGGGCTCCCCAATCTCCATCTCGCTCACGGTCGCATCGAGCTGGGGGCAGTCCACCTGCAACGGTTCCGACCGGCGAACCGCGAGAGGTGGTCCTAGGCCACCGAGCCCCTCCTGGGGCGCAGCACCGAACGTGCCTCTACAGGACCTTACGACCTTGAATGACGCGAAGCAGCACCACCACTATCGCGATGACTAGGAGCAGGTGAATCAGCCCGCCCATCGTGTACGAGGTGCCCATACCAAGGGCCCACAGGACGATCAGGATTACCGCTAAGGTCCACAGCATCTTTCCCTCCTTTGTTGGTCCCGCAACGGGCGGCGGGCCGCCTACCGCATTGCCTCGGCGTACTCCCGGGCCAGCGCCGAATCCGCGGCGATGTCGTACATGAGCGAGTCAACCCCGGCGCGGGAGAGTCCCCGCGCCGCGAGGATCGAGTCGGTAGCCGCGGGGTTTGCCTGGATCGCGCGCGCGACGGCCACGGCTTGGTCGACGGCCGTCATGGCGGAGGCCCCGCCAGCCGCACCTGCCGCTTCTCCGCCCCGGCGATTGCAGGCTGCTGCCAGGATCAGCACCGTGCCGAAGGTCAACCGTCGAATGCTCGCATTCATGGCTTCTTTCCTCCGGTCTTGGTGGTGGTCCGCCCCTGCGGGTGGCGGCCGTCCCGACCCTCCGGGTGCCCAATACCACGGGCCCGGTGCTCGGCTCGGATCGCCTCGGCCAGTGCGCGGCCGCGGAGTCCTGCGTCGAGCTGCCGGTGCACGAACCCGCCGAAGTTGTCCTTGGGCGCGCCGGCGTGCACCGCGTCGACTTCCTCGCGGACCACCCGTGCAGCATCGTCGGCGGGCAGGCCGCGCCGCCGGAGCCCGTCGAGCACGCCGCGCACTACCGCGTCGGTAACGCCGGCCCGCCGGGCTTCGGTCACGAGTGTTGGGAGCTGCAGTGCCTGGAGAATCGTGGGCGTGGAATCACCGGCCTGAGCGAGGGGCAGGGCGGCGAGAAGCACGGCGAAGGCAAGTGATTGTAGCATGGTGTTATCCTCTCATCTGGCCGTCACGGTCAACCGCTGCCGCAAGGTCAGCATCAGGTGCGACCCCGCAGGGAGTACGACATCCATGTCCTTCATTACCACGGAGACGACGGCACCCGTGACGCCGCCGATCGCACCGCCGATGATTGTTCCCTTCGAATTTCCGCCAATTACCCGGCCCAGAATCGCGCCGGCCGCCGCACCCACGCCTACCCGGGCGGCGTCTACCGGCTCAATCCCTCTCCCCTCGTTGACCGTCAGGAGGGAGTCGAGCGACGCGTCGAGGTCATACGTCTTACCGTGCACTGGCACACACGAAACGCGAAGCGTGAGCGTGCCCG
>DATHRW010000169.1:0-3330 GCA_035464955.1 Gemmatimonadales bacterium
AAGTCGAGCATGTCGAACTCGCGATGGACACGCTTGACGTAAATGCAGCGATCGACCGGCTCCAGACTGAACTCCTCATTCGGGTGGCAGGCCAGCAGGTGCGAGCGGAACAGCTCCTCACCCACTCGACGTCAGCACTCCGGGAGTATGTCGACGGTGCGGTGGCGCGCCGGGAACAGCGGTATCTCGACGCAGTCCGGCATTTCGGCAAGGCGATGGACCTCGATTCGACCTTCGCCCTGGCGGCCCTTGCCTACCGCGAGGCATCCATCTGGCTGCCCGATGGGACTCCGCACCGGCTCGCGCTCGAGCGGGCTGACAGCTTGGTTCGATGGTTCCCCGATCGGCTGAGCGATCCTGACCGCGCCGTCTCCGACGCAATCTTCTACACCCACCGTCTCGACCAGAATGGCCGGGAAACTCTACAGGGCCTTCGCCGTGCAACGCTGGTGGCCCCCGACCGCCCGCTGGCCTGGATGCTCCTGGGGGATTTTCTGCTGCACGACGGCCGGATGCTGGGGCTACCCGATCACCTGGCACTGGCCACGGCGGCATTCGACAGCGTCCGCGCTCTCGGAGACCCGATCCCAGAAGCCGAACGCCACCTGATCGAGATCCGGTTCGCCGAGCGAGACACCGCCTTCGCCCGCTCGTTCCTCGCAAGCCACCCGAGGGACCCCGACAACTTCAGTCACCTCTGGTGGGTTGCGGCCTCCTTGGTCGGGGATAGCTCGGCGCTCGCCAAGTTTGGCCGCACGTTGGATCGCGAGCCGCCTTCGACCTGGCGCTGGATGGTGCTCTGGTCCCAGCGCGCGGAAGCCGGCTTCGCACAGGCCGACCGGGCGACTGCCTTGCTGGCTGCTTCGGGAGGGCTCGACAGGATCGTGGGCAGAGACAATGGCTACACCGTAGGGTTATACGGTCTCAACCGCGGTCGCCCGGAACAGCTCCTGACTAGACCAGCGGTCCGCCTGGGGGACCCGGGGATTCAAATTCCCGAGGCCGTCTGGCGACTGGAGGTGGCCCTGGCCACACCACGGGGATGGGTGAATCGCGACAGCGCCGCGGCCATCGTTGCGGCGGAGTTCGACGGATACGACGGTGATGCTCGGCTGGTGGCCAGCTGTGACTTCGGGCTCTGGCATGCAGGTCGAGGAGAAGCAGGGGAGGCGAGCCGATTGGCCGACACTATGGCCGAGTGGCAGGATCACCCGGACGTGCGTATCCGCTCCTTCGCGGTGGCTTGTCCAGAGGTGATCCGCGCCGGGCTCGATAGCAGGGAGAATTTGGCTGGACTACGGCAGGTGGCGGACTACCTGGGCAACGAGCCGGCCGGAGTGCTCCGACACGACATCACCCGCTGGAACCTCTATGTGGCCGACCTCCTCGCTGCACGGGGGGCGCCTGCCTTGGCGCTGCCTCTCACCACTCGCCTTGGTTTCGTGGTCGAGGGATCTGCGTGGCTGACTCCGGCATTGCTTCGCGAGGCGGAGTTGAGTCTCGTGGTGGGTGACACCGCACGCGCAGCCCTCGCTTATCAGCGTGCCGCGCGGTTCCTGTCGGACCCTGAGCCGGCCCTGCAAAGTGAGGCGGAGCGGGTCCGGCGCGCCGCCCAAATACTCGACAAAGCGACGCGCCGTTCCACCGCCCCCAGTAACTAGCGGCTGGCAGGCACCAGCAGGTGGCCGGTGAAGCAGCCGCGGTCTCCCTGTGAGTCCGCGCACTCGAACACCGTACCTTGCAGCTTCATCCCCTCGAAATCACCACCCCCAAAAGCCAGCGAGTTGTTGAACTCCACGCCACGCGGTTGGGGATAGACCTTGCCCGTGCCCGTGCCGCTGTCGAAGGTGCCGCACCATCCGGTCGAGGGCATGCACACGTCGTAGTGGGTGTCATCAGGGATCGTGGTCGTGAACCAGCCGTTCTTCCCCTGGCTCGCGGTCATGTCACTGGGATCGTTGGCGGAGAAACAGGTCTCCAAGTCGCCCTCGAGATCACCCTCCTGCACGGTGAACGTCAGGCAGAAGTGACTCTGGGACCGTCCGCTGTTGCCGTTAGTCCTGGTCTCGCCGCCCAGGAACGCGCTGAATTGGGTCACGAACGAGATGGGGATGGTCTGGCTGCCTCCGGCCGCGAAGTGCGGCTGCTCGCCTGCGGCGACTTCCGCAGACGGCGCGGCAGAGTCGGCGCAGGCGGTGACGATGAAGGCGGCTGAGAGGGCCGCGAGCATAAAGCGGTACCGCATATCGGACTCCTTGATGAAGGACGCCCGACAATACGGCGGCCCCGTCACGCCAACCTCAGCTAGTTCTCATCAGCCCGTCATCCGGCATCGCCAAGGCGTGGGTCGGGACTCGAGCGGAAATCGTTGCCACGCAAGAGGATGATACCTGGCTCAGAGGCGCGTGGTCTCGGGCTGAGACCCGGGGGCTATCGTGGCTGGCGGAATGGGCGGCCCGGCACTCCTGACCGGGTGGCCTGATCCATCCACTTCATCCCCCGGAGGTAAGCAATGAGAGTTTCCACCTTCCTGCCAGTCGCACTGGCTGGCGCGTTGCTCGCCAGCTGCGAGACCGACGCCCCGGTCACCGAACCCACGAGCCACGGCGTCGGCATCTCAGCGTCCGTGACGAGCGGCCCCGGAATGCCTGGCCATTCCCACCTCATTAGGATCGGCATCCCGGAGTGGACCATCTCGACGGCCGACCCCGACGCCGAAATGTTCACGATCTACGGGAATCCCACCGAGATCTTCGACTGCGGCGGGCCAGGTGGGGCGGAATACAGCGTACAGTTCAACGAACTCGAACTGGCGATGGGCCGCATGCGCAACCTCCTCGCACAGGGCTCTGAGATCGAGTTGTACGTGTACGATTTCTTCACCCCGGACGACTTGGGTGGTCGGACGTTCTGCGAGTACTTCGAGCAGGAGTGGAAGTACCGCGGCACGGTCAATTACACCGAGATGTTCCACCGGAACTTGGTCGAGAACAACACCGCGTGGCATTGGAACACGAACGGCACCGTCGAAGACATGGACGGGAACCCATACTCGTACCACGAAAGCCAGGTGTTCGTCCGCGCGGCCAATGGCAACGGGTCCGCATGGATCAAGGAGAGCATCATGGTGACGCCGAGGGGCAACAGCTAGCACATCACAACCTGCGATGCGTGCCCCCAGGCCGAGGGCTGCGGGGGCACGCACCCGCTCCGCCTCACATCGCGAAACCCGCCAGGGGCGAGGCCGCCGGGTATGACGCCCGTGGCTTGACGTCCAAAGCGAATACCCGATATAGTCCACAACGCAAGACGCACCTCGTACCATGACGG
>DATHRW010000170.1:0-4499 GCA_035464955.1 Gemmatimonadales bacterium
TCCGCAGGGACCTTCGGCGGTCGGAGGTAGAAAGAGCGCAGGGTCGGGTGGCGGGTGGCGATTCGCCCGAGCCGAAGGTCACAACCCGGCGGGACCCGCCAGGCGGGACCCGCGGGAAGGACCTCGACGTTGCTGCCGCGGGGCGGTCGGCCCATGCGTACCAGAACCCCGCGCCACCGACGGCCATCGCCAGCCCGACCACCAGCGACCAGGGGAGAATCAGCCAGGAGGTCCTATTGGACCCAAGACTAGCCGGCGTCCGCCACGTGCCGGCCTGCGCAGAACACCGCCGTCACTCGGCGGACCGACGCCCTTGACGGCGCATTTCGCGATTGGAGCCGCGCGTATGGTAGGTGTCCACCCAACACGATGGAGCCATCAGTGCGACCCGACATCCAACCGGGAGCCACCTTCCCGGACTTCGAGCTGACCGACCATGCCCGTCGGCGGCGAAGGCTGAGCGAGATCCAGGGGCAGGACCCGATGATCGTAGTCCTCTCACGCGGGCACTTCTGCCCCAAGGACCACCAGCAGCTCCTGGAGCTTGCCTCCTTCTACCCGAAGATCGCCGTGGGCTACACCAAGCTCGTGACTATCACCACCGACAACCTGCTCGAGCTGAACGAGTTCCGCCAGTCAGTGGGAGCGCAGTGGACCTTTCTCTCCGATCCCCGTCGGATCGTGCAGAAGGACCTGGACATCGCGGAATACACCGATCCGACCCATGACCCGATGATCCCGCACACGATCGTGCTCGAGCCCGGGCTCGTGATCCACAAGATCTACAACGGCTACTGGTTCTGGGGACGCCCTTCCCCCGAAGACCTGCGCCACGATCTCCGCGACATCTTCGAGCGGGTCCGACCCGATTGGGACCTCGCCGCGCCCGGCCTCCGCGACGCATGGGATGCGGGCGAGCACTCGCGCTTCTATCCGTATGGGACCAGAGGACCATCGATCGCGTAGGCGAGTGAGGCAACCACACGCGCAGGCTCAGAAGAGCGGTCCCGAGGCCAGATCACGGGTGGTCGCGCCCGGATGCACCCGCCCACTAGTAGGCGGGGGTATCGAGGGCGTCGATGCGCGCCGTCAGCTCCTCGACCGCGTCGCGCGCACCGCTGACTTCAAGGTCGGGCAGGGGCCGGCGTCCGATGGTCCACAGCCACAGGTCGGCGGCGCTGCCGCGAATCGTGCAGCCGGCCGGTCCAGTCGGCGCCTCTCCCTCGCCGAGCTCGAGTCGCCCGCTGCGGTGGACGAGCCAGCTCCCCGCCTCGGCGTCGGTCGTTGCGAGGTGCAGGGTCAGGCCCTCCTCGAGCGGCGGGTCGGTCAGCAGCCCGACCAGGTTCAGGCCAACCGCCTCGTGCAGACCGCTGATGGCCACTCCCGTTGGGATGGTGGCCGGCCGGCCGCTGGCCGATTCCACGTCCCAGCGATGGATGACCGTCTCGTGGACCATGCGCTGACGCCAGGCGTCGACGGGCGCCAAGCCACCGAAGTACCAGACTGCGACGTCAGCCGGCGCGGCCAACGCGCCGAGTAGCTCGCTCACGCCGTCGCGGAACCAGCCGAGCAGCGCGTCATCGGTGACCCGCCCGCGCCAATCCTCGCGCTGATTCGGCTCGCGCGCCCGGGCGTGCACCAGGCTCGCCACCCGGCGATGGACGCTGCCGGTGTGCAGCACCACCTCGCGCACCCGCCACCCCGGGTAGCGGGCCACCGGCTGGTCCAGGTGCTCGTCGGCTGCCCGTGCCAACCCGTCGGCCGCAACCTGAATGAGGTCGTCGCTCGCAGTCGCGCTATGGGCCATGACCCCTATCCTGCCACGCTAGGTCGAGGCGCCGGCGGCGGTGAGGCATGATGGAGGCCCCATGCCCGACGTGTCCCGCAAGGCGGCCAGCTTCAGCGAGTCGGTCATCCGCTACCCATGCGAGCCGGGAGACATGGCGCCGAGTGTCAGGTGAGCGCCTCCGACGGGAAGTCACGAAAGCGAAGGCCAGGCCACGGAGGTCGCGGGCACGGTCATCAATAGGACCTCGTTTCGGGCGTCCTGGATACCGCGTCGTTGCCGCTCCGTTCTATTTGAGTCGCATTTAGCACCTGTGGCGCGATCCGGCCGTGTCGGACACCCTACGCGAGCAGGCAGCCCGCGAGATCTTCGAGCAACTGGATCTGGCCGACGGGCGCCTCACCGCTGTGCACCCGAGAGCCGAACACGCATGGCTCATCGGCGTCGCGGAAATGAGAAAGTTGGAACTGGTCGGGGCGAGAGGACTCAACCCGGCAGGTGCCAAATGCCGCGTCGTCGTCCCGCCGGCAATCTTGGTGGCGCTGGCCGCATGAACGTCGTTGGTTGGCGCCTGCGGCCGTATGGTCTGCACAATGGCGAGGAAACGTCAGATGAGCCCCACTCTTCTCGCCGGTTCGACGACCGACGCCACTGCAACCTCATGTGCCTCGGCAGGGGCCAGGATGGCCAATCCCGGTGCGTCCTCCGCCCAAGCGCGTGCCGAGCCACGCGATTCGAAGAAGAGCATGTGAGTGCAACGCTGGCTCTGCCGGCCGCCGTCGGTGGCCGCATCTGGCCCGACAACCGTGACCACTGCGCGATCGGGTCGAACGGCCTCGACCCCTCGGGGCGAAACGGTGAGGTCGATCGTGCCGCCGGTCACCGGGTCGGTTGACCTGATTCGGGCGGTCTTGCCCACCACGGCCGGCGCCCAGATCGCGTCGAGGGCACACCACGCGTACACAGTGGTGTCGCCAAATATGATCTCGTGATCGGTCGGTTCAAGCGTCAGGACGCCACCTACGAGGTCACCTTCTGCATTCACCTCGGCTTGCCCAGCCCGCACGGAAGTCTCGAGCAGGGCACCCACCTGCTCGGATGGCAACCCCCAGACGTCGACGAGCTCTGCCGGGGCGATCGGCCTGCCCTGTGCGAGCGCCTGGATGGTCCTCACGGTGAGCCTGAATCCCAGCTCCATGGCCTCTGGCGGCAGCTGGTCTATGGCGGCCCTGTATCCCTCGATGAGGTCTTCCTTGGTCGGCGTCTCTACCGATGGGGTCACAACAGTCCTCCTGTTCATGTCGCTGCGTGGGCGTCGCGGCCGTTCACGATTCGGTCGGCCACCGCTTGGCTCCGTCCTCTACGGATACGATCGTGAGCCTGTGCGGTGGCAGATGGCCGTAGCCCGCTCATGAAGGTTTCAACGAGCGAGCTGGCGCCGCGCCGAAGGGAGAAGCCCCGCGGGTCCTGGACCCACAACAGGCCAACTCCGTTCATGAAGCTGACGATTGCGTACGCAGCTGGCCGCACTGCCAGGTCCGATCGAAACTCTCCGGTTTCGATTCCCAACGAGAGCAGCTTCTCGAGATATGCCACAAGCTGCCGTCGGCCTTCGACCGATTCAGCCGTGATCGATTGAAGCCCCTCGGTGAACTCGACCTTGGTCAGGGTAAGTTCGAGCAGAGCTCGATACTCGGGGTCGTTGGCTAGGAGCGTAAAGGAGCCGGTGAGGAGGCGCCGAAGGGTCTCCAACGGAGATCCGCCTTCAGTGACAACCGCCTCGGCAAGTCGGTTGATGCCCACGGAACGCTCCGCCACGAGCGCCCGATAGAGCCCCTCCTTGCTGTTGAAGTGGTGGTAGATGGCACCACGAGTCACTGACGCCTCGCGAGCGATGTCCTCCAGGCGTGATGCGGAAAAGCCCGCGCGGCTGAAGACCCGGAGTGCGGCCCTCAGAACGCGTTCGCGCGTGGCGCGCGACTCTTCTGCCGTCCTTCTCATATCATACATACTAGCATGTATGATTACCTTCGCATACTCGGGCGGTCCTGTCTGCGGTTGAGAATGCGGCTTTTGGCGGAGACCGCCATGGCATCCGCCGTGTCCGTCACGTCGCGCGTCCGGCGTGCGCCGGCGGCCTAACCCACCGCGCCGACATCGTCGAGGAACAGGTCGCCCAGCTCCTCGACAGCGTGAGCCTCACAGACGTTGACGTCGATGCCATCCTCGCGCGCGTCCAGCTGCCGGCCGCGGCTGAATCGCACGACGACGGCACAGAGAGGACTCAGCGGCGTGCTGAGCTGCAGGCGGCCCTCGCTGCCGAGCAGATTAGCCTGGAGGCCTTCACGCGCGCCTGGAAGGCCCTCAGTCGCCCCCAGCGGCTGGCGCGGGACCCGGACCGCGAGACGCTCGAGACGGCGCGCGCCTACCTCGCCGACTTCGGCAGCCGGTGGCGGGACCCAGACGTGCCAGGCGAGCTGAAAGAAGAGGCTGCACACGAGATCTTCGAGCAGCTTGACGTCTTCGGCGACCGACTGGTGGCCGTGCATCCCCGCGCGGAGCACGCATGGCTACTCGGAATGGAGGCGACGAAGCGGGAGGATTTGGTATTGGTCGGGGCGAGAGGATTCGAACCTCCGACCCCTTGGCCCCCAGCCAAGTGCGCTGCCAGACTGCGCCACGCCCCGACCGAAAGCGTGCGAATGCAGTCTAG
>DATHRW010000171.1:0-4648 GCA_035464955.1 Gemmatimonadales bacterium
AAGAGCAAGGGTCGCGCCACTTTGCCCTGCAGCTCATCCCCGTCGTTAGCCAGAGAGCACGCAGTCACCACACCATATTGTGGAAGGATATTCTCGATCATGGCGTCAACCATTGCCGTTCGTTGTGCGTTAACGTGTACGGCTGCTTGCCTTTCTGGCATGTAGTGAAGGTCCTGGCAGTGGTCGGGATATCATGCCGGGCGAGGCTGCGGAGACCTCAACGGGAGATGAACCTGTGAACCAAGCAGAACAGGACCGTCGTGTGGACTACATAGAGTTTCTGACTGCAAACATTGAGCAGACCAAGAGGTTCTATTCAGAGGTGTTCGGTTGGGAGTTCACTGACTATGGTCCTGAGTACACGAGCTTCACCGACGGTCGATTAGCCGGCGGTTTCAGTGTGGCGCCGGAGGTGCCGGTCGGCGGTCCATTGGTCGTGCTCTATTCCACGAACTTGGCAGAGATCGAAGCCCGAATCAGTGAGAGCGGGGGGCAGATCGTCCGCGAGATATTCAAGTTTCCGGGTGGACGACGCTTTCACTTCACCGATCCGAGCGGAAATGAGTTGGCGGTCTGGTCAGATTGATGATTGCTAGCCTGAACCACGCCGGTGACGGATCCGGCGGGGCTTCCTGGCCATGTGACACCCCCTCGAGTCAATGTACTGACTCTTCTTGTGCGCATGGTGACATCACAGGTTACCAACGTGTCAAGAAGCTGGTTGGGAGTTCGCTCGCAGCTTATGCGCAGGGTCGTTAGGCAGCGGCAGCCCCAATCCCAGTGAGGTGTTCCATGGTTACGAACGTAGCGGCAAAACCACGCTTGGTCGTGCAGACGCTGTGGCGAGTGGCTCTGTTCATGCTTGCCTTCGCGTTATCCGGTGCGGTGTTCATCATACCTTTTGACGCGGCACTCTCAAGATGGGCGGATGCCTTCCCTATGCGAGTGCAGCTCTACTATGATATTGCGGGCCTGGTGGCCATGCTGGCGGCGACATGGGTCATGACGCGGTTCGTGGACCGCCGCCGGTTCCGCACCATTGGGTTTGCTTCCGGGACCGCCTCTCGAGATTTTGCTGCCGGATTGGGGACAGGAGTTGCCTGGCTCGTGGTGTCGGTCGGTGTCGCCTGGGCTTTCGGTTGGGTGTCCCCGGAAGTTCCGGTTGGGTTCTCAGGCTCGCTGCTGCTGGCGGCGGCGATCTCCGTGTTCATCAACGTTCTTACCCAGCAGCTCCTGCTCTGCGGATATATCTTCCAGACAATTCGGTCTCGGGCCAACTTCCTCGTCGCACTCTTGGTCTCCGCCGGCTTGTTCTCGGCCTATCACGCCGGAGCTTTCCACTGGGCTTGGCTTCCAGCCGTCAATGTGTTTGCGGCTGGAGTGCTGTTCTGTCTAGCCTATGGCATCACAGGTAATCTTTGGTTTCCGGTGGCCATTCACGTTGCGTGGAATCTCCTGCTCGGGCCCGTGCTTGGTCTCACGGTCAGTGGAACCGGCCAGATGGGGCTCGGGTGGAGCATGTTTACGGTAGAGGGCCCCCGCCTCTTCACGGGTGGCGGTTTTGGGTTAGAGGGAGGTTTGGTGGTCACGCTCACGACCACGTTCTTCGTTTTCACGATGGTGCTATTCCGTTCCAGGCAACGGATTCAGGAGAGGAACGACAACACTGTGCATTCACGCGTATCGGAGACACCAGGCGCACGCTAGGGATATGAACGTCTCAAGTGATAGGTAACAGGTGTGCTCACCTGATGAGTGACAGTTTGCGGCGGCGTGTCGCGCGGCCGCGGTGGTCGTGGATGCGGTAATCGCGTGCATCCAGCCAGCCGAGGTGAATTGGGCCGAAGAAGATATTCCAAGTGCCGTCGGTGAGCGGCTCGAGGCCCACTTTCTTTGAAACCAGCAAGGCCCGGCCACTCGCACGCCGTGGTGAGACCGCGTTTGGCTGGGTGCGAGATACTGACGAGGAAGACCATCCCATACTTGGCTGCATCACGCGGACGACTAGCCTATTTGGATAACCGGTTGGAGTGGGGACTGGCACGAGGCAGGCTGCGTCCGTCGCAGCGCAGAATCCAGGACCAGGAAGCCCGGCACGTCGAGCATTTGCGACAAAATCTGCGACAATCAATTCAAGTTGAGCAAAAGGATTAAAGCCCCACACATCGTAACCGACGGCGGGGCTTCTGGTTAAACGAGCGGGCCCGGCGCGACTCGAACGCGCGACCTCTTGCTCCGGAGGCAAGCGCTCTATCCAACTGAGCTACGGGCCCTGATCAAGACGGGAAGTTGGAAAGGCGGAAAGGTGGCAAGTTGACCCACTCGGATAGCCGAGCCATCAGTCAGGCCACAGCACACCTTCCGACTTGCCCTCCTACCACCTTTCCGTCTACCCTCCCAGTCGGGGCGCCGGGATTTGAACCCGGGACCTCCTGCTCCCGAAGCAGGCGCGCTACCGGGCTGCGCTACGCCCCGCAAAAGACTATCGGCTACCCTTCCTCCCCTCGCTTCCCCGCTATCGGTCGTCAGTCCTCGAGTCCCACCCCCAGCTCCCTCCCACTCCCCACTCCCTGCTTCCTACTCCCTCATAACTGAACTACTCACTGCTAGACTTCTCACTGCATCCCAGCGCGCCCTGGAGGATTCGAACCCCCAGCCTCCTGATCCGTAGTCAGACGCTCTATCCAGTTGAGCTAAGGGCGCTTACCTGAAACATATGCCGGGTCGGGTCCGGATGCTGGCCCAGCTCCCGGCTCAGGGGAGGGGAAATATACTGGACGGACGGGGCGGGGGAACCCCGAGCCGCAAGCTAGAAATAGTGGCGAACGATGCGGCCCAGGAGACGATGGAGCGGGGTAGAATGGGCCCCTTCCCGGCGGTTTGCCGCCGCGATCCGGAAGATGATCCGCCACTGCTCGAACAGGGTGCCGTAGGCGCTCCAGAGGCTGTTCTTCGGATCGTAGATGTTGGTGGCCTCGGAGGTGACGCCGTTCAGCTCGATGATCTTCAGGTGCCGGCCCGCCTGGAAGTCCTCGAGCGAGGGCACCCGGACGTCGTAGCGGCCCACGTAGAACCCCTGGTACCCGCGGCTCACCCGATCGATCACGTCGAGGAGCTCCGGGGTGGCGAGCGCCGTGCCATCCGAGAAGCGTGCACCCTGGCAGTGGTTGCCCAGGTCGCCCAACGATACCCGCTCGCCGGCCGCCGGGACATCGTCCAGTCGCTCCTCGTGCCGCCGAAGGAACAGCCGGGCCTGACACACGGCCTGGTCGTCGCCCAGGATCAGCTCCTCGAGAGTGCGCACTCCGTCTCCCACCACGGACTGCAGCCGCTTCCCGGTAATGGCAAAGATCTGCCCGCGCTCCTGACCAGGCTCCCGATAATAGAAGACCCCGTACTCCTCGCCCGTGACATACTCTTGCAAGAGGACGTCCCGCTTGGCTCCTGCCAGATACTTCTCGAGCTCGGCGTCGCTTCGAACGACCTCGACCCCGTCACCCCGCTCCCCCACGTCGGGCTTCATGAGCACCGGGTACGCGAGGGCCTCACGGCGCAAGAACTCGCGCGCCGTCGCCAGCCGCTCACCTGGCGACTGGGCAATCGGGAGAAACTCGGTCTTGGGCAACATGGGCTCGGCGTGCGCCAACCCCCGTTGAATGTCGATCTTGGATTCGCCCACCACACCGCCGTCGGGTAGCGCGGGATTCGCCGCGGTGAACAGCGTGAGCGAGCGGTGCTTGATACCGAGCCAGATGACGTAGGCCAGAGCCGGCAGGTAGAAGATCCAGGGCGGCCAGAATTCCCATCGAGTGATCCGGCGCCATGTGCCGACGAGCCGCCGCCGGCCGTGATGGGTGAGGAGTCGGAGGCCGACGCGAATGGCGACGAATAGGAGGATGGCGAAGCCCAAGACCCAGGGCCAGGTCGGCCCGGGCAGGGGTTCGAGGATCTTGGTGGCTTCGATACCGAAGATGGCACTGGCGCCGACCAAGAGCGGCACCCAGAGCGCCACGGCCAGAAACAGCCAGGCGGCGAACACGAGGAAGCGCATCCGGAGGACACCGGCCGCGATGTAGGTGACCACGCGGGTTCCCGGCGTGAACCGGCTCAGGAAGATGATCGCCGCCCCGCGGCGCTCAAACCATCGGCGGCTCCGCTCGATGGTCGCCGGTTTGACGATCCATTTGAGCGGCGCGTGGCCTAGCGCCGGGCGGCCCAGAAACCGGCCGGCGAAATAGATCCCGAGATCGCCGATGAAGATGCCCGCCATCACCGCCAGGGTGGCCGGCAGGAAGGCGACGCTTCCCCGCGCCACCAAGAGCCCCGCCCCGATGCCGGTCAGATCTTCACTGGCCATCGTCGCACAGGCCAAGAGAAACAGTACCACCAAGAGCGAGAACCCCTGCGCTCCGGGGACGGAGCGCGGGTTGAACGGCCTGGCTGCCTCACGAATGCGGTCGGGGTTGGCCGTGGCACGCGTGGTGGCCGTTCCGTTGTCCACGCTGGCCACAAATTCTAGGATTGGACCTGCGACCACCTCCGGCTGCATGAAGGTCATGAAGTGATCACTCCGGATCATGACCAGTTGGGACTGCGGCACGATGCGATGGTGTTCGCGCGCCGCGGCAGCCGGCACCAACACGTCATT
>DATHRW010000172.1:0-3413 GCA_035464955.1 Gemmatimonadales bacterium
ACGACCCCGAGTGGCTCGACCGCGCGCCGCCGGGAGCAGTCGCGTCCTTCGCCGGGGTGGGCAATCCCCACGAGCGGAGCGACCTCGAGCCGGGTGAGACAGTCCTGGACTTGGGCAGTGGTGCGGGACTCGACGCAATAATCTCATCGTGGCGAGTCGGGCCTACCGGACGGGTCATCGGTGTGGACCTGAACCCCGCCATGTGCCTGAAGGCGCAGGCCCATGCTGCTGTGATGGGCACCCTCATGGAGTGCCATGAGGGACGGATGGAGGACATTCCGCTGGATGACAACTCGGTGGACGTCGTCATCTCGAACGGGGTCATCAACCTCTCTTTCCGCAAGCGGCGGGTCGTGGAGGAGATGTTTCGCGTGCTACGACCGGGCGGGCGGATTTCAATTACCGACATCGTGAGCGCAAAGCAACTCTCCCAGTCGATTGTCAATGACCCTAAGCTCTGGGCCAGTTGAATCGGGGGTGCTCTCCTGGAAGGAGAGATGTTCCGCCTGCTGGAGGAGAGTGGCTTTACCAGGGTCCGCTCAGCAGTAGTGCCGCGATTCCGGTTCCGGAAGCAGGCCACCCAAAATTCCGCCGAGGCCTATGGGGTCAAGGCCGTGATGATGACGGCCCAAAGGCCAGCCTCAGACTAGGCACCTCTGGCCATTCAGGTGGGTTACCAGATGTCCCAACAAGGAGAACCTCGATGATGTGGACCCGCGCGAATCTGGGCTCTGCGGCCGCCGTGATGGTTGCTGCCGGACTGCTTGGTTGCCAACCAGCCGACCGAGGTCCAGCCGTCAACACTGAGCGGATCATCGCGGCGGATCGAGAACCCGGGAACTGGCTCACCCACAGTCGTACCTACAGCGAGCAGCGGTTCAGCCCCCTCACCGCGGTCAACACGGAGACCGTCGGTCAGCTTGGGCTTGCCTGGTCATATGAACTGAAGACCCCGCGCGGCATATCGGCGACACCGCTGGTGGTGGACGGCGTCATGTACGTCACCTCTACAACTCCGCGCCTACGTGATCTCACGCGCGGCGGTTCTATACAATGAAGAAACGGAACGTCAGGGCTAGGCCACATTGCCACATGGGTACGGTAGGATGAGGTCCATCGAGACCCAGCCCGCGCTCGACGCGAACAGACGTAGCGCGGTTACGCGGGGGCGCTGGCTCACGTGGGCCACCGTCGCCTACAACTGTCTGGAAGGGCTGCTCTCGATCGGGAGCGGGCTCCTGGCCGGCAGCGTCTCGCTGATCGGCTTCGGCGTCGACAGCTTCATCGAGGTGAGTGCAAGCCTCACCGCCGTGTGGCGATTGCACGTCGACCGCGACGAGACTAGGCGCGAATGGGCGGAGCGCCTAGCCCAGCGACTGATTGGGCTTTCGTTCCTCGCATTGGCCGGCTACGTAGCGGTCGGGGCCACCCGGTCGCTCGTTACACGGGCCGAGCCGGACGCGAGCCCCATCGGCATCGCCATCGCCGCGGCCTCGCTCGTTGTCATGCCGCTCTTAGCTCGGGCCAAGCGCCGGGTCGCGTCGCGACTCTCCAGCGGAGCGCTTGGCGCGGAGGCCCGGCAGACCGAAATCTGCATGTACCTGTCGGCGATTCTCTTGGGCGGGCTCGTCCTCAATGCGGCCTTCGCGTGGTGGTGGGCCGACCCCGTTGCCGGCATCGCGATGGCGCCGTTCATTGCCTGGGAGGGCATCGAGGGTCTCCGCGGCCGCCATGTCTGCGGCGACTGTGCGCCGGTCGGGTTGGTCGCAGCCCAGCAGCACGGCGACGACGCGCCTCGAGCCTCGCCAACGTAGGCCTGCGCGACACAACGTCGAGGAACCCCAGGGCGCCGTGCTGCGTTCACGTGATAGCCCGCAGACAGTTATGTGGGCCAACCAATTGAGATCCACAGATTACCGAAGGCTACCCATGTCGATACGACCTGTTAAGAAAGTCATCGAAGCTCAACCCACCCTCGAAGGCGCCGGAGTCCGCCTGCGTCGTGCGTTCGGATTCGGTGCGACCGGGGAGTTCGATCCGTTCCTTCTGCTCGATGACTTCCGGAACGAGCATCCCGAAGATTATCTCGCGGGGTTCCCGTGGCATCCGCACCGCGGTATCGAGACCATCACCTACGTGCTGGCCGGCACGGTCAATCATGGCGATAGCCTGGGGAACCAGGGCACGCTGGGCGCGGGCGACGTCCAGTGGATGACCGCCGGGAGCGGCATTCTGCATCAAGAGATGCCTGAGGGCGACGCGCAGGGGCGGATGCACGGCTTCCAGTTGTGGGCCAACCTCCCGTCGTCGCTCAAGATGACGGCACCGCGTTACCAAGACGTGGTCTCGCGCGACATTCCCGAGGTCATCGACGACGACGGGACACGGGTGCGGGTGATCTGTGGCGACTTCTGGGGCCAAGCCGGGCCGGTCGACGGCATTGCGGCCGAGCCACGATACCTCGACGTGTGGGTGCCGGCGGGCCGGCGCAAGACGCTTCCGGTCGAGACATCTCGGCACGCGTTCGCCTACGTGTTCGAGGGCGGCGGCACTTTCCGCGATGCCTCCGCGCCCGGCCCCGTCAGAACGGACCAGGTGGGGTCGGGCTCACCGCCGTCGCTCGACGAGACTGGAAACCGGTCGCTGGTCTTGTTCGATCGTGGAGACGAGGTAACGGTGCAGGCGGGAGCATCGGGTATCCGCTTCCTGCTGGTCTCGGGCAAGCCTCTCGCCGAGCCGGTCGCGTGGCGCGGACCGATCGTGATGAATACCGACGAGGAACTCCAGCAGGCGTACGCTGAGCTTCGTGCCGGCACTTTCATCCGAGATCGCTGATCGCAGTCCTAGCGCAGCAGCACAGCGGGTGTTGATACCAGAACCAGGAGGAGGGACGTGACGGAGCTCAAGACACACCCCACCAACAAGAGCGTCAAGGACTTCATCGACGGAATCGCCGACGACACCAGGCGGCGAGACTGCCGCACCATCATGAGGATTATGAAGAAGGTCACAAAGGCGAGGCCGAAGATGTGGGGCGGTAATATCGTTGGCTACGGGAAATATCACTTCAAATATGCGAGCGGGCGCGAAGGGGAATGGTTTGCGGCGGGCCTCTCGCCGCGCGTCCAGAGTTTGACGCTTTACATCATGTCGGGCTTTCGGCAGTATGCCAGCCTGATGAAGAAACTGGGCAAGCGCACCACCGGGAAATTGTGTCTCTATATCAAGCGGCTCGACGATATCGACCTCGGCGTGCTCGCAGAGCTCATCGAACGATCGGTGCGCCACGTCGAGCGATCCCGCGCCTAGGCACGGACGCCGCCCATTTGGGTCACCGACTAAACAGCCTACGACTGAGCCAGTGAGTTACCGCAAGAAGACGTTTCGTGAAAAGCTGGCTGACGGCTGGGACC
>DATHRW010000173.1:0-4720 GCA_035464955.1 Gemmatimonadales bacterium
GTTGAGCGTCATGAAGAGCGAGGGACGCCGCATCGTCGCGCTGACATGCTACGACGCCTTGTTCGCCCGCCTGCTCGACGCCGCGGAGATCGACATCCTCCTGGTGGGAGACTCGGTCAACCAAGTGCTGGCCGGCCGGGACTCGACCCTGAGCGCGACGCTCGATCAGATGATCTACCATGCGGCGTCTGTCCGGCGCGGTGTGAAGCGCGCGCTGGTGGTCGTCGACATGCCGTTCCTGTCCTATCAGATCTCGCTGGAAGACGCCATCCGGAACGCGGGCCGGGTGCTCCAGGAAACCGGCGCCCAAGCCGTCAAGCTCGAGGGCGGTCGCCCCATGGTGCCGACCGTTCAGGGTCTGGTCGAACGGGGTATCCCGGTCATGGGTCACTTGGGACTCACGCCGCAATCCATCCACACCCTGGCCGGCTATCGCGTGCAGGGACGCGATGCCGAAACCGCCGACCGGCTGCTCTCGGATGCCAAGGCGCTCGAGCAAGCGGGCGCCTTCAGCCTGGTGCTCGAATTGGTGCCGAGCGCCCTGGCCGCTCGGATTACCCAGGCGCTCACCATCCCCACCATCGGGATCGGCGCAGGCCCCGGGTGCGACGGCCAGGTGCTCGTCCTGCACGACATGTTGGGCTTGAACCCCGAGTTTGCCCCCAAGTTCCTGAAACACTACGCCCAGTTGGCCGATACGGTTCGAGACGCCGCGCGGCGCTTCGGTGCGGAAGTGCGCGCCGGGGAATATCCGGGTCCCGAACACGGCTTCGACTGAGACGACGGGAAGCCCTCGTGCGAGTGATTGCCTCAGTCGATGAGTTCCGTGACGCGCGACGCGCGTGGGACGCGGGCGGCCAACGAGTCGGCCTGGTCCCGACCATGGGATACCTCCACGAGGGACACCTCCGCCTCATCGACGCCGCGCGACAGCAATCCGACGTGGTCGTGGTGAGCGTGTTCGTCAATCCGCTCCAATTCGGTCCGTCCGAGGACTTCGAGTCCTATCCCCGCGACCTGGAGCGCGATCGCACGCTCGCAGCCGGTCGCGGGGCGACGCTCGTGTTCGCGCCCGAGACCGGGGTCATGTGCCCTGCGGACACGGAGATGCGGGTCGTGCCGGGCCCGACCGCAGAGCGGTGGGAAGGAGTTGCACGCCCGGGGCACTTTGTGGGGGTGCTCACGGTGGTCGCCAAACTCTTCAACCTGACCACTCCCCATGTTGCTTGTTTCGGGCAAAAAGACTACCAGCAGCTGACCCTGATCCGCCGGATGGTACGTGATTTGAACTGGCCGGTGGAGATCGTCGGCGTTCCCACCGTGCGGGAATCCGATGGGCTCGCCATGAGCAGCCGGAATGTGTACCTATCCCCGGAGGAACGGCGCGAAGCCTTGTCGTTGAGCCGGGGCCTGTCGGCGGCGCATGAGTCCTGGCGCGCGGGCCAGTCGGATGCCGCCGCGCTGGAAGCCACCGCGCGAGGCGTCGTGGAGCTGTGTCCGCACGTGGCGCTGGAGTATATTGCCGTCGTCGATCCGGACACGCTCGAGCCACTCGTGCGGGTCGACGACCGATCCGTCATCGCCGTGGCCGCGAGGGTCGGCCGGACGCGGTTGATCGACAACATCATCCTCGGAGCCGGGATCTCCGGATCCAACGCACCCGCAGCACGCTAGGGGTCTGATGCCAAGCGCAACCATTCGCGATACCGGGTTCCAGCCGGACATCATGGTCGACCAGAGTCCGTGACCCGGGCACGCTCCTCCTCTCCGCAACTTCGCCCAACCTTGCCGGAATGGGCCATGATCTCGCCGACGCGGCTGGAGCACGTGGAGCAGGTGGCGGAACTCCTCGTGAACTGGGCGCACGAGCTCGGCGTACCGGACTCCGAACGCAATCGCTGGCTCAGGGCGGCCTGGCTACACGATGCCTTCCGCGATGCACCGGTCGAGGAGCTCGAGCACTGGGCGCCGTCCGCCACCGGCCCGGTTCAGCTGCGGCACGGTCCGGCCGCGGCGGCGCGCGCCAAGGCGGAAGGTGAGACGGACCGCGGCGTCCTCGACGCGGTGCGATATCATTCGCTCGGCCTCGCCGAGTGGGACATGGTGGGACGGATGCTCTATTGCGCCGATTATCTCGAGCCAGGCCGGTCCTTTGATCGGCCGGCGCGCGCCGAGTTCGCCGAGCGGCTGCCGCGGGACGTGTCGGGCGTGCTACGCGAAGTGGCACGCGCACGCGTGCTTCACGTGATCCAGTCGGGCTGGATCCTCCCCGAACCGACGGTGCGCTTTTGGAACTCCCTTTTCCCATACCCCGCCGCCGACTCGGCCTGATCGTCGCGGGGCTCCTCGCAGTCCTCATGGTGGTCGCCGCCGCGATGCGGCTGTGGCCGAGGACCGATCACGTCGAAGGGCACTCCTACCCGATTCCCTCCGGCGCGGACGGGCGGCTCGTTGAGGTGTTGAACGGCACCAACCGGATGGGGCTCGCCCGCATCTCCACTCGGCAGTTGAGACGCGCCGGCTTCGATGTGGTGCTCTTCCGGAACGCACCGGAACTCGTGGATAGCACCGCCATTCTGGTGCGCCGCGGAGCGGTGACCGACGGGGAACGAATTCGGGATGTGCTCGGTGTGGGCCGCGTTCGCCTGGAGATCGATACCCTCCGCCGAGTCGATGTGAGCGTCATCCTCGGGGGTGATTACGAACCCGAGCCTGAACTCCATCCGTGATCCCGTCGTCGCCGTCCGACCGGATCAGGTTCGTGTCTCGTCGAGGGCGATCACGAGATCCGCGACGTTGGTGCCGGTCGGGCCAGGCTTGAACAAGGCCCCGACCGAGTCCAGCGCATGATAGGCATCGTGGCGGTCGAGATCGCGCAGTGGATCCCGCCCCCGGCGGCGGATGGCACCCCAAGTTCCAGCATGAACGATCGCACCCGCCGCATCGGTCGGCCCATCCCGGCCGTCGGTGCCGGCAGCCAGTAACCACCAGGGCGATCCGGGCAGTTCCACCTGGTCGAGCCGCCGAGCCGCCGCTAGCGCAAACTCCTGGCAGCGCCCTCCGAGACCTGCCTCCCCGTCGACCACCGTGACTGTGGTCTCTCCGCCCTGGATGAGGCCGCGAGGAGCGGTCGCCGGCCCCTCAAATGCCTCGTGCTCCAGCCGATCGACGAAGCTCGTCGCGGCGGCGGCGGCCTCACCTTCGATCGGCTCGGCGACCGCAATCACATCCATCGCCATCGCGCGCGCGCGCGCGGCCGCTGCCGACACCGCATCCGCGTTGGTGGCGATGATCCGGTGGGTCACATCTGCAAATGCCGGGTCGGTGTGCTTCGGAGTTTCGGGTTCGGTGCCGCCGGTCACCGCGTCGAAGTAGCTTCGAATCGATGCTGGAACGTCCCGCCACAACCCTGCAGTGGTCAGGACCTCGACGGCGTCCGAGGCCGTCGTCCCATCCGGCACGCACGGCCCGGACCCGATCGCGGCCAGGTCATTATCGACGACATCGGAGATCACGTAGCAGCGAGTGGTGGCCCCCCTCGCGGACAGTGCCCGCGCGAGCCGTCCAGCCCCCCACTTGGCGACCCGTTTCCGCACGGCATTCATGGTGCCAATGTCGAGCCCGGCTCTGAGCACCAGGTGATAGAGGGTCCGTAGGTCAGCCGCAGTAATCCCTTCCTTCATTGGAGCCGCGACCAGGCTCGTCGTTCCGCCGGAGAGCAACACCCACACCGCATCTCCGGGTTGAACCATTCGTATCAGCCGGTCGAGCGCCTGGGCCGCCTCCTCCGATCCCGGTCCGGGCTCGGGGTGTTCGGCGCGAAGGTGCGATATCTTCGTGTGGGGGCTCGCGCCGCCTTCCGGGCTCACGATCACGCCGCCGGCGAGCGGGAGGGATCGAGCGTCGGCAAACCATGCGGCCGCCTTCGCCATTGCGGGCGCAGCCTTGCCGATCGCCGCGATCCACAGGTGTTGCGACGGAGGGGTCGGGTCTGTTTCGAGCGCCCGGGCCAGCGCCCGCGCCGGCTCCACCGCCTCGACGGCCGCCTGGAACAGCAGGGTCAGCAGCGTCTCTGGAGAGCAGCCCAGGATGGTATCCGGTCTCGGCGACTTGTTCATCGGAGAAGCCCGCTCACGTTGGAGGATGTATGAAGCCGCGAGTCGCCGTCACCCGCCGCCTGCCCGAGGTCGTCGAAGCGGAGTTGGGTCGCGATTTCGATGTCCGCCTCAATTCCGGTGATGTTCCCCTCACGTCCGACGATCTGGCGGCGTTGCTCCAGGAGATGGACGGCATTCTCTGCACCGTGACGGATCGTTTCGACGCCGCAATGGTTTCGGCGGGCGGATTCCGAACCCGCATCCTGGCCAACTTCGGGGTTGGGTACGACAACATCGCGACCCGAGCCGCCACTGCGGCGGGGCTGGTTGTCACCAACACACCCGACGTTCTGACCGAAGACACAGCCGATTTGGCCATGGCGCTGATGCTGGCCGTCGCCCGTCGCGTGGGCGAGGGAGAGCGCGAAGTTCGGGCCGGCCGCTGGCGCGGCTGGCGCCCAACGCACTTGCTCGGCGCTCGCGTTCACGAAAAGACCCTTGGGATCGTGGGCCTGGGGCGCATTGGGCAGGCCGTGGCTCGCCGGGCAGCGCGAGGCTTCCAGATGCGCATCCTCACGTATTCGCGTCGCGCACCCGACCCGGCAGTGCTCGAGGCGCTGGGG
>DATHRW010000174.1:0-11602 GCA_035464955.1 Gemmatimonadales bacterium
ACAGGCCGAGCCGCCCGAACTCCGCCCTCACCGGCCGAGCCCAGCCGAACGCGAGATCGCCTCCCAGGCGTCGGTCCGGCTGCCCTCCGACCTCCTGCAGGCATCGGTCCGCAGACTTCGGATCGTGGCCCTGCTCTATGCTGTCGTGTTCTTCCTCGCGGCCATCTTCCCCAATGCCTTCTGTCTACTGCTCGCCCAGGTGAACCCGAATGTCGTGTGTGTGTCGTCGTACTTCACGACGGTGCGCACCATCGGCCCACCGATCATTTCCATCCTCCTGGGGCTCACCGTTTACGGCATCATCCGCTGGTCGGCGCTTGCGCCGGCTGGCAAGCTGCACGTCGGGTTGGTATTCGAAGTGCTCGGCAGCGTCGGCATCGCCGTCGCCGAGTTCCAGGGCGTCATCTCGGCAATCAAGTACGCCGGAATGGAGAACGTGGCAGGGGCCGGGGGCTTCGGGCTGTCGTGGGTATCGGTGTGGGTCATGTTCTTCACCGTCGTCGTTCCAAGCCCGCCGCGACGTGCCCTCGTGGCCGCCATCCTGTCGGTCAGCGCGGTTCCCATCGCATTCACGGCCTTGTCGTCGCTGGGAATGACCACGGTCGAACTGAGTCCGTTTGGGTTGTTTTTCGCGTTGATCTTCCCCTACGCACTCATCGTCGGCATGGCCTTCATCGCCGCGCGCGTGGTATACCACCTCGGCGCCGAGGTGCGGCGCGCCCGCGAGCTGGGTAGTTACCGACTGGTCGAGCGATTAGGTGTGGGGGGCATGGGCGAGGTCTGGCGAGCCGAGCACCGGCTCCTGGCGCGACCGGCGGCCATCAAGCTCGTGCGAGCGGAATCCATCGGGATCACGCAGGCGGAGCGGAGCCGCGTGCTCCACCGGTTCGAGCGGGAGGCGCAGGCGACAGCGACCATGCGGTGTCCCCACACGGTGGAGCTGTACGACTTCGGCGTAGCCGACGACGGGACCTTCTTCTACGTGATGGAGCTGCTCGACGGCTTCGATCTCGACACCCTGGTCCGGCAATTCGGTCCGCAGCCGGCGGAACGCGTGGTGCACATGCTGACCCAGGTGTGTCACTCATTGGGCGAGGCGCACGAGGCCGGCCTGATTCATCGCGACATCAAGCCGGCCAACATCTACACCTGTCGCTTCGGCCGCGAGACCGATTGGATCAAGGTCCTTGATTTCGGCATGGTCAAGCAGACCGGGGCCGACCGCACCCGCGATCCACAGCTCACGGCCGAGAACGTCGTGGGCGGTACCCCGGCGTACATGGCGCCCGAACAAGCCATGGGCGGCCCGGTCGACGGGCGGGTCGATCTCTACGCCCTCGGCTGTGTCGCCTATTGGGTGTTGACGGGACAGCAGGTCTTCGTGGGACGAACGCCCATGGAAACGATGATGCTCCACGTCAAGGAACCACCCGTGCCACTTACCGAACGGACGGAGCTGCCGATTCCGGACCAATTGGAGGCAGCCGTCATGGCCTGCCTGGCCAAGGATCCCGCCGATCGGCCCGCGACGGCGGATGCGTTGTCCGCACTGCTCCTGTCAGTGCCGCTCGAGCGGCCGTGGGACGCCGGGCAGTCGGCGGCCTGGTGGGACACGCATCGCCCCCGTGGTGCAGCATAGGCAGACTGCCGCACGGGTAGGCCTCACTCGCCGCTTGGCCGGCGGCGGGACACAGGAAGACGGATCGATCCGTGCCCGCATTGGACAGCCGGGCGCCACTACATCGACGGGCATTCCCATCGCACCAGGTTGATCATTCAGGAGGATCGGGTGCCTGCACGTACGCGAACGGGGGTGCGCAGCCGGCGCACCCCCGTTCCTTCCACGTATGCAGCAGGCCTAGCGCGCGGCGGCCGCCAGCTCCCGCACCGTCGTCGCCAGCATCCGCACCTTCTGGGCGTCGCTGGATCTGCTCGCGTCGCGCTCGAGTCCGGCCATCAGGTCACTGAGCGGGGCGCGTCGGGCTTCTCCCGATGCCCCTTCGGCGCTTGCCAGCGAGGCGCGTGCCGCCGCAAGCCGGTCCGGGGCAAGGCCCCGGGAGCGCTCGAGCTGATCGAGATAGGCCCGCGCCAGGGCGAACGTCGTCGGCCACACGAATCGCTGCTGGCCCTGGACGTTGAAATAGTCGAGCTTGACCGACCGGGAGGCGTCGATCTCGTTCTGCGAGAGGTATGTGCTGGGCGTCAACTCGAAGATGTCGAGCCCGCGCGCGATCTCGGAGCTCACGATGACGCCGTTGTACCAATACACCGACCAACTCCCGCCGTCGTCCATTTCCGCCGCGTTGACCGGCCCGCGGTCGTGGAACGCGATCTCCGCCGGGTTGGCCGCATCGGTCCAGTCGAACACCGAGATGCCGCCTTGGTACCAGGCCTGCACCATCACGTCGCGCCCCGGGATCGGGATCAGCGACCCGTTGTGCGCCACGCAGTTCTCTTCGGGGGTCTGTGCTGCGGGCATCTTATAGTAGCTCTTGAACCGCATCTGCCGGTTCTCGAGAGTGAAGATGGCATCGGCACCCCATTCCATGGGGTCGCTGGCCCGGCATTTCGGGCCGCCGCCGCCGCCCCATTCGTCGCTGAACAGGATCTTGGTGCCGTCGTTGTTGATGGTCGCCGAGTGCCAATACGAGAAGTTGGTGTCGCTCACGGCACCGATACGGGTCGGATTGACGGGGTCGCTGATGTCGAGCAAGAGCCCGTACCCGCCGCACGCGCCGCCGGCCAAACCGATCGCCGGATAGACGGTGATGTCATGGCACTGCGAGGGACCGGGTCGGGGACCAGAAGGCTGCCTGCCGACCATCTGTTGGATGACGGCCTGGATCCGGTCGCGCAAGGCTGCGCTGTCCGCCGATGTCGGCGCGCCGGAGCCGCCGCGCGCGGTGACCACGCTGTCCAGCAGCCTGGCCGCGTACCGGTCGGGCAGCACCTGATACTGGTCCTGGATTTGGAACACGAAGGCGCCGCGGGCCTTCGCCTTCTCGATCTCGGCCAGGTCGGCCGGCGACGCGCCGTGCGTCTCCGGGGCGACCAGGTCCTGAAAGATGCGGGGCGAGCTCACGATGGCCGCCTGCTCGGGGTGCGCAACCGGCACCCGAATCACTTCGATCCTAAACAAAGCGGAGTTCGGGTCTTCGCTCGGCGGCGCGGCCACGCAGCCGGGCAGCTCCTCGGCCGGGCGCACCGGCGCCGAGCCGGAGACGTAGATGTAGACGTTCTCGTTGTCGTTCGGGTCCTTGAGCAACGTGTGGGTGTGCGAGCCGCGGCAGGTCTGGACGCTCGTGATGTAGCGCGGATTCCGGATGTCGCTGATATCGAAGATTCGGATGCCGCGGAACCGCTCGGCGCTGACCGCCTCCGACACACCCTCGGTGCCGCAGTCCAGCCGGGCCCCGAAGTCCTCACCCGACACGAACAAGAGGTTCTGATACACCGACACGTCGTTCTGCGACGCGGGGCACGTATACGCCACCACCAGCGACGGCTGCCGGGGATTCGAGATGTCCCAGACCAGGATCCCGTTGTAGTTGCCCTGAATGACATAGTTTCCGGTGAACGCCAGGTCGGAGTTGGTAACGCCCAGGAATTCGTTGGGAGGCGGCGTCGTGGACAGCACGTTCAAGTTCCACACTGCAGTCTCAGCGTCGAACAATCCGGCCCGGAGCCCGATCCGAGGGTCAGGGCTCGGTGCGGCGACAGCCGACGCGGGCACGGCACCAACAGCGCTCGACGTCGAGGTCGAGGGGGCGCAGGCAGCCGTGGCAAGGCCAAGCATCCCAGCAATGAGGAACAGAGGAGTCACGCGATTCATGGGGGGGGATTCCTAACGTTGGGGCTTAAGGGTTACTGGTCTCGAGCATCTGCTTCATGCGGGCGATCTCGGTGCGCTGATCCACCTGGATATCCGAGGCCAGCTTGAACACCGCGTCACTCTGGGCCGCACCGTCGGCCTGGAACAGGTCGTCGACCATGGTGACGGCACCCTGGTGGTGTTGGATCATATATGAAAGGAACAGCCGGTCGAACTCCTGGCCTCGGGCCTGATCGAGCTGTTCGAGCTGGTCCTGGGTGAGCATGCCCGGCATGTGCATGGCGTGGTCGGCACCGTGGATGGTGAGGGTGATACCTTCTATTTCGTATGTCGGCACCGGCTGGTTTCGATCGCGGAGCCAGCGCTGCATGAGCGCGATCTCGTCCTGCTGGGCGTTGGTGATCCGGGCGCCGAGCGTTTGGAGTGCGGGGCTCGCGCCATGGGTGGGTATCAGGGCTGCCATGACCAGCGCCTGGGCATGGTGCCCGATCATGCCGGTAAAGAAATGGACGTCGGCCTGGGTGAACCGCATGCGGGCGCTGTCGGCCCGGGCTCGGTAGATCGCCTCCAACTCCGCGGTCTGCGCAGTCGGGGCGGGGGCAGGGGTCGTCCCGGGCGCTGCCTGGGTGCCGCCGCTCGGGGCGCAGGCCGCAGCCAGGAGCGCAATAAGGGGCCAGAGGGCGCGAGCTGGGTGCTGGGGTCGTGGGCTCATGGGGTCCTGGTCTCTCGTCTTCTGATCGGCCGAACAAGGCGTAGAAGATACAGCCGCGTCCCGGAAATGTCGTCTCGCGAGGGCGGGGGCGGCGGGCACTGCCTCAATTCTACGACGGAAGGTCCCGGATGGTTCCAACGAAGGAAGAATACGGCGCATGCATCCGTTTGGGCGGAAATGCTCGTTGCGGTGGAGATATCCGTCATGTACCGTATTCCAACCAACGCGCGTGGCAAGCTGGCGCTCGACGCGAGCGCCCGACAGGCGCTGTCGGAGTATCAGGAGCGAGGCATTGGAACTGGCGCATTCCGAGCGCCGATTCATGAGAAGGATGGTGAAGCCATGGACAGAGAGTCACTGAATCAGGTGTGGGACCAGTTCCGCCAGAAATACGGGGTCTATCTCCGCTTGCTCGAGGTGTTTCCCGAGGATCGCTACCACGGCCATCCCGTGCAGGGGATGCGCACCCCCGCTCAGCTGGTGGCCCACGTCTCCGGCACCGTGGTCCGCGACATCGCCATGGGAATCGCGAAGGGAGCGATCACGGCAGAGGAGTCGTCGGAGGACGAGGTCGCCGCGAGCTTCACGACCAAGAAGGAAATGCTCGGCTTCGCCCGACAATGCTGGGACCAGGCCGATGCCGCGGTGGCGGGAATCGGTGACACGCAGCTCAAGGCGGTCGTGGCGACGCCGTGGGACATGAGCTTCCCGGGCTGGGTCGGCTTCAACATCATGGGCGACGAGTTCCTGCATCACCGCGGGCAGCTCTATGCCTTCCTGCGGGTGTGCGGCATCGAGCCGCCCTTCATCTGGGGCTTCGACCAGAACGCACCCGGGTTTCGGCCCTAGAGGCCGGCGCACTTAGGTGGCGCGGTCAGCGCCCCCCGTGGAGCTGGTCGATCAATCCGCGTAGTGCCCCGCTGCGGACTGGCACTGCCGAACCCACCGATACCTGTTCGCAACGCCATCCTGACCCACGGTCGAGGTGCGAGCGACATGACCGTGGCGACGGCGCTCGAATACTCCGGCTACGGAGTGAACTCGACCACAGGGCTCCGCGGAACGCCCTCAGCCGTTACGCGCCTTCCGAGGTCGCGGGCACGTTGATGCCGAACGTCCATTTCCACCCGTCGGCCGTCTTGACATAGACCGACGTGCCCCAAATGGGTCCCACCGCCTGGCCGTAGCAGGTGCCGTCGGCGGCGCCCTTGAAGGTCAGGATACCGACTGTCGGCGAGAGCATCGTGCCCGCGGCGTCGGTGACGCTGACGGTCTTGACATCGCAGCCGGTCCCCGTCCAGTCCTTCAATGCATCGGCCTTGGTTGCGAAGTAGGTGCCAAAGATGTTGATAAACGAAATCTCCCTCGCCGTCAGATCCTCCATTCGGCTGGCATCGTGTGCTCTCCAGGCCTCCCAGAGGGCCTTCTCGGCCTCGAGCATGGCATCGGTGCCAGCATCGCGCGCGGCCGGTTCAGACTCGGCCGCGGTAGACCCCACCTTCCTGCCGCCTGGTTTCGCGGGAGCCGCTTGTGGATCGACAACAGGAGCGTTGGCGTGGAACGCGGCTTTCCATCTATCGCCGTCGCGAACGTAGACGCTCGCCGCCCAACTGCTCGTCGGGACTTTCTGACCGCCGCATGTGCCGTCAACGGTTGCCTTATGCGTGATCAGCGCCGCCTCATTGCCGAGCGACCTCATCTGCTCGTTGGAGATGGCGTAGCTCGTGATCTCGCAGTCAGCACCGGCGTATTCCTGTGCCGCCGATTCCTTATCGAGCCTGCCTGATGAGCCATAGCCAACAAACGCGTCAGACAGAAAGGCATCCCAGAACCTCACGTCCTTCGCCTTCCACGCCTCATAGGCACTCTTTTCGAGTGTCACGAGTGCATCCACAGTAGGTGCGGTTGGAGGGGTTTGTGCTGTCGTAGTAGCGGCGTTCGCACGGCTCGCCGGCGCAGGTCGGTCGCAGGCCGTGACAACGAGAGCAGCCGCCGCGGTGAGGACGAGGCACTTGATCGTGGCCATAGATTGTCTCCTCACAGGTTTCTGATATTTGAACGCACAGCCAAACGCGGCACGGGTTCTCCCTCGGCCGCCACCATGTCGGTCGGGGATCGGATCGGAGGTGAACAGAGACATGGAGATCCCGGGCATCGAAAGGCCATCCTAGCCGTTAGATCGCCGGCCAGGTAGCCACACCAAGCTCAAGCCCACAACCGTGGACAATCCGAAGGTTTACTCGAAACCGGCATGATCCCTGATCTTTCCCCTGCACCCTCGGTGAGACAAGCCTAGTTGGAGACGTCAAAATACCGCATACGCCAGGATGTTGACTCGTTTCTGGCACTTCGAGGCGACTGCGTGGTTGGCTTCGCTCGCCGTGCCCGCTTCGCGCCTGAGGCTCTCTGCGCTGCACGGGTACGGAGCGGGTCGGTGGCTGGCTGGCCTCCATGGGGCCAGGCGCCAGCGTCTCGTGACAAGATTGAGACAGCTTTTCGGCTTCTTCTGGTACAGGGCGGCGAAGGAGCTGCCCGGCACTCAACCAGGAGAAATCATGCGCGCGAGACATTTCGTTGCACCAATGCTGGCCGTGGCGTTTGCCGCGGGATGCGCAGAATCGCCCACGGAGGCCGACAGCATGCCGACCGCCGTCCTGACCGCTGAGCAGCCGGCCTTCGTGGCAACCAGTTCCATCGTCACCGCGACTCCCCCCTTCGGTGGCGCGATCATCCCCGGCGCCGTCGCCGAACTCAAACGCTTCCCGAACGGCGTGAACTTCATGCTGAAGACCAACGGGCTCACCGCTGGAGATGCGTACACGCTCTGGGTCGCCGTCTTCAACCATCCGTCGGAGTGCAATGTCCCACATGCCTGCAACCCCGGCGACGAGTCCAACCCGGCCGTCGGCGCGGATCTGTTCAACGGCGCGGGACAGGTCGTGGGAGTAAGCGGAACGGCCACGTTCTCGGGCCGCGTCAATACGGGAGACACCGGGGATATCGGCACCGGCCTGCTCGACGTGTTCGGAGCGCAGATCCATCTCGCAGTCCGTAACCACGGCCCGAAGCTCCCGGGCAACGCTCAGCTGAGCACGTTCAACGGTGGCTGCCCACCCAACGCATGTGCGACCGTGCAGGTTGCACAATTCTTGCCCAGCTTTGCCGCGAGCGCGGCGACGACGCAGATATCGGGGGTTGGGTTCTTCGACGCAGGTGCGTGCCCGGCCCCTCCGACCGGGTATGAGGACTTCATCACGTACCCCGGCATCGCGATGCACGGGAGCCTGGAAGGTTGCTGGTACACGAAAGT
This sequence comes from Gemmatimonadales bacterium, assembly GCA_035464955.1. GTDB lineage: Bacteria > Gemmatimonadota > Gemmatimonadetes > Gemmatimonadales > GWC2-71-9 > JABDII01. The sequence goes on from DATHRW010000174.1 coordinate 7,855, forward strand.
CGTGACCAGCAGAGATAACGGGGCCCCGAGTGGGGTGTACCAGGAGCGCGGTGAAGAGGTCTTCGTCGGCAGCTTCGATGGCGGGCCCGAGGGGACGTTTACCACGACCTACAAGTTCTCGTCTTCGTGGGAACCGGACGTGACTAACGGCTCAGAGGTCCGCGGACGCTGCCAGCACCCGATCGTCGCGGGCAGCGGCACCGGTGGATTCGTGGGTGCCACCGGCCGGCTCGACTTCAAGGACGATGTCGTAACAGGAAATTACTTTTACCGGGGCCATATCAGCCTTCGGTGACCTCCTGCGGTCGGCGCGGCCCGAAGCTCCCGGGCAACGCTCAGCTGAGCACGTTCAACGGTGGTTGCCCACCCAACGCATGTGCGACCGTGCAGGTCGCACAATTCTTGAACTGAGAGGGATGATGACTCCGACCAATCGTGCGCCGTTGTTGCTGCTCGTGCTGATGGTGGCGTGCGACTTCGGAGCGTCGGATCCCGCCGGGCTTGGAGAGCCGGTGGGGTCGGGCGCGGAAACGTTCGCGATCGCGGGTGGACGGCCTGCGCTGGTCGAAGAGGGCCGCCGCCTGTTCTTCGAAGAGACCTTCGGGGGCAACGGCCGTACCTGCGGCAGCTGCCACCCAAGCCCCACACTCGTACTCACCCCCGCTGACATCGCGGCCCTTCCGCCCGATGACCCGTTTTTCGCCGGAGTCATGGATTTCGATCCGGTGCAGGCCCAACAGGGCATGCTCCGCTACCCGCTCGGCGGGTCGTCGCTGTTCGAGCCCGACGTGACGGTGTTCCGGGCCATCCCGACCATCCGGAACGTGCGGAATACCGGCCCCTATACGGCCGACGGGCGCGCCACGACGCTGCGGGAGCAGGCGCTCGAGGCCGCACTGTTGCACCTGCTGGACGGCGCGGCCGATCGTCCGGGCGAGCGGCTTCCGACTGCCGAGGAGCTGGACGCGATCATCGCATTCGAGGAGGCAATGCGTGAGCCGGAGGCCGGCGGACTGGGCCTGAAGCTCAAGACCGCCGAGGCTCGCGAGGGTCAGCAGCTATTCTTCGGCGCGGCCCGGTGCACGGCCTGCCACCTGCCGCCGATGTTCACTGACAACCAGTTCCACAACATCCGGGCACCCGGCGGAGGCTCGGTGCCGGATCCGGGCCGCTGCCGGATCGAGCCGGGCTCTCCCGACTGCTGGTCGGGCAGCGCGTTCAACACGTCGCAACTGCGCGGCATCCGGAACACGGCGCCGTTCTTCCACGACAACAGCATGCCGACCCTACGGGCCGTGGTAGAGTTCTACAACAGCTCCGCATTCAGTGAATCGCCGGCGGCCGAGCGGCTCGGGATCGGCCCCCTGGGGCTCGGCACGGCCGAGGTCGATGCGCTGATCGCCTTCCTGGAGGAGCTGTAGCGGCGCGCTCGCGGTGAGGTGGACGAAGAGTCGGGCGACCCTGAATATGGCCCTATCCGGATAGACTGCTATTTTACCCCCTCATGGGTGAGGGGGATTCCCGGCCACCGTCGGGACCGGAACTCGATGTCGCAAATTCGCGAGGACCGACGCCGGATGCAGGCGCGGCGGTCGGCCGGCACGGATCACTGGACGCGTTTGCGCTCAGGCTCTACGAAGAACTCCGCAGCATCGCCCACCGGCAGTTGCGCGGCGAACGCGCCGATCACTCCCTCTGCACGACCGCGCTGGTGAACGAAGCCTATCTCAAGCTCGCCCGCCTCGACCGGATGGAATGGAAGAACCGCGCCCAGTTCTGCGCCGAGGCGGCCCGAGCGATGCGGCGGATCCTGGTTGACTACGCAGTCCGGCGCCGGGCGGCGAAGCGTGGAGGAGACTGGGTCCAAGTCGAACTGCGCGACTCGCTCGCGCTGACCGATTCCCAGGCCGAAGAAGTCCTTGCCCTCCAAGAGGCCCTGACCGCTTTCGAAAAAGAGTGGCCACGCCAGGCGCGCGTCGTCGAGTGCCGCTTCTTCGCGGGCATGACAATTCCGGAAATGGCGGAAGCGTTGGGGATCGCGGAAGCCACGGTGTCGCGCGACTGGCAGCTGGCGCGGGCGTGGCTCAACCGGGCGCTGGCGACGGATACTCAGTGACTGGGGGTTGACCCGACCTCTCGCTCAACCATTGGCTACCCGCCCATCCGGGCCAAGCCCGCGCGGCCTTCCTCCACCCAGGGCTGGAGTTCCGGGTCGGCGTCATTCCACCATTCCACGAAGATGCGGTAGTGCTCCCGGGCCTTCTCGCGCTGGCCGAGCGCTTCGTACACGCGGCCGAGCTGGTATTGGGCGGGAACGTAGTACCACGAATCAGGATACAGGCTGAGGAAGTACCGCTCCGCGTCGTCGAAACGCCTCGCCTCCAAGAGAAGGAGCCCGACGTCGTAGCGAAGGAACGCGCCCTCATTTCCGAATAGACCGACAAAGACCCGTTGCGCCGCCTCGAAATCCCGAAGCCGATCCAGATCTCCCTGTTTGAGCGCAGCATAGGTGCGCAATACTCGGGGAAAGGCCGCAATGACATCGGCCCGTGGGGTGGCGGCGGCGGCGGACTGAGTCTCGAGCTTCTCGAGCGACGTAGCGAGGTCGCGCTCGCGGCCATCGTCTATGGCGTACAGGCCGAGCCAGAACTCTCTCCGGAGAGCCCCGAATCCCCCGGGAAGCGTCTTCACGAGCCGGTGGGCCACTGACGTGGCCGAGCTGTCAGCGTAGGGGGACATTCGAACTGTGAGGGCAGCCAGATCGGCCACGTGGCGGAGCCTCGGGTGATCGGCCGCGCGAGCCACGACCGCGCGGGCCGCGCGCACCTCTCCCCGGTAGAGGTGCCCCCTGCTCATCTGTTCAAAAGCCACGCGCGCTGCCAACCAGGGCGTCTCCGGTCGCAGCCGGGCTAGCCGGACTGGCTCCGCTGCCTCGAAGACCTCATCGGCTGCGACGAGCATCACGTCACATCGTCCGGCCAGTCTGAACGCAACGGCCGGCAACGTATCCAGCGCAGCCAGTGCTCGCCGCCGATCGGTGTCCGCACCCCAACGCAGATCGTAGACGAGCCCGAAACAGAACTCCGACTGGTCCATACCGGATGCATCGAGCAGCGAGCGGACGCGGCTGGAGTCCAGGCGGGCGAACGCATCGTCCAGCAGGTGCATGTATGGCTCGGCGTAGTGGGGAGCGAGCGCGATCGCCCGCTCGAAGGCATTTCGGTATTCCGCGGGCGACCGCAAATCCGCCCCTCCCGCGTGAAAACGGAGTTCCCCCATTTGGAGCCAGCCGTCGGCGTCGTCGGGATACTCGATCGTCAGTCGCCGGAGTGCGGACTCCGACCCGTTAGAGCCGACATTCATGACACTCAACAGCAACGAATCTCGCACGGGGAGTCCCGCGGCTAGCGTGGCGGCACGAACGAGATACTCATCGGCTGCCTTGCGACCGCGACCGGCCCACATCATCGCCCATCCGAGGCGATAGAACGCTCGGGCGAACGTGCTGTCGAACTCCACCGCCTCGCGAAAATGGGTGGCGGCGGGGAACCACCGGCCCTGGCGATAGTCCCGCTCGCCCGCCAGGTACGCCTTCAACGCAAGGAGCGACGCTGTGGTGGCACGCGCGAGATTCGGAACAGGGTAGCCGGCATCGGTCGGGACCAGCCCGAGTCGCAGCAGCTCGATCGTGAGCCGGTCGATCAGCGCGGTCAGACTGTCGGTCCGCCCCTCCAGCTGCGTGAACCCG
>DATHRW010000175.1:0-2820 GCA_035464955.1 Gemmatimonadales bacterium
GGACTGTTAGCTGATAGCCGATAGCTGCCGGCTGAAGATCCGCCGCTCCACCTGCCTCCGTCCTTACCGCCTCAGCCCATCGCGACGCCTGCACCAACGGACAGGGTGGGATTCGAACCCACGATACGCTTTTGGCGTACACACGCTCTCCAGGCGTGCGCCTTCAACCACTCGGCCACCTGTCCAGAACGTCTAACGAATTGAATTAAGAATGCTTACGGAGGACGGGCAAGTCGGGCGTTCTGCGAGACTGTCGATTCAACTGCCCCGAATCGACAGTGGTATGGCGAAACGGGCGGCGCATGTGCAGTGCCTCGCGCATCACCGTCTCGTCCGGCTGCTGGTAACACTCGAGCAGGGTTTTCGGATCCTTCCAGCCGCCCAGATAACACAGGTCCTTCAGCGGCGGCTCCTTGAGTTCTGTGGCGAACTTCCGTCGCAGACTGTGCCAGCTCGCCCGCGGGGGAAGCGGCACGGTGACCCGCCGCCGCGCTTCCTGGAGCCACTTGTCAAGGCTCCCTCGCGAACAGGGCTTCCCCGGATCACGCACCGCCGGCAGCACCCACCCCTCGCCGATCGTCGCCGCCTGTCGGCGTGCGTGCGCGAGGCCATCGGCAAGTTCTTGCGAGATGGGGGTGACATGGTCGAAGCCGGTCTTGTCGTGCGCCGCCCTCCAGTGAATGCGGCCGGTCTTCAAATCCACATCCGACCACCGCAGCTGTCGGATCGCGCTGATGCGATGCCCCGTCTCGTTCGCCAACACCAGGGCGAGTTCAGCACGCCAGTTGACGTCCCCAATCACGGAGCAGAGTGCTTGGTACTGCTCCTCCGTCATCACGGGCCTCGCTGGACTGCGCTCTCGCGGCATCGGATATCCCTCGAGGGGATTGCGCTCGAGAAGGGGCACGCCGTCCGCACCCGCTTTGGTGGCCCAGTGGAAGACAGCCCGGAGCCAACTAAGATCGTAGGCAACCTGGCGGGGACCGACCGGCCGAGCGGCATCTGTGCCCGACGGCTCTCCAGCAGATCGCCAGTCAATGAACAGCTCCCAGTCCCGCAAGTTGAGGCTGAGGGCAATTCGATCACGGCCAAAGAGCGCGAGGAACATCTGGGCGGCCTTGCGATCATGGGCCTGTTTCTGTTTGCCCTTCCGTGGCGTCACTTCTGCCAAATAGATGTCAAAGAGCGATCCGAGGCTGATCCCTCCCGCGTCCTCCGCGGGGCCAACCGCGAGCCAGCACTTCGTAGGAGAGGGCCAGGGATGGCTCCATGGCGTGACGCACGTCCTCAGCGCTCCTCGCATCGGTGAAGCTCCCGCCTGTCAAGGCTGCCACCCGCGCAATTTCCTGCCGACCCGTTTGGGCTCCCGAGGGTGTTTCGTGAAACAGTTCGTGACCCTTCTCCGGCGTCAGAGGAACGACCGGACCAGAGGACCGCGCCGGGAGGCCGATTCCTAATCGCTTGCCCGGCACTTACTTCGATGGTTTTCGAGAGAGGTAGGATGGCGGCATTGCCGTTGCACTTGGCTGGGACGGCTGGTCTAGCCACGGCGCAGCGGGTCATTCCGCCAACCATCTGGCAAGTGCGTGCGCGTGGGAACTGGCCACCGATATCTGTCGACTGCGGTTCGGTGGAGGGCGCTCTTACGCGGACCCCGCACCGGCCGCTACGGCATCAACTTCGTTTCAAGGAGATGAGCAGATGCGAACGAATCGCGGTTTGTGGCTCGCAGCATTCGTCGGACTGGCCGCTCTGGCCTGTTCCGAGGCGCCGCTTGAGCCCGGGACGGAACTCGGTCTCAAGGCGTCAGTGGCGGGACTGGAGGGCCCTGGTGCCGTCTACCTGATGACCAACGCGACCGGCGGCAACTCAGTCATCGTCTTCGACCGCTCGGCTGACGGCCAGCTGACCTCTGCCGGCACGTATGCGACGGGCGGGACCGGCACCGGCGGCGGCCTGGGCAACCAAGGATCCGTGATCCTCACGAAGGACCACCGCCGTCTGTACGCAGTAAACGCTGGCAGCAACGACATCTCGGCGTTCCGGGTCACCCGGACAGGGCTGCAGCTCCTCGGGTCACCCGTCTCGTCGGGCGGTGTGCAGCCAGTCAGCCTGAGCGTACACGGCGACCTGCTCTACGTGCTCAACGCTGGACCCCCCGGCGGCATCGCCGGGTTCCGCATCGGCACCGGCGGCGCGCTGACGGCGATACCCGGCTCGACGCAGCCGCTCAGCGGCGCCGGTGTCGGCCCCGCCCAAATCGGGTTCACTCCCGACGGGCGCGTCCTCGTGGTGACCGAGAAGGCGACCAACACGATTACCACCTACACCGTTGGCGGCGACGGTCTGGCCAGCGGCCCGAACCCACAAGCCTCCGCCGGCAATACGCCCTTCGGCTTCAACTTCAACCAGCGCGGCGACCTGGTCGTCTCCGAGGCCCAGGGCGGCCCTCCGAACCTGAGCACCGCCTCCTCCTACCGGCTGGATCGGGCCGGCAACCTAGAACTGATTTCCGGCCAGGTGGCCACGACCCAGTTGGCGGCGTGCTGGATCGCCATCAGCCAGAACGGCAAGTTCGCCTACACCACCAACACGGGCAGCGGCACCATCTCCAGCCTGGCGATCGGTCCCGGAGCCACTCTGACGCTGCTGGAGGCAGTGGCGGGCACCGGCATCGCGCCCCTGGATGCGGCGTTCACGCCCGGTGGGCGCTTCCTGTACGTGCGCAACGGCGGCGGCACCGTCGGCGCGTTCCTCGCCGAGGCGAAAGGAGGTCTGACGCACATCGGTGACTTCGGTACTCTACCCGGCGGCGCCAAC
>DATHRW010000176.1:0-4245 GCA_035464955.1 Gemmatimonadales bacterium
CGGACCGCGCACCGGCCGGGATCGCTCAATTCGTCAGCCGCTGGACTGCATTCCTGGTGGTGATCGGGACGTGCGCCGCATTGCTCGTGGCGGCGAGCCAGCAGGGCTACGACGCTGCAACGTTCGAATTCGGTCAAGCGCGTGCATTCCAGGGCATGATCGCGACGAGCCCCTACCCCGCGCTCCTGGTCGAGCGGCCCGGCAAATCGGTATCCCGCTATCACCTCGTCGCGCCGGGGAAGCACGGCGCCGACGCGCTCGTCCACGACCTCGACGGTCGGCCGGCCGAACTTGCGGGCTCACTCATCTATCGCGACGATCAAACCATGATCGAGGTGGCCGCGGGGTTTCTCGCGCCCGGCAGGCCTGAGGATAGCCCCGTTGGTTCGCGGCCCGAGCCGGACGTCCTCGGTACGGTGACCCTCCAGGGTGAGATCGTCGACAGCAAGTGTTTTCTCGGCGTCATGAACCCGGCGACCTGGACGCCACATCGTGCCTGTGCCGTCCGCTGTGTCAGCGGCGGTGTCCCGCCGATGTTAGTGGTGCGCGGTTCCGCCGGGGTCGTTGCCTACGTGTTGCTGGCCGACGGCCAGGGCCGGCCGTCGGGAAAGGCATTGCTCGACCTCATCGCCGAGCCGGTAGAGGTGACTGGGCGCCTCGAACGACACGATGGCCAGCTCTTTTTGTTCGCCGACCGTTCTTCCTATCGGCGAATCTCATGACCCAGCCGCGAATCCCCGCGCAATCCAGTCCGCACCGCCGTCGGGATCCGGCAGTGAGCATCGGTGTGGCCGGATACCCGGTTGCCACGAAGGCGCTGCCGACCTCGGAGCACACCAGTGGCATGTACGCCCTCCGGTTTGCCCAATCGCCGGAGGAACTGGAGGCCATACTCAAACTGCGGTTCGAGGTGTTCAATCTCGAACTAGATGAAGGATTTGCCGAATCGTACCACACGGGCAGGGATGAGGACGAGTTGGACGCACGGTTCCATCATCTGGCGATCACCCACAAGCCTACCGGCGCAATCGTCGGTACCTACCGCATGCAGACAGCGCAGATGGCTGCCGCCATGGGAGGCTTCTATTCGGCGGGAGAATTCGACCTCGGCGGCATCCCCGCCGACATCCTCGAAGACGCCGTCGAGATCGGTCGCGCATGCGTCGCCAAGGCGCACCGCAACGGCCGAGTCCTCCAGCTCTTGTGGCGAGGGTTGGCGCAATACCTCACATGGAATCACAAGCGATATCTCTTCGGCTGCTGCTCGCTCACTTCGCAAGATCTCGATCTTGGATACCGGGTCTATCAGTTCCTCCTCGCGGAGGGGCACGCGGATGCCGATTCCTGCGTCACACCGCTCGACGGGCTCGAATGCGCGCCCGATCCCACTCGCGATAGTCCGCGGCCGGAGGTGCACATCCCAGCCTTGTTTCAGAGCTACTTGAACCTCGGCGCGCGCGTCTGCGGGCCACCGGCTATCGACCGCCGCTTCCAGACCATCGATTATCTGGTGCTGCTGGACATCCAGGCCCTCGACGAGCGGATCTACCGTGTCTTCTTCGGGTGAGACCAGAGCGGGTGTCGTGGCCGTGCATGGGGGACGGATTCGCCAGGTAGCCCGCCTGGCAGGCATCGTGGGATGGACCGCGTTCTCGTTCATCCTGTGGGGCGGGGGTACACTCGTGCTGTTGCCGGCGGTGGAGGCCCGCAGGCGCTGGCGGCTGGCCTCGTTTCGCCGGTGGGCTGGCGGGGTTGCGCATCTGCTCGGAATGCGCCGTGTGGTCGAGGGAGCGCCTCCGGCCGATGCGCCATTCATCCTGGTTACCAATCATGTATCCTACGTAGACATTATCCTCCTGGCGAGCGTCGTTCCCGGTGTGTTCGTGGCCAAACGCGAGGTCCGGTCGTGGCCCATGTGGGGCATCTTCGCTGGCGCCATGCGGACCATCTTCGTCGATCGCGAACGCCGCCGGGATGCGCTCCGGGTATCGGATCAAATCCAGGAGGCGCTGGCCCGGGGTGACGGGGTGATTCTGTTCCCGGAGGGCACCAGCACGGACGGCCGGCACGTGCGCCCCCTCAAGCCGGCCCTCTTGGAGGTGGCTGCCCGCCACGGCTACCCGGTGCACCACGCCCGCGTGTCGTACCGGACGTCCTCGGACGCGCCGCCCGCGCACCTGGCGGTGTGTTGGTGGGGAGACATGGAATTTGGACCGCACTTCGCGGAGTTGTGCCGGCTTCCCGGTTTTCAAGCCACGGTTACCTTCGCGGCCTCCCCGATCGTGGAGCGGGATCGGAAGGCGTTAGCCCAAAAGCTCCACCGCGCGCTTACACAGGACCTCGTGCCCGCGGTGAGCGAGGAGTCGCAATGGCAGCACGCATAGCACCTATCCACGACAACGTCGAAATCGTGCGGCAGGGCATCGCCGCGTTGGGGCGGCTGGGCACCGAGTTGTACGCCCGGCCCGCCTTCCCAGACGGAACCGGATCGATCGGCTCGCACTACCGCCACATCCTGGATCATTACCAGGCGTTCTTTTCCGGACTCGAGTCGGGCCGGGTCGACTACGACGCCAGGGAACGCGACGCTACTACCGAGACGAACATTGCGACGGCGCGGGCTCGGGCAGAGGCGACGGTTCGGGAACTGACAGAGATTTCTCCCGACCGGCTGGATCGGACAATCGCGGTCAACACCCGCACGACGAGCCAGGCTCACCAGCCGCCGGAATGGGCGCCCAGCACCGTCCGGCGGGAATTGGCCTTCCTGCTGAGCCACACGGTGCATCATTACGCTCTGATCAACCTACTGGCCCGGGCGGGCGGGATCGAATTGCACGCGAATTTCGGTGTGGCCCCATCCACCCTGGTTCACCGTCAGCTCACCACATAGTGTGCACGCTGTCGTGGCTCCCTCAGCAGGCGGGCTACTCCGTCTGGTTCAACCGGGACGAGCGCGTCACGCGGAAGCCGGCACTCTCGCCTCGCCGGCATGAGCGCTCCCGCGTGCCGTTTGTGGCACCGACGGATGGAGAGGCCGGCGGCACCTGGATCGGCGTCAACGCGTTCGGCATCACCGTGTGCCTGGCCAACCGCTACGGCTCGACGCGTACGCCACCCCCATCGACCCGGGTGAGCCGCGGATTGTTGGTGCTATCGCTGCTCGACCTACCGACCCAGCCGGCGGTCGCAACGGCGGTGGAACGCGTCGCCCTCGAGCGCTACGAACCGTTCACCCTCGGAATCTTCGAACCCGAATCGCCACCGCTCATGCTGGCGTGGGACGGTGAACGCCTCACCCGCGCGTCTGCACCCAAGGTGGGACTACTCCTGACCAGCTCGGCCGTCGACCAGGACCGTGTGGTTGCATCGCGGGTGGCCGTTGAGGCAAGAGCCCTGGCCGACGAACCGCTGAGCGCGGGACTCCTCGAGCGCTTGCATGCGAGCCATGAGCCCGAACGGTCGAGCATCTCGATCTGCATGCACCGCCCTGACGCCGCGACGCAGAGCTTGAGCCGAATCGATGTCGGTCCCGACGTGATCCGCTTCCGCTACACACCCGGACCGCCGTGCACGGCGCCAGCCGAGCATCCTGTGACCCTGGGCCGGGTCGCTCCTTCCCCGACGTCCTAGCCGACCGGTGAGCACGGCGACCACCAACGCTGGCCCCGCGGCGGCAGCCGCGGGGCACGGCAATTCCCGGCGCTTTCGCTGGGGTGCCTGGCTCCTTGGAGCATACGTCCTGCTCCTGGTGGCCTCTCATGCTGTGCGCCTGACGTATCCCGTTGATGAAGTTCCACCGCAAGCCCTTCCGTATCTGTATCTCACCACCGTCGATGGCGACCAGACCCTGCCACGGCCGGTCCGAATGGCCTACCGCGACACCCGCGCGCACGACGATTCCAAAGCGTTGCCACCGATCCTGTTGTTGCACGGCAGTCCGGGCGACAGTCGCTCGGTACGCCGGCTCGGCGACGTGCTCGCCGCCAGCCACCGTGTCCTCGCTCCAGACCTTCCGGGCTTTGGCGAATCGAATCTCTGGATTCCCGATTACTCGATTCTGGCGCATGCCCGCTACGTGCTCCAGTTCCTCGACTCGCTCGGCGTCGGCGAGGTCCATGTCGTTGGCTTCAGCATGGGTGGTGGGGTTGGTCTCGAGCTGAGCCACCTCGCGCCCGACCGGGTGCGCTCGCTCACGCTCCTATCGTCGATCGGTGTCCAAGAACTCGAGCTCTTGGGCGATTA
>DATHRW010000177.1:0-3672 GCA_035464955.1 Gemmatimonadales bacterium
GCCAGTCCCGACTTCGTCGAATTCTTCGAAGCCCGCGTGCAGATCGGCCCCGGGGGGCCGTAGGGAAAGCACCGAGTGCGAGGATTGGCGATGGCCCTGAGACCAACTCCAAGCTGGGAGAGTCCTGCCGGTCAGGTGGGCTCACCTCGGATAACAAACAGTTTCCGGCTTCGTTCGCTTCGCTCACTACGGCCATCACGGCTCGCTTTTCGCGAGCCGCGACGGAAACTTTGAACGTTATAGGACAGCGTAGGGCGCTTTGACGAGGCGAGCGAGATCCAGTATGGCGAGTACGAGGATTCGCGAGGGTTGGCCGGACACTGCGGTCGGCGCGGCACTGTTGACTGGTGCCAGCCTCATGGTAGTCTACCCGGTGTCTATATATTCAATTCGGCTATTGGTGATGATACCCGGTATCGCCTGGGAAAACATACCGTCATGGGGTATCGCCGCATTGAAAGAGTGTCCAGTAATGCTCGTCTCGGGCATCCTCTACTTCTTCATCAGCTCTCATAGCATACGAGCACTTGCGACACTCCGGGGGGTGAGAGGACATGTTTGGCGCTGTGTCGTCCTTTACATAGTCGGAGGCGTCGCTGTCGCGGCGACGGTCACGCTATGGGGTGATGAGGGATTTTGGTACTTCGGGGATTTGATCGTCTGGCTTGTGGCGGTGGCAGTCGGCGGCATTGTTGGTGACGGGGCGGCGGCCTGGAGGGCGAGAAGTAGATCGGGCGGAGACGCGGTCAGTGGCGCCGTCCTATAAAAAGAGAGTTGCCGCCTGCGCTCACTACGTTCGCACGGCCCTATTGGGGCCGCGCCGGCAACTCCAGACCGTTATCGGACATGGGCTTGTGGCGGGTTCCATCACCAGGCCCGAAGGTTCCGAACGCGAAGCACACCAGCTGTCACACCTAGTCGCGAAACCTCGCCGCCCCGTATGTTTCTGCGCCACGCGTCGGGAGAGTCGCGATGCGGACGATACTTGCGCCTCCCCCGCGCAGCAGAGCACGTAGTTAGGCTGAAACTATCGGTCGGTCTGACCCTACCGTCCTTGTGTAGACCAGGCAGCGTGAAGGTGGCGCCGATGATCCATGCCTGAATCCTCGACCCGCGTGCGTCGCGGCGTTGCCGAGTTCGTCCTAATCGCCGTGGGTGTCTTCGTCGGTCTCGCCGCGGACGAATGGCGACAGACCCGAAATGACAGAGAGGAAGAGGGTCAGTATGTCCGCCGCCTTCTTGTTGACCTCGCGGACGATAGCTCTGCTCACGACGCTCTGGAATCGAGGTCGGTGGCAAAGACACCGGCCTTGCTTCGGCTAGCAGCCACCGAGCGCCTTAGCGACCCGGACCTTGCCGATCAAGCTGCGGTCGACCTAACCGACGCCACCCTCAGCTTCACCTGGTCGGCGTTTCCCCTTAGACGAAACACCTTCAACGAGCTGGTCAGCACGGGCAGGCTGTCTCTGATCCAAGATCCGGACCTACGAGAGTCGATAGCGGCCTACTACTCGCGTGCCGAGAATTACGCCGCAGCACTTCTCCGGAGGCGAGAGGCAATCGGGCTTGGACAGATCGCACTGAACTACGTGCTGACCGCTGAAGTGGGCCCGCCAGAGGGACGGCCACCAGCCCAGTTGAATGATCTTATTCGGCAGCTTGACGTCATCGAGTTACGGAAGGCGGCAACAGCTGAATTGAACTACTTGGCCATTTCTCGGCAGTTCACGTCGGACCTAGCCGACCGAAGGCAGATTTTGATCGACCGCCTACGGCAGGTTCAAGCCACCGAGTAGGCTTGCGACCACCCGTTTCCGCCTGTTCGGCTCCAAGTAGCTGCGGAGGTCCTGAGTTCCCGAAGGCGTCATTCCTCCCGAAGCACTCCCTGGCGCCTTCCCACTCCCCCATCGCCCCCCGCTGGCCTACGTTGCCCCGGTCCCTCTACCCGACCGGAGCTCTTCCATGCGCAGGATCCGCTTCCTCGTGGCCGGCCTCATCGCGGCGACGCTCGCAGCCCCCCTCTCCGGGCAGCGCGGTGCCGACCTCTTCGACGCGTCGGGCGAGATCGTCTTCGATCACTACCATACGTGGCAGGAAGTCCACGCCATCATGGAGGCGCTGGCGCACCGGTTCCCCGAGATGACCGAGCTGTACTCCATCGGGCAGAGCTATGAAGGGGTGGAGCTGATGCTCATGGAGGTCACCAACGAGGCGACGGGGCCGGCCAGCGAGAAGCCCGCCTTCTATCTGGACGGGGGGATCCACGCGGCGGAGCTCACGGGATCGGAGGTGGCGCTCTACGCCCTGGGGCGGCTGCTGAACGGAAACGAGGATGGGGATCCGCGGATTCGCGCGCTGCTGGACACCCGGGCCTTCTACATCCGGCCCAAGTTCAATCCCGACGGCTCCAATCTGGTGCTCCAGACAGATCATTCCCTGCGGAGCACGGTCCACCCCATCGACGAGGACTTCGACGGTCTCTTCGACGAGGACCCGGACGAAGACCTGGACGGGGACGGGTGGATCACCCGGATGCGGGCTCCGAACCCCGGCGGGTCGTCCTGCGCCGACCCGACGGACGCCCGGATCATGCTCGACCGGGACGAGGCGCCGGACGGTGCGCAGTGCTACGACGTCTACGGCGAGGGGATCGACAACGACGGCGACGGCCGCCGGGGCGAAGACGGCTTCGGGGGGATCGACATGAACCGCAACTTCCCCCGCAACTGGGAGCGTTGGCACCTGCAGCCGGGGGCCGGGAACTTCCCCCTCTCGGAGCCGGAGACCCGCGCGGCCGTCGAGTTCCTGGACGGCCATCGCAACGTGGCGTTCATCGTGCATGGCCACACGTCCGGTGGATTCGTCTACCGGCTCCCGTCGGCATCGGCGCCGAGCCTCTTCGACACTACCGACCTGGCCCTCATCGACGACCTGAGTCGGTTCTACGCCGAGGACACCGGGCGGCCGATCGTCCCCTCCGCGACCCACCCCACGGAGCACCGGTACGGCACGCTCATCAGCTTCGGGTACTGGGACCACGGCGTCGTGGGATGGGTGCCCGAGTACTCCCCGCCCCCCGAGGCGTGGGTCCCCGACGCCAACGGGGATGGCGAGATCACGGAATCCGACTGGCATGCCTACAACGACGGGGCGTTCGGCGGCCGCTACTTCTCGGACTGGACCTCCTTCGACCACCCGGAGCTCGGGCCCGTGGAGATCGGGGGCTGGCACCGGAAGTACTGGGGGCAGAACCCACCGGCGGAGCTCCTCCTCGCCGAGGTCGAGGCGCAGTTCCCTTGGTTCCTCCACCTGGCCGAACGGACCCCGCTGGTGCGGACGGACGATCCGGTCGTCACCCCCCTGGGTGGGAATCGGTACCGGGTGCGGGTCACGGTGCGGAACGACGGCGACCTGGCCACCCATCTGACCCAGCGCGGGCACGAGGGCCGCGAGGGGCCGGACGGCCGACTCGTGCAGCAGGTGGTGGCTCCGCCCGTGGTCACCCTTCGCGGCGAGGGGATTCGGGTCGTCGAGGGCGGCGATGGCCCCGCCCCTGGCGGGCGCACCACCATCGAGCACCTGGCCGGAGCCAACGGGATCACGACGGCGGTCTCGGAGCGGACCCGGACCGTGGAGTGGACGGTGGAGGCGACGGGGGAGTTCTCCGTGGCC
>DATHRW010000178.1:0-13904 GCA_035464955.1 Gemmatimonadales bacterium
ACCAGCCGGCCACCACCCCACGGCGTCTGCCCAAAGAGGCGGCAAGCTAGCGTTGCGACGGACACATCAAAAGGAGTTGTTGGAACAACTACCAAACAGACACCGAAAGAAATCTACTCGATCACCAAGCTTCCCACCGCGCCATAGACCTGGTGGGTCAGGCAGTAGAACCGGTAGGTCCCAGCGGTCAGACGCGGCACGACCAGTCGGTAGGTGTCACCTACATTGACGAGCAGCGGGCCTCTCAGCTCACTTACCCTGCCGACCATGGCGCGGTTGAGCGCCGCAACTTGGGCCCCCTCGAGCCCGGCCGGGTCGAAGGCGATGCTGTGCGGAGGGCCGGAAACGACCCGGAACACGATGACATCCCCGGGGCGTGCCGAGACTTTGAGCGGGTGGAATCCGAAACGGCTTTCGGCTCGATCTGCCCGCACCTCGACGGTGTGCGTGCCTTGGCCTCGGAGCTGTCCGGGCACGAGGAGCGCAGCGGCTCCCAGCAGCAGGCCGACGTGGCAGCGAACGAGCATGGCTCCCCCCTCTTCTTTGCGGCCTGTGGCGACGGACCCTAGATTGAAGATGGCGGAGCGGATGGGATTGTCCACCTCTCCCCGGAAGGACCGCCAGTGGGTCGCAGGAAGATCAAGGAGTACCGACCGTCCGAAGCCCTGGCCCTGATTGCGGCCGACCGCGACCAGCAGCCTCTGGTTTGTCCGGTCTGCGGCAAGGGCGCCATTGCCCGCATCCCCAAGCGTCCGCCTAGAAGCCGATCGTCGAGGGGGGGTCGGATCAGGCTCCACTGTACGGCCTGCGATCGCCGCGCCGCCTACACGCAGTCGCCGGGCGACCGCTCGACGACCTCCCCCTCACCCGCCTAGCACTCTCGTCCTATTGCTCCCTTGCCCCGCGGCACGGGTCCCGGCATCCTGCATCCCTTATGAGCGAGTCCACCTTGGCCAGGGCGACGGCGGGCCAGCGGCGCGCCCTTCGACTGGTGCTCCTGACCGTCTTCATCGACCTCATCGGTTTCGCCATCGTGCTGCCGCTCCTGCCGAGCTATGGAGCGCGGTACGGCGCCAGCGATGCGGCGATTGGTGGTCTCGTCGCGAGCTATTCCCTCATCCAACTCCTGCTTGCACCGTGGTGGGGGCGGCTGAGCGACCGTATTGGCCGACGGCCGGTGCTCTTGATCAGCCTAGTCGGCAGCGCGGCATCGTATCTCTTGTTCGGGTTCGCGGGCAGCTTCCTCGTGCTCCTCTTGTCACGCGTGATCGCTGGGGGCAGTGGGTCCATCGTCAACGTTGCGCAAGCCACCTTGGCCGATGTGACCCCACCGGAGCGACGCGCCCACGCCATGGGCCTGATCGGCGCGGCGTTCGGGGTGGCATTTGTGATCGGTCCCGCGCTCGGTGGCATGAGCACGCGTCTCGGGGACGCCGCCCCTGGGCTTCTGGCCGCCGCGCTGAGCGGCATGAACTTCATCGCCGCGCTGGTCTGGCTTCCTGAAACACGGACGCAAGCCCACAGCACAGCGAGCCGGGTTCGACCGCCGTGGCGACCGCTCCTGGCTCCCTTGGGCATCCTGTTCCTCGAGACCTTCGCCTTCGCCGTCATCTACGCCGTGTTCCCGCTCTACGGTGAACGCGTGTGGGGCTTCGACCGGGAGGGTGTGTCCTATCTGTTCGTGTTCATCGGGTTGGTGACCGTCGTGGTCCAAGGCTGGATGGTAGGACGACTCGCGCCACGGTTTGGAGAGCCGCGCGTCATGGTTGCGGGCTGTGTTTCGCTGGCGGTCGGCCTGATGCTGCTCCCGATGAGCGCCACCCTGGCGGCGTCAGCCGAGTGGCGCCTGCCCTCGTTGCTCGGGGTCCTGGCGTTGATTTCCGCGGGGACGGGGCTCGTGGCGCCGACTGCGGCGAGTTATGTGTCGCGGCTTACCAAGTCCGAAGCCCAGGGTCACGCCCTCGGACGGCTGCAGAGCTCGGGTGCGATGGCGCGCGTGGCAGGCCCAATACTCCTGGGAGTGGTGAGCGACCTGTCCGATTCCGGACCGTTCATCGCCGCGAGCGGTGTTGCTTCGCTCGCGCTGCTCCTCGCCGTAACGACGGCGTACCGATCGCCTATTCGGGGGTCGAGAAGATCCGGCCCCACCTGACGTCCGTGATGAACGGCAGGGGACGCCAGCTTTGTTGGTCGTAGCTGAAATAGATGAGCAGTGGCCTGCCCCGAATGTTCTTCCTGGGCAGGAAGCCCCACATCCGGCTATCGTGTGAGTTATCGCGACTGTCACCCATCACGAAATAGGAGTCCGGCGGCACGACGATCGGCCCCCAGTCCTGGAGGTCGGGATGATAGGTGGCGCTGTCGCCGTTGGCGAGATAACGCACTTGCCAATCGCGCATTCGTTGCCGCTGGAACTGGTCGGCCGAGGGCAGCGGGTCCGCATGCACGATGTAGGGTTCGTTCAGCATGCGGCCATTGCGCATCATCCGGCCGGCCGTCATGGCGAGCGTATCACCGGGCATGCCGATCAAGCGTTTCACCACTTTGATGTCTTCTTCGACCGAATCAAAGACGATGAGGTCGCCGCGCCGCGGTTCGCGCACCGCCGGGAGTCGCTTGTGGATCAGGGGAATTTCGGCGCCGTACAGCGCCTTGTTCACGAAGAGGAAGTCTCCGATCATCAGGGTGTTTTCCATGCTCCCCGACGGAATCCGGAACGCTTCCACCAAGAAGGTGCGGAGGAAGAACCACACCACCAGAGCGAGGGCGATAGACTTGACCCATCCCCAGACCCAGGGGACGAAACCGGATTCTTTTGACGCGGCTCTTTTCATAGCCAGATCCTGCCCTTTGCGCTCGGCCGACCGTGGATCAATCTACCCAATCGGCAATGAACAAGTTGGTTTCCCGGGCTTCCGAACCGTGGCGGTTCGATGCCCACACCAACTTCGATCCATCCGGGCTGAACATGGGGAACGAGTCGAATTCCCCGTCGAAGGTTACCCGCTCGAGTCCGGTCCCATCGACGTTGATGAGGTAGAGGTTGAAGACGCGTCCGCCCTGGCTTTCATGATTGGAGGCGAAGATGATCCGTGACCCGTCCGGGTGGAAATATGGGGCGAAGTTCGCACCCCCGAGATTGGTCACTTGCCGCGCGTCGCTGCCGTCGGCGTTCGCGACCCAAAGCTCGAGATTGCCCGGCCGCACCATGCGCTGCGCCAGCAGACCCAAGTAGTCCGCGGAGTCCGCCGCGGTTTGCGGGTATCCGGCCCGCCAGACGATCGTCTTCCCATCCGGCGAAAAGAACGCTCCCCCGTCGTAGCCCACCCGTTGCGTCACCCGGCGGAGATCCGACCCGTCGACGTTCATCGTATAGAGTTCGAGATCGCCATCCATCGTGCTCGTGAAGATGATCCGGGACCCGTCCGGGGAGAGCGTCGCCTCCGCATTGTAGGTCCCGTTGTTGGTCAGTCGTTGAAGGTCGCTTCCGTCGGCCGCCGCCGTGTAGATCTCGAAGTGGCCGATCGGCCACACGTAGCCTTTCGAGTGATCGGGTGGCGCCGGGCATGCGGGGTCGTGCTCGAACGTCGAGCTGTAGAGAATCCGCCGGTCGTTGTCGTAGAAATACCCGCAGGTGGTGCGCCCCTGGCCGTTCGATACCCGGCGCATGCCGGTGCCATCGGCGTTGATGATATACTGCTGGTCACAGCCTTCGGAGACTTTGTCCTGTCGTTGGAAGATGATCTCCTTGCCGGACTTGGAGAAATAGCCCTCCGCGTTGTTTCCCCCGAAGGTCAACTGTTGGATGTTCGCGAGATGGACTTCCCCTGGCTCGGGATCAACAAACACACCCGCGGGCGCTGCGGCTTCGTCGCGCGCGCCGCCACAGGCGGTCATCATGATCAGTCCGCCCAACCCAAGAACCTCGAGGTGCCTTCGAATCTGCATGCCGGTCATCCTTTCAACAGGGCGAGCACTTCCGCCGCGTGTCCCTTCGGTTTCACCTTTTCAAACACCTTGAGCACCGTCCCATGTTCATCGATCACGAAGGTCGTCCGGAGGACGCCATGATACGACTTCCCGTACATGGACTTCTTCCCCCACGCGCCGTACGCGTCTGCGACGACGTGGTCGGGGTCGGCAAGGAGGGAGAAGGGGAGCTGGTATTTCGTCTTGAATTTTCGGTGCGACGCCTCGTCGTCCGGAGACACCCCGAGCACGACTGCCCCCGCCTGCGAGACGGACCCCCAGGAATCGCGAAACTCGCATGCTTCCGTGGTGCACCCGGGCGTATCGTCCCGGGGGTAGAAATAGAGCACGACCTTCTTCCCGCGGAACATGTCGAGCGAGATCTCCGTTCCGTCGTCGGATCGGAGCGAGAATGCAGGGGCACGGTCGCCGGGTTTGAGCATGAATCGTCGTATCGTTACGGCGCGGGGCGCCACGTTGGAGGTTCGAGCAACGGAATAACCACCGGCTGTCGGACCCGCAGAATGGGGGAGTCGTTCCCTTGGCGCAAGTCGCGATCGAGGAAGTTCCACGCGGCGACCCCATCGGCGGAACCCGGCTCCAGTAGGTATGCGGCAAGCACGCCCAGACGCTGCTCCGTGGGTACGTAGAACCAGCCCGCCACTGCCCGGCCGGCTGCGGGCCGCCAGTTCCCGCGGACGTCGACCAGCCGATGGCCCTGAAATGGCCGCCGAGCTCCTGCGAGGCTGTCTATGTGAAAGGCTTCAACGGGTCCCGTCCACTCCTCGCCGACCCGGGCCACCCGTACTCCGTGACGGCCAAGCACCTCCACGACGTGCCCCAGGCCGGGCGGGAGAAGATAGCCGGCCGGAAGCGCCTCCTGCCGCACGGGGGCGAAGCGGTCAAACACCGGCATGCGGATCGAGCGGTAGATCCCGGTGCGACGGCGGCGGGCGAACCCATGCGACCCATCACCCACCGGTTCCGTAATCTCGGCACGGACCTCGACGAGGTGGGGCGCGGCATAATCGGATCGCACGGCGATGGAGTCCGGCACCCAGCGCCAGGGTGATCCGTGGAGCGAGGCGAGGGTGTCGCGCTGCTCGGCAGCAAGGCTCAGGATCTCGCGCACGAAATTGTACGTAGCCGAAATGCGCTCCGCAAACGGCGCGTTGCTGTACGCCTCGCTGAGGATCGCCATGCGGCCACGCATCGCGAACCAGTTGACACCATACCGCGGCATTGGCTCGTAGGTATACCAGCCCTGATCGAGAGAATCGGGATCTTGATTCTTGAAATTACCGTAATCGAAAATCTCCTGACCATGTCGTTCGCGCATGCGCGTGCGGATGGTTGGGAGGAACGCATCCCGTACGAAATCGTTTGGCGGGCCGCTGTTCGGATTGAGCCCCGGGGAATAGGTGAGTGCGTATCCGTGGTAACTCCCGTTGGTGGTGTGCAGGTCGATGAAGAAATCCGGGTCCCACTCGTTGATCAACGCCGCGGCACCCCGGGTCTCGGGAGCCTCCATCTTGACGTAATCCCGATTCAGGTCGAGCCCCTGGCCGTTGACCCGGCGGCCGACCAGCGCGGGACCGTTTTGCCCCGGTCGGTTTCGGTCGGACGGGCCAACCGCCTCATTCCCATCGACGTTGTAGATCGGCACCACGAGAACGATCACGCTATCCAAGAGCGGCCGAAGGACTCCGAGCGTCAGATCTCGAAGCAACATCTGCGCTGCCTCTTTTCCTTCGACCTCCCCTGCATGGATGTTGCCTTGAATGTAGAGAATGGGCTTCCGGGTCCTGTGAGCCGCTGCGGCATCATCGACCATCGGCTTGGCGGCGAGTACCCATGGGATCCACCGCCCCTCTACGCTCTGGGCCAGGGTGCCGACTCTGAGGTCGGCGCCGGCCCGTTCGAGCGAGTCGAGGAACGACAGCACGTCCTGGTAGCTCGAGGTTTGCTGTGCATTGGTGCGCTCGGGTCGGGTGGTCTGCCCGACAAGGAGCCCGCTCGCCAGCGCCACCAGCACGAGCAGTGACGTGCAGAATCGGGGGGTCATGGAGCCACCTCCACTACGCCGGAAGGGGAGTCGTGCGAAATCACGTAGCGCGTCTCCTCGACAAATGGCTGGCCGTCGTCCACGGTAAACGTGACTTCAGGAATGAGCACAGGCCGGCGGCGTGGCCCCACGGAGAGGTCCCGCGTGTCACCGTCCGATACAAGCCACGACGCAACGCGGTGATCCATGATCACATGAAATGAATCCGTATCTCGCCGTATGACGAGCCGCCTCAAGTCAGCGGGCTCCGGCACGGCATCGGCAAGGGCCGCGATCATGAGATAGCCCTGGACGTGCGGGTCCAGTGGACGCGAGGCGGCCATCTCCGCGAGTTTCTCGGCCTCACCGAACGCAAGGAGAGGAAACTCGACGGCGAGCTTCCGAAGAATCCGGTCGGCCTCGTATTCGGCTAACCCTTCCGCCAAGTAGAGGTCCGGCTCTATCACGGTAAGGACCGCGTCATCCGCGCCCACCGACAGCCCGGAGCCGTCGGGACGGGTGCGCACATGGCTGTGGACAATGTGATGCCATTCGTGGAGCACTGTCCCGATCGCGAAAAGGGGCATGGTGCTCGGGTCGATCAACACGAGGTCGTGCGCTTCGAGAAATCCGCCGCGGGCCCGTATGGATTCCCGGCCGATGCTGCTGATCTCGTATCGAGCTTTCCCGAGATCGACGACTGACGTCCCGGGGGCGGGCGGCCCGAACCCCTGAACAACCCGCCGCAGCCCGGCACTCCCGTGTCGCGCCAGCCAGCGACCCGCAGATGGGTTCTCAGCAACGATCAACCGATCGAGGACTTCCGGGAAGATACCCGCCACTGGTGCGCCTTCGGCGTACCCAAACAGGTGCACGCGAACGGCCGGTACAAGCGCGCCAGTGTCGGGCCATGCCGAGTGTACGATGTCGGCAAGGGAGCCTGCACCGGAGTCGCCGAGCCACGGCTCCGTCACGAGGAATCGCATGGCGGCTTCGTACCAGTGCACGGCCCGTTCGTAACCGGCGAGCAACGCGTGAACCGCGCGGAACGAATCCGGAGCTCCGTGCTGCATGGGGCCGATTACGGCGCCGTAGTGCTCCGGCTCCGTGTTCGATAGAACGAAGAGACGGTACAGTTCTAAGGCGATCACTTCATCGGCCGGCTGATGTTCCGATCGGGGCAGGCGGCCGGCCACCGAAAGCGCGGCCGTGGCGCTTGCCCACGTAACGCCCGGCAGCTGGTGGCGCGCAGCACGGAGTGCCACATCGTGAATGTCTACCTGCCATTCACCGGCCGGTCGGAAGAGGAAGTCGAACCGCGTGCGGGCGGGATCGGTAACCAAACGACGTCGCACGGTTGCCAACACGGACCGGTGCGCGGCCACCATCGCCTCGCGGTGACGCAGTCCCATTGCCCGGACCACTGCGGCCTCGGCCAAGTCCTCAGGATTCAATGCCGTGAGTCCGGATGCGCCTGCCACAGCACGGTATCGTGCAATCACCGACTCGGGAGTGTGTCCGCGCGCGGCGGTGGCTCGCAGCCAGGCACCCGGCAGCCGCTGGATGGAATCTCCGGCCCCGTAGAAGACCAGCATCTGCCGCTGGGTAAATCGGGGCAGTGACGGGTAGAACTCGACAGAATCCGCGAGACGCCCGGCAACCCACTGGCGGCGCGCACCGCCGTCCAGGAACGCTTCACCGACCATGCTATCCCGCACGAGCCGGCCGGCAAACCGGCGCAGATTTGAGCCGGTCACCAGCCACTCGACACTGTCGCCATCGAACGCGCGGCCCGCGAGCGGGCGGGGGCTGTCCGTGACGCCTGCCAGATCCAACGTGCCGGACAGAGTGGCCCCATCAACCGCGAGCCACAGCTCACCCAAAATGGCGTCCGGTGTACCGCCACGAAGGATGACCCGCCACCGACCGGCCACCTGACCGTTGAGCGTGGTGGTGGAGGCGAGAAAAACCAGGATGAGCGTGGTGAGTATGCGCGGCGCAGTCCGGCCATCGCGGGGGCCACGCCGCGGATCCTTTCCGCGGCGCCGGGAAGCCAATTTGCTAAGGAGACGCAGGGGGAGAGTTCTCTGACGCGGCCCCAGCGGGGGATGCCGATTCGGGACCAGCCGTGGCGGCTGCCGTGTCCGCGGGCACGACTTGTGGACGGTCAACCGGGATGGGCGTTACCGCCATTCCGGGCTGGAGGCGGACCTGTCCGCCGACCACCACCAGCTCTCCTGGAGCCACGCCCGACCGAACCTCGACGAGCCCGGGCGTTCGGACTCCCAACTCGACCGCGCGTCGCTCCGCCTTGCTACTGTCATCGATCACCCAGATCACCGGCCCGGCCTCGAGCGGCACGATCGCTTCCTCAGGAACGATCGTGGCCGCCGGGCGCACATCGGTGGCGAGCCGCACTTCGATGAACATGCCCGGTTGCAGGTCTCCCTGGCGGTTGGGGACCCGGGCTTTCACCTGGATCGTCCGCGCGGGAAGGGTGACAATAGGATCGACGAACTCGACGACACCGCGGAAGTCGCGCCCCGCAATGGCCGCCACCCGGAACGCGACCTCCTGGCCGACCGCGAGCTCCGAGGCGTAGCGCTCAGGAACTTGAAACACGGCGCGCTGCGGATGGACCGTTTGGAGTGTCACCAACCCGGTCGAGGTGGTGACGTAATCGCCGAGGCTCACTTGGCGCGAGCCGGTAACGCCGGCGAAGGGAGCGCGAACGACCGTCCGGTCGAGGCGGACCTTGAGGAGTTCGTACTGCGCCTCACTACTGCGGGCGGTGGCTTCCGCCTGTTCCAGGTCGGCCTGGGAGGCGGCATTCTGTCCGATGAGGGTGCGCGTCCGCTCCAAGGCCTGGCGGCTGAGATCCCGCTCGGCTTCGGCACGAGCGACCTGGGCGACCAGCTCCGCGTCGTCGACCTTGAACAGTGGCGCCCCGGCGCGAACATATCTGCCCTCCCGGAAGAGGATGCCGGTAATTCGTCCGTCGATATCCGGTCGGAGGATGATCGATTGTACGGCTTCGATCTGGCCCGTTGCCTGAATCGCGTCGATCACCGTGTCCACCTGCGCCCGAGCGACTTCCACCGGCGCCGCAAATCCGCCGCCAAACCCGCCATCTTCGGCTTGCCCATCGCCACAACCCCATGCGGCGACAACCACGAGCCCGAATACCAGACCTCGTGTGACCATTAGTCCTTCCCGGTGAAGAGGCGCCGGCCGAGAATGGCTTCCAGCCCCGCCAGTGCCAATCGTGTTGCCGTGCGGGACTGTACCAGCCCCGCCTGGGCGTCGCTCAAGTTGACCTGTGCTTCGAGGAGATCGAGAATGTCGGTTGCGCCGCTCCGATAGCGTGCCTGCTGAACACGATAATTCTCCTCGGCAACGACAACGGCCTGTGCCGCGAGGTCGGTCGCCGCCCGCGACGTCAGGTACTGGTCATAGGCCTGGGTCACGTCGGGTCGGGCCGAACGTTCCAGATCTTCTCGAATGGCACGGGCGACGTCGCGGTTGACGCGTGCCTGCGTAATACCGATCTCGCGTCGTCCTCCGTCCCAGATCGGCAGGCTCACCCCGATCGAGAGGGTCGAACGCTTGGTGGCGTTCGGGAAGACCTTCACGTCGAAGGCGGAGGTGTTCGCGGACAGTCCCACCTGTGGCAACCACGCCGAGCGTTGGGCCCAGAGTTGTGCTCCGGCGCTCTGCTCATTGGCCCGGGCAACCCGATAGCTGGGGCCCTGTTCCAGCGCTTCGGCGACGGCCTCTTCGAGGGTCAGCGGGAGATCGGGCGCGGGCCCTGACGGCAGTGGCGCGGCATCCACCGGCCCTGCCGCCCCGATCAGGCTGCCCAGGGTCAGTCGCGACACCCGGAGCCGGCTTTCCTCGCGCAGCAAGTCGACGCGAGCCCGGGTGAGCTCCAGCAAGAGCCGGAGCGAATCGGTTTGGACGGCCGCGCCGGACAATACCCGGGCGCGGGCAACGACCAACTGCTCCTCGGCGCGGGCCACCCGTTGCCGAGCGACTTCGGTGAGTTCCCTGTTCGAGACCAAGTCGTAGTAGGCCGACTCGGTGAGGAGCGCAGCCGCGAAGCGTGCCTCCAGTTCCCCCGCTCGAGCGCCGGTCAGCTGGGCCTTGGCGGCCGCGAGATCGGCAAATTTCCGTCCGCCCGCAAAGAGTTCGTATTGCCCGGTCAGTTGGGCAAAGGCAAACGTCTTCGATGCCGCACCCGTCCCGATATTGAAACTCGGCGAGGAGGAGACCTGGTAGCTCCCCTGCACCGTGATCGAAGGAAGGATGAAGGCCAGGAAGGCTGCGCGCCGACCCCACGCCGCGTTATCGATCTGGCCGAGGGCCGCCACATAGTTGGGATCGAGCTGCGTCGCGCGTTCCAAGGCCTCGGCAAGGGTGACGCGAGGCATGGTATCCGTCGCGGCAACCTGCACCGCCAAGAGCAATCCGAGCAGCATCATGCTTCAACCGTGGCGCGCGGGGTTCGGCTTCGCCACCCTCCGACGGCCAGTCGGATCTGGAGCGCATCCAACAGGATGTAGACCACCGGCACCAGGAAGAGCGTCAGGACCGTCGATACCAGAATGCCCCCGACGATGACCAGGCCGAGCGGAATCCTGCTTTCGGAGCCGGCGCTGAGCCCCAGCGCGATCGGCATGGCCCCCGCCACGGTGGACACCGCCGTCATCAGGATCGGCCGAAGTCGGATGCGTCCCGCCTCGAGGACGGCCGCGATGGTGTCCAGTCCTTTGGCCTTCAATTGGTTGGCGTACTCCACCAAGAGAATCGAGTTCTTCGATGCCAGCCCGATCAGGAGGATCATCCCGATTTGGCTATAGAGATTGAGCGTAGACCGCATGATGAAGAGCGTCACCAGCGCACCGCTTACCGCCAATGGCACCGCAAGGAGCACAGTGAACGGGTGCACCAACGACTCGAACTGGGCGGCCAGGACCATATACACGACGATGAGCGCGAGGACAAACGCGAAGTAGAGGGCGGTCCCGCTGTCCTCGAGTTCTCGCGATTCCCCGGCGAGTGCGGTGGAGCTTCCCGGTGGCAGCACCTCGGCCGCGGCCGCACGGAGGGAATCGATTGCAGACCCAAGCACCAGTCCGCCCGCAAGGCTCGCGTCGAGCGTGTACGAGCGCACCCGGTTGTAGTGCAACAGCGCTGACGGGCCGATGTTCTCGGTCACGGTGGCGACCTGATCGAGGTTGATCAATTCACCCTGGCGCCCGCGCACATAGAGGCCGCTCATGTCGCTCGGCGTGGCTCGCTCTTCGGGACGCATCTGCACCACGACGTCATAGAGCTTGTTGTCACGGGTAAACGTGCTGACCCGCCGACCCCCGAGCATGGTTTCGAGCGTCGCCCCAATAGACTCCACCGAGACGCCGAGATCTTCGGCACGATCGCGCTGGTAGCTGACAGTGAGTTCCGGCTTGTTGACTTTGAGGTCGATATCGAGGTTGATCAGCCCGGGAATCTGGGCCGCCCGGGCCTGAAAGCCATCCATGCCGGCCAGCAGCGAGTCGAAATTCGGGTGCTGCACCACAAACTGCACCGGCTTCCCGAATCCTCCGATGGGCGAGGGAGCGAAGGCAAATGCCTGAACCCCCGGGATCCCGAAATATTGAGGGAAGAGCTCTCCGATCACATCCTGGGTGGAGCGATTGCGCTCCGACCAATCGGTGAGCTGCGCGAAGACAATGCCTTGGTTGACCGGAACGAAGCCACCCACGATGCTGAAGTACGATTCGATGTCCGCCGTCCTGGCCAGAATCGCCTCGACCTGCCGTTGGTACTGGTCAGTGAATTCGACCGTGGAACCTTCCGGCGCCTGGACGAAGCTCAAGAACCACCCACGATCCTCGTCCGGGACGAACTCCCGCTCCAGCGCCCGGAACGTCACAACCGCCAGCACGAGAGCGCCGAGGGCGCCGCCGATGACGACCCCGCGATGCCGCACTGCCCAGCCGAGCGCCTTGGTATACCCCGAAGCAAGGCCCATGAACCCCCGCTCGAAGGCCTGAAACACGGGGCCGTGCGACTTGGGCACCCGCAGAATCTTGGCGCACAACATGGGGGTCAGGCTGAGGGCGACGAAGCTCGACACGATCACCGCTCCAGCCAATGCCACGCCGAACTCGTTGAAGAGACGGCCGGTGGTGCCCTGGAGGAAGGCCAACGGCGAAAAGACCGCCACGAGCGCGACCGTAGTCGCAATCACGGCGAACGCGATCTCTCGCGTGCCATCGCGCGCGGCGATCGCCGGGTCCTCGACCAGCTCTTCCTGGTGGCGGTAGGCATTTTCCAGCACCACGATGGCGTCGTCAACCACGAGGCCGATGGCGAGAATCAGCGCCAACAAGGTGAAGGTGTTGATCGAGAATCCGAGGAAAAACATGACGGCAAAGGCCGCAATGATCGACACAGGGATCGCGAGTCCGGGGATCAGCGTGGCGCGGACGTTCCGCAACGCCAGGAAGATGATGACGACAACGAGGAACGCCGCAAGCCCGAGCGTCAGCAGCGTCTCACGGATGGATCGCTTGACGTAAATCGAGGAGTCGAACGCCGCTTCGATTTCGACGCCGGGCGGAAGTGCTGCCTGAACCTCAGGCAGGCCCGCACGGATGTTCTCGGCCACGTCGAGCAGGTTGGCCTTCGACTGACGAACCACTCCGATGCCGATAGCGGGAACGCCCTTGTATCGCAGGGCGCTGCGCTCTTCACGGGGAGCCAGCTCGACATCACCCAGGTCGAACAGCTTCACGAGCTGACCGCCCTGGTTAGCCACGGTGATGTTGCCGAACTGCTCGGGCGTCTTGAGCTCGCCCAGTGAGCGGACGGTGAATTCCCTGGTCTCCGACTCGATTCGGCCGGCGGGGATCTCCACGTTCCGGGTCCGGATCGCACTCTCGACGTCTTGGACCGTGAGTCCACGGGCCGCGAGTTCCTTGGGCGAGAGCCAGATCCGCATGGAGTATTGCCGTTGCCCGGCAATGAACACCCGCCCCACCCCCGTAATGGTCTGCAACCGGGTCTTCACGATCCGGTCCGCGATGTCCGAGAGCTGCATGCTGGTGTAGTTGGCCCCAGAAAGGGCCATCCAATAGAACGGCTGCGCGTCGGCGTCCTGTTTGGCCACGACTGGCTCGTTGACTTCCCGAGGAAGGCGGCCTCGCACCCGGCTGACCTTGTCGCGCACGTCCTGCGCGGCGCTCTCGATGTCCCGACCCAGAGTGAATTCCAGCGTGATGTTGCTCGACTGCTCGCCGCTCGAACTGGTGAGCGTGCGGAGGCCTTCAACCGTGCTCAATTCCTCTTCGAGAATGTCCGTCACGGCCGATTCGACCACCCGTGGATTGGCACCGGGCAGGAAGGTCGACACCGAAATGATGGGCGGGTCGATATCGGGAAACTCCCGTACCTGCAGTCGGGTGTATCCAATGATCCCAAACAGCACGAGCGCCGCGCTCATCATCGTAGCCAGCACGGGGCGCTCGATCGACATATCGGACAGTTTCATGCGTCCTCGACCTGATTGGACTGCGGGGGCCGCCGCCTCAGAGCTGGGATTGACGTCCCCCTACGAGCACCCGACCCCATTGGTTACTGCCCGGACGGCAGGGATGGGCAGACCATGGGGCTTCGGGGGTCGTCCTCGCGCGGCTATCGGGGCGGGATTTGCTTAGAGAAAGACGCGACCTGCTCATCCTCGTCAAGAAGTGCCGGAGAGTCCTCGGGTTAGGATGACTCGCTTCCCAGCCGTGCGTCCAGGAGCGGTCCGGCAAACAGGAGGATCATCGCGTTCACGAGGACTCCGATCAAACCAGTCACGAATGCCAGCGCAGCGAGCATCAGG
>DATHRW010000179.1:0-4241 GCA_035464955.1 Gemmatimonadales bacterium
CTCGCGGGTCAGCATGTGCGCTTCGTCCACAATGTAGATCTTGGAGCCGCCCTCCTTTGAAGAGGCATACATGGCCCGCTCCCGGAGATCGCGGGCGTCATCGACCCCGCGATTGCTCGCGGCATCGATCTCCACCACATCCAGGCTGGTGGAGCCGGTCCAGATACGGCGGCAGCCGTCGCACTCTCCGCAGGGCTCGCCGGGGGCGGCGGCGGCATCGGGCCGCTCGCAGTTGAGGGCCATGGCCAGGAGCCGGGCGGCGGTGGTCTTCCCAACACCGCGCGGGCCGGTGAGGAGGTAGCCGTGGCCGACCCGATGGTGCTGGACCGCGCCGCGGAGCACGGCCGCGACGTGGTCTTGTACCAGGAGATCGCTGAACTGTTTGGGGCGGTAGCGACGGGCGAGCGCGATGGTCATGGGCGCGAGCGGCAACTCGGGATGATGAGGAAATGCCTCAGGCACCCCGAAGCGACACCGGACATCGCTTAGCGCTGCTACCGGCGAGGTCCTGACGCGGTTCACGCGCCGGCGCCCTTCGGACCTGAGGCACCGGGAATATAACCCGCTGGTGAAACGAGGGAAACGTGCTCGACTGGACGCCCCCCGAGGGCGCTCGAGGGGACGAGCGGCAGCGAGCCCGCGAAGTCAGTTCCTCGGGAAGTGAATCGTCGCCACGATCTCCGCATCGGCGTCTGTCGATGGTCTCTGCTCGAGAGGGCGAACACGCACGGTGACGTCGACCAAGGGTGTGTCCTCGACGACCACCGCTTCGAGCTTGAGCAACGCAATCGGTCGATCGGCGAGGAGCCGCATGGCCGTGTCGAGGGCCTGCCGGTTGGGACATTCGACGATTGCGGCACCCACCGTCACCGAGCGCTGCTCCTGGGCCTCGAGTGCCGTTGGGGCCAACAGCAGGAGCATGTCCAAGGTCAGGACCGCGAAGCCGTGGCAGACTGCGGTACGAGTGGACATTCATCCTCCAAGGCGAAGGAGCCAGCCCCAGCCGACGGGCGTCTTTCTTCCAGGTCTTTGGAGACCGCCTCGAGCTAACTCTTTACCACCCAAGGCGATGAATCGTCGTGCAATACCGACGGGCCAACGTGAACAACCGATGAAATCCAATACGCTGACTAGGATTCACCCTAGTCCATATCTTACAATGACTTAGGGCATTTTTCCTGCCAACTAATATCAAATAATTAGACATTTCATGATGGGGCGTGAGACACCTGGCATATGGATTGCTCCGGGGCCTAGGTGGGGAAGCCCTAGTACCCCATCATGACTACCTGAACCACGAGAGAGGATGACCAGCATGAGGACCCTTTGCAAGGCCGCCTTCGCTCTGGCGCTCGTCGCAGGCTTTGCCACGGCCACCGCGCAGGCCCAGAACTCCGATTTCATCACCGCCCGTGCGACGGTGCTCACACCGCTGGCGGTGGTAGGTGACGCGGACCTCGACTTCGGCAATGTGTTTCCGGGCGTGCCCGCGACCGTGGCCGTCACCGATCCGACCGCCGGACACTTCTCGGTCACCGGCGCGGACAACGCGGGTGTAGACATCACCTTTGCGCTTCCGACGGACTTGGTCTTCGCGGCCAACTTGCTCCCGATTGCTGGTTGGACCGGTGTACACAACACCACCAACTCCGCGGTCGGCGGCACGGCGTTCACGCCATCCGCGGCCGTTCAGGTCTCCCGGTTGAGTACCGGCGCCACCCCCGGCGAGCTCTACGTCTTCGTTGGCGCCACGGTGAACCCGGTGGCCACCCAGCCCGCCGGCGTCTACACGGCCCCGGTCACGATGACGGTGGTCTATAACGGAACCTGAGCGGGTCCATCCTGACACCAAGATCGATGGAGGCCCATAGCTGGAGCCTCCATCGGTCCTCGTCAGGTTCTCGGAGACCGATCCGGTGAAGATGCTTGCGGTCGCTGCCGCCCTTTCCCTCCTGCCGCTGATACAGCTCGGCGCTCAGGGACGCGGCCCCCCACTGCGAGTGAAGGGACAGCAGTCGCTCGCATTCAACACGTTGCTCCCCGGCGTGTCCGAGCAGGTTCCAAGAACCGACCCTGCGAGAAGTGGTCAGTTAGAGATTCGGGGCGCAAAGAATGCCCAGCTCATGATCCAGTTCCTGCTTCCTCAGGAGATGACGGGCCCCAACGGGGCCGTCATACCCCTCGTCTTCGGCCCCGACGATGCCGGCTTTGCCACGTCCCAGCGACGGGGCAGCCAACAGGGGTTCGATCCCAGCGCTCCCTACACGGTCTTCCTCCCTACCAACGGGCACGGCTTCGTGTTCATCGGCGGGACGGCCCAGCCACGCGTCAGTCAGCCCGCCGGGAACTATTCGGCGACGGTCACCCTCATCGTTGCGGATCCCGGGACATGAGAAACCTCTTGATCCTCGCGGTTGTGATCGTGTGCCTGCCCCGCGCGCTCGGGGGCCAAGGTGTGCTGGTGGCACCGCACGCCATCTATATCGATCACCAGACACGGAGCGAATCCGTCCAGCTCTACAATCCCGGCACTGAGCCCGTCGAGGTCTCCGTCTCCACCGCCTTCGGCTATCCAGTCACCGACAGCACCGGACGACCGACCCTCCATATGATCGAATCGCCCGATTCGACCTACCCCTCGGCGTCGGAGTGGATCCAGGCTTTCCCCCGCCGGGTCACCATTCCGCCGCGACGGCGCCAGACCATCAGGCTGCTGGCTCGCCCGCCTCAGAATCTCGAGGACGGGGAGTACTGGACGCGGCTGATCATCGCCGCCAAGGGAGGACAGGTGCCCGTGTCCGGTGTCACGGAAAGCGACCGTATCCAGGTCGGCCTCACGCTCGAGGTGCGGACGGTCATCGCGCTGAGCTACCGAAAGGGAAACGTGACGACCGGCTTGGCCGTGTCGAACTTGCGGGCCCAGGTGGTGGATGATTCGCTCGAGATCGGGCTGAGCCTCGAACGCCAGGGCGACGGGGCGTTCATCGGAACTCTCAAGTGGCAGCTCCAGAACGCCGAGGGCAAAACCCAGGCGGAGTCCGACGTGCCGCTTGCGGTCTACTACACACTGGCGCCACGACTCCGCTTTCCAGTCGGCAAGCTCCCAGCAGGTCGCTACACCCTCGCGACCGAGCTCGTGAGCGAGCGAGACGATCTTTCGTCGGACGTGCTGCTGCCGATTGAACCGGTCCGCACCGCAGTGCTCGTCGTCGTGCCGTGATCCGACCAGC
This sequence comes from Gemmatimonadales bacterium, assembly GCA_035464955.1. Classification (GTDB taxonomy): domain Bacteria; phylum Gemmatimonadota; class Gemmatimonadetes; order Gemmatimonadales; family GWC2-71-9; genus JABDII01. Next base: position 3,231 of record DATHRW010000179.1, read on the forward strand.
GGGCCGGCTCGGGCTGTGGCTGTGCATGGGAGCATTGATGCTGCCACGTCTCGCCGCCGCCCAGGGCTCTTCCGCGGTGGCAACCGCACGTGCCACGGTCGTGACGTCGAACATCGTCGTGAACGGACTCTCCGATCTCGATTTTGGAACGGTGATGGGTGGCGTCGCCACGACCGTGCTCCCTACGGATGCGAACGCCGGATCCTTCCTCGTGACGGGCAATCCCAACGCGCCCATCACGATGACCTTCACCCTGCCGACAGTGCTGACCAACACCACGGGCCCGCCCGGCACCACGCTTCCCATCAGTTTCGGACCAACCTCGGCCCGTTGGCTCAGGCAGCAGAACAACCCCGCTGCCGGCACTCCCTTCGATCCATCGGTTGTCACGGTCGGGCGCCTGGGTCCGCCACCACGACCGTTCACGTACGTGTGGCTCGGCGGAACCGTGACACCGGCTCCAACCCAGGCGAACGGTCTGTACACCGGCACGGTCGTCCTCACGGTCATCTACTGAGCCCCCATGCCGACGCATGCGAGTCTCCAACGGGCATGGAACCGCGTTTTGGTAACGCTCGGTTGGATCATCGCGCTGGGCTCATCGTCATTGCGCGCGAGTTCGCCAGTCGGCCCGCCCGAGGGTGCCGAGCCGGTCATCATCGAACTCCGCCTGGGACGACTGGTGTCCCGGACCGTGTCGGGATTTCGGGTGGAGGATGACGCGCTCATCCCGCTGACGCGTTTCCTCGACCTGGCTGAGGTGAGCCACCACGTCCATGACGACGGGCGACTCGAGGCCACATTCCAGCCCAGCGGGAACCGACTTTCGATCGATGCCCGGCGATACAAAGTGCAGATGGGGAACCGTTTCATACAAACCGGCCCGTCGCAGCTCCTCGTGCAAGACGGTGAGTATTACGTCGCAACGGGCCTGCTCGGCGGTGCCCTGGGGCTTCGCTTCGATGTCGACTGGTCCGAGTTGCGGGTCACGTTGAGGGACGCCGGTGGACT
>DATHRW010000180.1:0-1563 GCA_035464955.1 Gemmatimonadales bacterium
GAGGACTCATTTATTATCGCAACCCCGTCAAGCCCCGGTCCCGCGCCTTGTGTGATGGTTCGTCCGGGTGAGTACGCGGTAGAGCGGGCCATGCGCGAAAGGGTGGCGGATGGCCCGGTCAGCCTCCGCGTTGAATCGCGCGAGGTGATCGCCGATGGCTCGCTGATGATCGATATCGGCGAGATCATCGGAAAGGTCGGTGCCGTCCTGTCCGATGGGCCAGCTGGCGATGGCTCCACTGGGATCGCGCCCCGGTGCAGACGCGGTTTAGGGAAGGTCTGTGGTCGGTTCCTCGTGGAAAGTGGTCTGGGGCCGGCGCTCGAGGACACGTTTCTGATCAAGGCCGAGGGGAGTCGACTTGCCATCCTCAGCCTGTGGCGTCGGCGCGCCGACCTCGACGCCCTTCTGGCCAGCGGGGAGGAGCCGCCCGCGCGCCGGCTGATCCGGACCCATGGCGGCGATCCACAGGTGACCATCTGGGAGGTGGTCATCCGAGGGTCGGAGTTCGCGAGTTCTGAAGGCTGAGTCGGCGCCATGACCACTCGCGCTATTGACGCTCCAGGCTGTTGCTCGGAGGCAGCTGATTCGCGCTGACGAGCCCCGAGTAAGCCGCTGGCAAGCGACTCTCGACCGAGGTCTCGGCTCATACCCAATAGCTCATACTCGCCCCGGTCGACCTCCCTCAGGAGGGTACGAGCGGCTCGCGCCCCGGATACCAGCGAGTAAGCAGCCACTAGGCGCCGCCGACTAGGATCGGCAGCCGGGGCCTCGGTTACGATCCCGGAACGGGCCTCGAGTGGTGCTCGACCGCACCGCCTATCGCCCGGCAGGGGTTCCCACGCGAGCCTCCTGCTGCGACCATCCGTCGCTGGATCGGGGTGGCGGGAACCCGGCTGCCAGTTCCGCGGCAGGCGTCTCGATAGCATCGGTCGCCCGATGCCTGCCGTCATGCCAGTGGCGAGACCGACCTCGGCCGATGGAGATTCTTCATGGCGCGACGATTCCTCAAGAAACTGGCCCTCGCCTCCGCGACCGCGACGCTGGCCGTCAGCCTCGGCGCAGCCGGTGTGCTGGCCGGCGAGATCACCGGCACCGGCGATCCCGTGCCGACCCAAGGTGCCTCGTGGTGCCGCTTCTCGGGTCTGAACGACAAGGTCGAAGGCCAGGGTCCGGTCGAGCCGCAGGCGCAGTCCTACGGCATCGAGGTCATGCTGGGCGTGGTTCCGCACCCGAGCGTCTCGAAGGGCGGGGCGCCAAGCCCGGGCACGATGTGCAATCCGCAGCGAACCTTCCTCCCGCCGCTGAAGTAAGCCGCCAGGAGGCTATGTCGAAGTCGTAGCTCGGGAGCCGTCGCGAACCCCGTTCGGGACCCATCGAGCCTCCTAAAGGAGCCGGGAACACGCGTCGGGATAGCGGCGGCTTCCTATTGCCATCTTGCTACTGGGCATAGGCCCGGCCTTCGATGATTACGCCAGCGGCTCCGGCCAGTACGCCGATCAGGCGCTGCGCCGGCTGAGCGATCGGCTGCGGGAGCGGCGCGGGAGCGTGACGGGCTGATGGACA
>DATHRW010000181.1:0-7809 GCA_035464955.1 Gemmatimonadales bacterium
GCGGCAAACATCTCCGCCTGCTTCACCGTGTCGATGCCGAGATCGGCCTCGAGGTCGAGATCGAGGTCGAGCATGTCGGGCGGGTACCCTGTCTGCTGGGCTACGATCGAAAGCACGCTGTCGCGAACGGCGAGGTCGGCGTCAACCGATGCGCCGTCTGGCACCACAGGTGGCGCAGCCGGCGGCTCCGCCACCGCAGCGGGCCTCCCTCCGCGCAGGTCGGGCCGCTTCTCGAACACAAATTCGATCGCGTGCGCCAGGGTTGGATAGTCGCGGAGCGCGAGCGTCTCGTCGCGCTCGATGTCGTACACCTCCCGGATGGCGGCGAACATTTCCGCCTGCTTCACCGTGTCGATGCCGAGATCGGCCTCGAGGTCGAGATCGAGGTCGAGCATGTCGGGCGGATACCCGGTCTGCTCTGCCACGATCCCAAGAACCCGCTCCCGCACGCTGTCGGCTTCGGCTGCGGCGGGTCGGGTGGCCGAAGTCGGCTGAGTGACCGGAGCTGCCGGAGACGCGGCAGTGGCAACGCCACTCTGCTGCAGGTCGGGCCGTTTCTCGTACACGAACTCGATGGCCCGCGCGAGGGTCGGGTAGTCTCGTAACGCGAGCGTTTCGTCCCGCTCGATACCATAGACCTCACGGATGGCGGCAAACATCTCCGCCTGCTTCACCGTGTCGATGCCCAGATCGGCCTCGAGGTCGAGGTCCAAGTCGAGCATGTCGGGCGGATAGCCGGTCTGCTCGGCCACGATGGCGAGCACCCGCTCCCGAATGCCGTCCGACTGGGCCGCGACCGGTGGTGCCGCGGAAGCGACCGACGGCGGGGGTGCCGCCGCCGCGGGAGCAGCAGGGCTCCCTGTCTTCAGATCGGGACGCTTCTCATACACGAACTCGATGGCCCGGGCGAGGGTCGGATAGTCGCGTAAGGCCAGGTTCTCATCTCGCTCGATGTCATACGCCTCCCGGATGGCGGCGAACATCTCGGCCTGTTTCACCGTATCGATGCCGAGATCGGCTTCCAGGTCGAGGTCGAGCGCCAACATGTCCTTCGGGTAGCCGGTTTGGTCGGCGACGATCGCGAGAATGCGTTCGGCCACACCATCCGCACCGGGACCCTTGGAGGCGTCCGCACGCACAGGCGGGACGGCCGCGGGTGGAGCGCCTTCAGGCGAGTGGGTCACCACCGCCGGCCGAGTCACCGGCTCGGGTGCCGGCACATGAGGTCTGGGGCGAATCGGCGGTGGGCCGGCCTCACGAATTGGCGCACCGACGAGCGGCAGGCCTGGCGCACGCCTGAGCGGCTTGCGCGCCGGCTCTCGCTTCGGTGGTCCCTGATCTTTGACCCGCAAGGTCCGCCCGACGACTTCCAAATCCGGCGCATCGTATCCGGTCACCCGGGTCAGCCACCCTTGCCATGCTGGGGGGACCGCGATGCGGTGCTGGTAGCCCATGTCACCTGGGGAGCGCCTCGCCCCATCCGGCGGCGGCGTCCATCTCAGGAGCATCATGCTGATCTGCGACCCAAATCCCGCACCCAGCCTCAGCGCATACATGACAGGGTAGCTGCCGCCACGGCTGAGATTGAGTGCTCCAAGTGCCGGGTCGATCTCGCGGAAATTGGCAACGGGCGGGACGATGCCGGTCTCCAACATCTTGACCGCCAGGGTGTCTTCGATTCCCACACCCATCGCGTGGCCGGTGAATCCCTTGGTGTTGGCGATCACGATCGAATCGGCCACATCGCCGAACACGTGCCTGAGCGCTTCCACTTCGGCGCTGGCACTCCCGCCGCGGGCCGGCGTGTAGGTCTCGTGGGAGACGAACACGGTCTCTGCCGCGATCTGCTGCCGGGACAGGCCCCAGCGGTGTTCGACACCGGCGACGAGCTCTTCCATCACGCCGACGATGTGATCGACGTCGAGGCGGCTTCCGTGGAAGGCGCTGTTGGCGGTGATGGTGCCCAATACCTCGCAAACCGGCTGGATCCCGCGCTCCGCCGCAGCGGCCAGGTCCTCCACCACCATGGCGGTGGCTCCCATGCCGATAATCATGCCGTGCCGGCGGCGGTCGAACGGCAGGGCCGCATCTTCCACCCGCTCGTCGGTAGCGGCGGCGCCCGATGCCAGGAAGCCGCTCGCCATCCAAGGCAGCAGCGTGTCGGTAGTGATGTCGTCCGCGGTCAGCACGATGGCGCGGCGGCAGCGTCCCGCCTGAATCCAGTCCTGGGCCAGGGCCACTGCTTGGGTGCTGGTGGCGCAGGCAGAGTTGGTTTGGACGTTGGGGCCGCGGGCGCCGATGTATTCGGCGAACTGCGAGTGTCCCATCGTGAGTACCTGGAACAAGAAGCGGCGGTCGAACTCGAACGGATTGCCCTCGATTTCACTGGTCAACGCTTCGATGCGTCGATCCAATTCGGCGACGCCGGCAGCATCGTCACGCGCCAGGAGGCCCGCCCGCAGCGCCTGGAGCTCGTCACGCCGTCCACGGCGTGAGCGATCTTCACGATAGGCATCCATGGCCGTGGCGAGGGCATCGATTCCAGGGAACGCCGACCCGAAGATGACTGCAGTGTCGTCCCGCATCTCCTCGGGGAGGCTCCAGCCCACTGGGAGCATCGATCCGGTAGTGGCGGTCTTGTATCGCCGTACGAGAGGGATGCCGGCATCACGCAGGGCTTCGATCCCCGCCGCGATGGCCAGGCGGGTAATTCGATCGAGCGCCTGCACCCGGTCTTCGGGAAAGCCGTACTCGCCCGCCAGGTCGAGCTTCCCGCCGATGCCGGCGAGCTTGATGACGCCGCTGGGGTCGTCGACCGTCACAAAGTTGGCCTCGCCACTCGCTCCCTTCACCAGCCGTGTGACGTGCATGTCGGCCATGGCACGGCGGAACTTGTCGGGAATGTTCCCGATCAACACCTCCCCGCCGAGAATGCGCTCGAGGTTGGTTTCTTCGAAGACCCGCTCGGTGCCAGGGAGACCGAGTGATGCCCCGGTGATCCCAACCCGGACCTGTCGCGCGGCTCCGCCGGAGTAGACCTCGAAACTCTGTTCCAGGAAGTCGGCAAACATGCGACCCAAGGTCAGGAGCCGGTCTGGAGACTCGGCGTCTCGAGCTGGCGGCGCCGGCGTCTCACGTGGTGGTTGTGTCATGGCGGTTGCCGCGGGAGCGCCTGCGAGCGCATGAGCCGGCGCCGGATGCGGTGACACGGCATGAATCTCGGGCACAGTTTCTTCTGCGCCGCGTCCGAGACCTTCCGCATAGAGTCCGGAGAGCGCGCGGTTGAGCGAGGCAACGTCTCCGGTTCGAGGATGATTGGTGTAGAACGCGGCGAAACCGGCGCGCTCACGCAGCACATCCTCGGCCAGGCCGTACAGGACGCGCTTCGGACCCAACTCCACGAACACTCGGGCCCCTGACGCATAGAGTGTGTTGAGGCCCTTCACGAATTGCACCGGCGACCCGATCTGGCGGCCGAGGAGTTCGATCATCTGCGGCTCCACACCTTGGCCCATGGGGTAGAATTCGCCGGTCACATTCGAGATGATGGGAATTGCAGGGGGCCGAACGCCGAGCCCGGTCAATACGTCGGTGAGCGGCGCCGCCGCCGGCTCCACGATCTTGGTATGAAACGCATGACTCACCGGAAGCTGGGCGACACGCAGTCCTTCCGCCTGAAGGAGGGTCATCGCGGCCTCGACCGCCTTGGTGGCCCCGCCGATCACACATTCCTTACTGCTGTTCAGGTTGGCGACCACGACGTAACCCGGCGTGTCCCGCAACAGCGCTTCGACCCGGTCCACCGGTCCGAACACGGCAGCCATGAGACCGTTGTCTCCAAGGGACAGTTCGGTCATCGCCTTGCCGCGCGCCGCAACGGCGGTCAGGGCACCGGCAAACGGGAGTGCCTGAGCCGCCACCAGTGCGCCGTACTCGCCGAGGCTGTGGCCCATCACCATGTCGGGCACGATGCCGTACGCGTCGAGCAAACGAGTGAGCGCCGTATCGACGGTGAGCACGGCCGGCTGAGTGATGGCCGTTTGACGGAGACCTTCGGCCGCCTGGGTCGCGAGGTCCTCATTGGTTGGGTCGACAAAGATGCAATCGGTGAGCGGGCGTCCAATCAACGGTTCCATCGTCCGATCGGCCTCGACAAACGTCTCGGCAACGATAGGTTCCGTGGCCCGGAGCTCCGCCAGCATGTTCACGTACTGCGAGCCCTGGCCTGTAAAGAGGAAGGCAACCTTCCCGGGGGTACCGCGTCCGAGGTACACCCCCTTGTTGCGAAGCGCCCGCCACCTGCCCTCCTGTCCCTCCTCGAATGCCGTGAGCGCCCTGCCCGCCAGATCGCCGAGCTCCGTCGCATCGCCGTAGTCGATGGCGAGTCGGACGGGGGCTGCGAGGTCCCGTGCCAGCGGCGCTTGCGGTGGCGGAGCGATGCCTCGGTCCGCCTCGGCTTTGATGAGCCGGAGCCGGCTCGCAATCTCGGCTTCCGAGGCACCACCCACGACCATCGCTCCGCGCAGCGGAGACTTGAGTGCCGCACCTGTCTCCGACGGCCCGGCGGTGATCCCGGCGGACGCCACCAGCGTCCGTTGTCGCGCGAGCCGGCCCGGCACGTACTCCTCCAGCACGACGTGGAAGTTGGTCCCCCCAAATCCGAAGGCGCTCACCCCGGCGCGCCGTGCTGACTCTCCGTTGGCCCCAGGCTTCTCCCACGGCTGAAGCGCGGTGGTGACGCGGAACGGCGAGCGGACGAAGTCGATGGCGGGGTTTGGCGCGTGGAAGTTGATGTTGGGCGGCACGAGCTTGTGGTGCAGTGCGAGCGTTGCCTTGAGGAGGCCCGCGGCCCCCGCGGCCGCCTTCAGGTGGCCGATGTTGGATTTCACCGACCCCAAGGCGACGGATTGCGCCGGCAAACCGTGACGTTGAAACACTTCCGTCAGGCTCTCCACCTCGACCACGTCTCCCACCTTGGTCGAGGTCCCGTGCCCTTCGACCAGGTCGCCTGCTTCAGGAAGCAGGCCCGCGTGCTCCCAGCCCCGGACCACGGCCAACCGCTGGCCGACGGGATTGGGGGCCGTGATACCCTTGCCCCGTCCGTCGCTCGAGCCGCCGAGCCCGCGGATCACGGCATAGATCGGGTCGCCCGCACGTTCAGCGTCGTCGAGTCGCTTGAGGAGGAAGCACGCCGCACCCTCGCCCATGACGAAGCCGTCGGCGCCCTCCGCATAGGGGCGGGTCCCGGTGGCCGAGAGTGCGCCGATCTTGCAGAACTTGACGAAGGTCGACGGGCTCATGTTGGCATCGATGCCGCCGGTGAGCACTGCGTCGAAGTCGCGCCCGTTCAGCCCTTCGACCGCCGCGTTGATGGCGGCCATCGCCGAGGCGCAGGCGGCGTCGGTGATGTAGTTCGGGCCCTTGAAATCGAACAGGGCGGCCAGGCGCCCGGCGACGACATTCGCCAGCTCGCCGGGCATGGTGTCTTCCGTGATGTCGGGAATACGGGTCTGGACGCCGGCACGCAGTTCATCGACGACGGCACGCCGCACGGCCTCGGGCAGTGCCTTGAAACTTTGGGACCCGGTCAGTTCCGCGGCGATTTCCGGAAAGAGCACCCGCATGGCCGTCATCAGGTGATAATCCCCGCCGAGTGCGTTGCCCATGATCACCGCGGTGCGCTCTCCATCGAGGGCGCGGTCGGGATAGCCGTAATCGGCCAAGGCCTCCCGGGCCGAGACGATCGCCCACTTTTGGGCGAGATCCATCACCTCCGCCACCTTCGGTGGAATAGGCAAGCGCCAGCCGAGGGGGTTCCATTCGAACTCCCGTACCCAGCCGCCGATCTTCGAATAGGTCTTGTCCACGGCCTTGGGATCGGGATCGAAGTATCTCGCGACATCCCAGCGCTCGATTGGGACCTCGGACACGCTGTAGCGACCTTCACACAGGTTGGTCCAGAACGACGCGGCGTTCGGTGCGTCCGGCAGGACCGCTCCCACCCCGACAATAGCGATCGCCCTGTCAGCCGTCGATTTCATACTTTCTCATCGCCTTCCAACATCGAGGATTGCGCGTGACAACCACGCTGTCGACTCAAGCCTCATACCGCCGATACAGCCGTCGCGCCAGACGGTCCATGTCATCCGCCAGCCCGGCCTGTGCTGAATGGATCGCCCCGGTCCCCAGCAAGGCTTCGAATGCCGCGAGCTCTGCCGCCGGCACCCCGTCCGCACCAACCACCCAGCGTAGTCCTTCGGAGACAATCGCGGACGCCGCTTCGCGCGCATAAATACGACTGGCCAATGCCAGCGACTCCGGATCGAGTCGCTGGTCCGCCTTCTCCGGCAACCCGCCATTCGCCGCCGCCGCCGCTCGCCGCGCCAGGGCTCCCGCCGCTTCCACCCGGGCAATCAGCGCACCCAGCCGGAACAGCACGTGTTGGTTCCGGGTGAGCCGTCCGACGCGGGCACGCTCCAGGAGGTGACCAAGGCCGTCCGCCGCGAGCGCAGCCACATCAGCGCCTACGCCCGGGCTGGACGCGGCCAGCTCCCGCAGCCGGGTCGCGTCGTCATGATAGTGCTGCCCACGCGTCTTCAAGTGGGTTTGCCACCGGTCGCGCGCGATGGTCATCTCCATGATCTCGGAGGTGCCTTCGTAGATGGTGGTGATGCGGACGTCCCGCTTGATCTTTTCCACCATGTACTCACGGGTGTACCCGTACCCTCCGAGAGCCTGGATCGCCGCCTCCGCGGCATCGTTTCCAGCCTCCGTTGCAATGTACTTGGCGATGGCACCCTCGGTGTTGAGACTGCCTTCGCCCCCGTCCAGCCGCATGGCAGTTTCTTCGATAAACGCCCTACCGGCCTCGAGCCGGCAGACATGCGGCACGATCAGCTTGTGGGTGTAGCCCTGTTTCCCGGAGAGCGGACCGCCTGCTTGTATCCGGGTGGTGGAATACTCCATGGCGCGGTCGAGTGCGGCCCATCCTGCCCCAAGCCCGAACGCGGCGACCATTAGCCTGGTATATCCGAACACCAACTGCGCCTGCACCAACCCCTGGCCTTCCTCCGTGCCGATGAGGTTCTCGGCCGGAACAACGACGTTGTCGAAGAAGAGCGCCGCCGTATTGCTCGAGCGGATGCCATGCTTGTCTTCGGGCTTGCCGTAGGTGAATCCCTCCGCGCCCTTTTCCATGACGAACCAGGTCGGGCCACCGGGCGCCAGGGCCAACACGCTATATAGATCGGCGAAGCCGCCGTTGCTGATCCACATCTTGGCGCCGTTCAACCGGTAGCCGGTCACTGTCCCGGCGTCTTCGATGCGCTCCGCGGTGGTTCGCAGCGCGCCCAGATCACTGCCGGCCTCGGGCTCGGTCGCACCATAGGCCATGAGCAGGCCTTCCTCGGCGATACGGGTCATCCAGCGCGCCTTCTGCTCGTCGGTGCCGCCCCAGAGAATCGGGTCGCTGCCGAGGAACGTGGCCAGCACCCCGGTGGCGACGCCGAGGTCGATGTATCCCATGAGCTCACAGACGCGGTAGACATCGAACGAGCCGCCTCCCATCCCGCCGTAGGCATCGGGAATGAAGAGCAGTTGGATGCCCAGCTCACCGCACATGGCCCGGATCAGCGCCTCGGGGAACTCGTGGGTGGCATCCAGCTCGAGCAGCAGTTCCTGCGGCAGGCTCTGGTCGGCGAAGTCCCGGATGGCCTCGAGCGTCATATCGAGGGTTTCTCGGTCGAGTCCCGAAACGACCTTTACGTCGGTACTCATGCGTTCTCCCAGCGATTCGGTTCTGGTGGGGCC
>DATHRW010000182.1:0-5561 GCA_035464955.1 Gemmatimonadales bacterium
TACCGACATCTATTGGGCGCGGTCGCGGGTCCTCGAGTACCTGAACGGGATCCGGAAGCAGCTGCCGGTCGGTGTCGAGCCTTCGCTCGGGCCTGATGCCACCGGGGTCGGCTGGGTGTTCGAGTATGTGCTCGAATCGGACAGCCTGGACTTGGCCGAGCTCAGAACCCTCCAGGATTGGTACATCCGCTATCAGCTCACTGCCGTCCCCGGTGTGAGCGAGGTCGCGAGCCTCGGCGGGTTCGTCCGGCAGTACCAGGTGGAGGTGCAGCCCGAACGTCTCCGCGCGTTCAATATTCCGGTGACCCGGGTCACCCAGGCGATCGGAGCCCACAATATCGACATCGGGGCTCGCGTCCTGGAGATGGGCGGACGCGAGTACATGATCCGCGGCCTAGGCTATCTCGAGGGCATCGAAGACATCGAAAATGTCACCGTCGGCGCCACGCCGAACGGAACGCCCATTCGCGTGGCCGATGTCGCCTCAGTCCAGCTGGGACCGGCGCCGCGGCGTGGGGCGGCCGATCTCAACGGCCAAGGCGAGGTCGTGGCCGGGATCGTGGTGATGCGCTTCGGCTCCGATGCGCTCAAGACCATCGAAGCGGTCAAGCGGCGCTTGGCAGAGGTGGAAAGGGGCCTCCCCGCGGGGGTACGCCTCCGCACCGCCTACGACCGGAGCGACCTGATCCATCACGCCATCGCCACCCTGCGGGACAAACTGCTGGAAGAGTCGGTCATCGTGGCGGCTATAGCCGTCCTGTTCCTGCTCCACGCCCGGTCCGCCTTCGTCGCGATCATTACCCTGCCGCTCGGCATCATGATCTCGTTCATCGTGATGCGTGCCATTGGAGTCAGCGCCAACATCATGAGCTTGGGCGGCATCGCCATTGCCATCGGGGCCATGGTCGACGGCGCGATCGTGATGATCGAGAACATGCACAAGCACATCGAGCGGGCGGAGGGGCGAATTCCCCGCTGGGAGCTGGTGCTCGAAAGCGCCAAGCAGGTGGGCCCTCCGCTGTTTTTCTCGCTCTTGATCATCACGTTCAGCTTCCTGCCGGTGTTCGCCTTGGAGCAGCAAGAAGGGCGGCTGTTCAAGCCGCTAGCCTTCACCAAGACCTTTGCCATGGCGGGGTCGGCGCTCCTGTCGATCACCCTGGTGCCGGTGCTCATGGGATATCTCATCACCGGAAAGATCCGGCCCGAATCCAGGAATCCGATCAATCGGTGGCTCCGCTGGGTCTATCGCCCGGTCATCGAGTTCGTGGTGCGCCGGCCGTGGATGGTGATCGCGGGGGCGGCCGTGGTCCTTGGGGTGACCGTGGTGCCCTGGCGCGGATTGGGGAGCGAGTTCATGCCCCCGCTCCACGAGGGATCAATCCTGTTCATGCCGACCACTGTGCCGGGCGTCTCCATCGCACAGGCGCGCGAGATCATGCGCCGCCAGGATAGTGTGCTGGCGTCGTTTCCAGAGGTCGCCATCGTGCTGGGTAAGGTGGGCCGGGCCTCGACGGCGACCGACCCTGCTCCGCTCGACATGTATGAGACGACGATCACGCTCCGGCCATCCGAGGAGTGGCGTCCCGGCATGACCTACGAGCGCCTGATCGGCGAGATGGATCGGGCCGTCCAGATGCCCGGCGTCACCAACGCGTGGACTATGCCCATCAAGGGACGGATCGACATGCTCGCCACGGGAGTACGAACACCGGTCGGCATCAAGATCTTCGGCCCCGACCTGGACACGCTGCAGACGCTGGGCGAGCAGGTGGAGCGAATGGTTCAGGCCGTGCCAGGTACACGGAGCGCCTTCGCTGAGCGGGGGGTGTCGGGGTATTACGTCGATATCGATATCGATCGGACCGAGGCGGCGCGCTACGGCTTGAACGTGGGCGACATCCACGACGGCATCATGGCCACGGTCGGCGGGATCGACGCTGCCTTCACGGTGGAAGGACGGGAGCGCTACACCGTGAACGTCCGGTATCCGCGCGAACTACGCGACAATGTCCAGAAACTGAAAGAAGTGGTCATTCCGACAATGGGGGGCGCCCAGATCCCATTGGGACAGGTGGCGACGGTGCAGGTAGTCCAAGGCCCAATGGCGGTGAAGACCGAGAATGCCTTTCCCGTCACCACCATCTTCGTGGACATCGGGGAACGTGACGTCGGCGGCTACGTCCGTGAAGCACAGGCGGTGGTGGCCCGGGAGCTGGCCCTGCCGACAGGCTACACACTCCTCTGGAGCGGCCAATACGAGTTCATGCAGCGGGTGGTCGAAAAGATGAAGATCGTGGTTCCGGTGACACTCGGGATCATCTTCCTCCTGTTGTACCTCAACTTTCGAGGGGTAGCGGAGTCGCTGATCGTCATGCTTGCGCTCCCCTTCTCCTTGGTGGGCGGTATCTGGTTCCTGTGGCTCTTGGGCTACAACACCAGTGTCGCGGTCTGGGTCGGGTTCATCGCGCTTGCGGGTGTCGCGGCAGAGACTGGCGTGATCATGCTGATCTACCTCGATGAAGCCTTTCACCGCCGTGGCCTCGAGGGCCAGATGCGATCGCGGTCCGACGTCGCGGCCGCGGTTCGGGAGGGGGCGCTCGAACGGCTCCGTCCCGTGATCATGACGGTCACCGCCATCACCGCCGGTCTCGCTCCGATCCTCTGGAGTGCCGGAACTGGGGCGGACGTCATGAAGCGCATCGCGGCGCCTATGGTCGGCGGCATGGTGACGGCAACCCTGCTCACGTTGGCCGTGATCCCTGCGATCTACTTGCTCTGGCGGGGGTGGCAGGTTGCCCGCAAGCCGGAGAACGTGGTGAAGGGCGCCTTGCAGGATGACCTGGCTCTGACGCCGGCGGAATAGGAGTGGGTACCATGGAAGACATCGTCGAAATCCGCGCCATCGTCCGAACTGCCATGCTCGATCGGGTGGTGCGGTGTCTCAAGGAATCGGGCGCCCCGCGTCTGACGGTGACACGGGTACACGCCATTGGGGCCGGCGTCGATCCGGCATCAACGAAGCTCTCCTTCGAGGAGGGCTCCGTTTACGCGGACAAGGCACAGGTGCAATTCATCTGCGATGCCGAGCGGTCCGAGATGTACACCGAATTGATCCTGGGATGCGCAAGCACGGGGAGGCAGGGGGACGGAATCGTATCCGTCCATCCAGTCAACGCCATCATTAAGATCCGAACCGGCGCCGAGGGCCTGGCGGCCCTCAGCTAGCGGAGGCACGATGCCACAACACCATGGCGGCCACCAATCGCACCACGCCCACATGGTTGCCGACTTCCGGCGCCGGTTCTGGATCGCTCTCGCCCTGACCCTTCCGGTGCTGGCCCTTGCCCCCGCCATCCAGCGCGTGCTCGGCCTGGAGGATCGCCTCGCCTTTCCAGGGCAAGGCCTGGCGCAGTTCGTCCTGGCCTCGGTGGTGTTCTTCTATGGTGGCCATCCGTTCCTAAAAGGATTTATAACCGAACTTGGGAAGCGGCGACCGGGCATGATGACCCTCATCGCCTTGGCCATCACCGTGGCGTATGGCTACAGCTCCCTCGTGGTGTTTGGCGTGACCGGCAAGGTGTTCTTCTGGGAGCTTGCCACCTTGATCGACATCATGCTCCTGGGCCACTGGATCGAGATGCGCTCGGTGATGGGAGCATCCGCGGCGCTGGAGAAACTGGTCGCGCTGATGCCGGCCGAGGCGCACCGGTTGGTGGAGGGTGATCAGATTGAAGACGTTCCGGTGAGTGATCTCCAGCCTGGTCACCGGATCCTCGTGAAACCAGGGGAGAAAGTCCCGACCGACGGGCGCATCGTTGAGGGACGCACGTCGGTCAACGAAGCGATGCTCACCGGGGAAAGTCGCCCGGTGGAAAAGAGCGAGGGTGATGAGGTGATCGGTGGGGCCGTGAATGGAGAGGCCGCGATCACCGTGGAGGTCCAGAAGACCGGCGAAGACACCTATCTGGCCCAAGTGATCGGGATGGTCCGGCGGGCCCAGGAGACCCGCTCTCGTACCCAAGACCTGGCCAACCGCGCGGCCCTGTGGCTCACGGTCATCGCGCTTGTGGCGGGCAGCGGGACCCTCGTCGTGTGGTTGATATTGGGCCGCCCGTTCGACTTTGCCCTCGAGCGCATGGTGACCGTCATGGTGATTACCTGCCCTCATGCGTTGGGGCTGGCCATTCCTCTCGTGGTGGCCGTCTCGACAGGATTATCGGCCAAGCACGGACTGCTGATTCGGGATCGCACCGCGTTCGAGCGGGCTCGGGAGCTCGACGCGATCATTTTCGACAAGACCGGCACGCTCACCGAAGGCCGTTTCGGCGTGACCGACGTCATCCCGTTGGGCCGGCTCACCGAGAACGAGGTACTACGTCTCGCGGCGGCAGTGGAAACCCAGTCGGAGCACCCCATCGCTGCCGGCATCGTGACTGCGGCCGATGCCCGCGGCCTCGACCGCGCCACTCCCCAGAACGTCCGCGCAATCCCCGGCAAGGGAGCGGAAGGGGTCGTTGACGGCATCGACGTGAAAGTGGTGAGCCCCGGCTATCTGCGCGAGCGAACCCTTGCGGTAGACGATCCGCAGGTACGCGCTCTCGCGGCACAAGGGAAGACGGTCGTGTACGTGATCCGGGAAGGTAGCCCCGTTGGCGCCATTGCCTTGGCCGATATCATCCGTGAGGAGTCGCGGACGGCGATCGGCAGGCTCAAGGACTTGGGCATCAAGGTCATCATGCTCACCGGAGACGCCGAGGCGGTCGCGCGCTGGGTGGCCGACGAGCTGAACCTCGACGAATACTTCGCGGAAGTCCTGCCGGACGGCAAAGCGGCGAAGGTTCGAGAGGTCAGAGGACGTGGCCTGACCGTCGCGATGGTGGGGGACGGCGTCAACGACGCACCCGCACTGGTCGAGGCGGACGTGGGCATTGCCATAGGGGTGGGGACCGACGTCGCAATCGAGTCGGCCGACATCGTCCTGGTGCGCTCCGACCCGCGCGACGTGTTGGCCATCGTGACATTGGCCCGCGCCACCTACGGCAAGATGGTCCAGAATCTCTGGTGGGCGACCGGCTACAACGTCGTGGCGATCCCGTTGGCAGCCGGCGTGCTCTATCGAGCCGGGATTCTCCTCTCACCCGCCATGGGCGCCGTCCTCATGTCGCTCTCGACCGTCATCGTGGCCATCAATGCGCGGCTGTTGGGGCGAACGAAGGAAGTACGAGCGTAATTGGCGCGGTCGTAGGCGGCTGCTGAGTCTGGGACCTACGACGACGCCCCCTCCCGGTGGGAAGAGGGCGTCGGCCCCTGAGGTGGTGTTCAGGCTCGCGGCGGTCAGCTGTCGTCGCTGTGGCCGTCGTGATCCTCGTCTTCGAATGCGTCGAACGACTGCTGGATGTTGTTCTTGACCTCGCTCTCGAACTGCCCGCCCTTATTGGCCTGGGCCGGATCGACGTAGGCAGTGCCCGCCTGGTTCAGGAACCAGGTGCCGATGTCGACGTAGAGCGTCAGGTCGCCGGCGCCGGTGGCATCGACGGTGAGCGGAGTGGCCAGCTCGATCT
>DATHRW010000183.1:0-11566 GCA_035464955.1 Gemmatimonadales bacterium
GTCATAGCACCTTCCTTTGGTCTCGTCGCCCCGGCTTCAGGTGTAGGCCGAGGAGGGAATCTATTGGTAACACTATAACTTAAGCGGGCAGGAACCTCGAAGGAAGTCCGGCGCTCGGGGACGACTGTGAGGGTAGATTAGGTCCCGTTCGGGCCCTGAGAGGGAGGGTCGACGCACGTGGGCAACAATGCAGCCCACTCGGATCAGCGGCCGGTGTCCACCGAGGCCATTCGCGAGCTCCACACCAGGAGCTGGCACGGTGCGTGACCTGTGCGAAGACGGGGACGGTGTCGCAGCGCGCCGGCCTCCATGATGGTGGCGGAGTGAAGCACCGATGCGGGATTACCGAGGTCATGGACCAGGTGTCCGGGCCTTCGTCGCGCGCCAAGCAGCGCCTGCCAAGGAGAGGTGATGACGGAGCCGGCGATTCGAATTATCTCGATCCAGGTCGGTCAACCCCGAGCGCTTGGGGTGCCGAACGCAGAGAATCCGCTCGATCGTCCCTGGACCAGTGCCATCAACAAGTCCCCGGTAGAAGGGAAACTCTGGCTGGGAACCGAAGGACTCGACGGGGACGCTCAGGCAGACCGTCGGCATCATGGAGGGCCCGAACGCGCCCTCTTGGCGTATGCCGCTTCCCATTACCCGAGTTGGAAGCGGGAACTCGGGTTGGCGGTGCTTGCTCCGGGGGCCTTTGGGGAGAATTTGACGATTGCGGGGCCGACTGAGGATACAGTGTGCATCGGCGATCGCCTGGCCATTGGCGACGTAATCATCGAGGTGGCCCAGCCCCGGCAGCCCTGTCAGAACTTGGCCCGGAAGTTCCGCGTGGCCGACATGGTCACGCGCGTCGAATCATCTGGCCGCGGGGGTTGGTATCTCCGAGTGATCCGCGAGGGTTGGCTCGAAGCAGGCATGATGGCCGAGCTCACCGGCCGGCCCTATCCCGAGTGGACGGTCCGCGAGGCCGCCCGGGTCTACCAGGCGCGGCGGAACGATCCCGCCGCCGCGGCGAGGCTGGCGGAGTGCCCGGCGCTCTCCGGCGGGTGGCGGGAGCGGCTGGCTCTCGGCGGGTAGCCGCCCTGGCGTTTGCCATGGTGGCGAAGGTGGTACCCGGACTCTTCAATTCAGACGTTGAATCGAAACAGAATAATGTCACCATCCGCTACCACGTAGTCCCTGCCCTCGGCGCGGATCAAGCCCTGATCCCGTGCCTGCTTCCATCCGCCGACACGAACGAAATCGTCATACGACACCGTCTCTGCCCGAATGAACCCGCGCTGGAAGTCGGTGTGGATCTCGCCGGCAGCCTCGTAGGCTGTTTCACCTCGGTGGATGGTCCAGGCCCGCACTTGTTTCTCGCCCGTGGTGAAGAAGCTGAGAAGCCCCAGCAAGTGATAGGCGGCGTGGGTGAGTCGGTCCAGCCCCGTTTCCGCAACGCCGAGTCCGTCGAGGTATTCCTGCTGTTCCTCCTCGGAGAGGCTCAGAAGGTCGGCCTCCATCTGCGCGGAAAAAGTGACGACCTCTGCCGGCTCATGGGA
The DNA here is from genome assembly GCA_035464955.1 of Gemmatimonadales bacterium. Classification (GTDB taxonomy): domain Bacteria; phylum Gemmatimonadota; class Gemmatimonadetes; order Gemmatimonadales; family GWC2-71-9; genus JABDII01. The sequence continues at coordinate 1,542 of DATHRW010000183.1, forward strand.
TAGCGCGATGGCCGCCTCGAGTTTGCGGACCGCGGGATTTCCGGTGGCGATATCGTCCTCCGCTACGTTTGCGGCATACAACTCCGGCTTGGTGGTGAGCAGGTTGAGGGATTGAAACGCCAGACGCTCATCCTCGCTGGGCGTGTAGGCTCGGGCCGGCTTTCCTTCGGCCAAGAGCGCCTGGACCCGCTCCAGCATGGCGACTTCGAGTTTCGCCTGTTCGTCGCCGGAGCGCGCGGATCGCGTGGTCCGCTCCAGCCGCTTTTCAACGGAGGCCAGATCCGCAAGACCTAATTCAACCAGCACGATCTCCCGGTCTCGTACCGGATCGACCGTGGCCATGACATGTTGGACGCTGTCGGTCTCGAAGCACCGCACCACGTTGACGATCGCGTCGACTTCTCTGATGTGGCCGAGGAATTTGTTGCCAAGACCCTCGCCTTCGCTGGCACCCTTGACCAGGCCCGCGATGTCCACGAACTCGATGGTCGCCGGGACGGTTTCCTTGGGTTGGACGATGGTCGTGAGGACATCCAGCCGCGGATCGTGCACGGGGACGATGCCCGTGTTGGGTTCGATCGTGGCGAAGGGGTAATTCGCCACCAGTGCACCGGCCGACGTGAGGGCGTTGAAGAGCGTGGACTTCCCCACGTTGGGGAGTCCGATGATGCCGAGGCGGAGCATGGAAGAACGCTATCGGCTAACCGCTGTCGGCTAACGGTGTGAAGCCGTTAGCCGATAGCCGATAGCTGCGAGTCCAAATCCGACATTTGGATGCGCCTACAAGCTCGCGAACCATGGCGCCAGAACGAGCGATACCACCGACATCAGCTTGATGAGGATATTCATGGACGGGCCGGACGTATCCTTGAACGGGTCGCCCACGGTATCACCGACGACGGCGGCCTTGTGCGGATCGGATCCCTTGCCGCCGTGTTCGCCGCTCTCGATGTATTTCTTGGCATTGTCCCACGCGCCACCAGCGTTGGCCATGAACAGGGCTAGGAGGACTCCAGAAAGCGTGGCGCCGCCGAGCAGCCCACCCAGTGCTTGGACACCAAGGAAATAGCCGACCACGACCGGTGCGACGACCGCCGTCACGCCCGGCAGGATCATCTCCCGCAGTGCGGCGCGGGTCGAGATGTCGACGCAGCGAGCGCTGTCGGGTTTTCCCGTGCCTTCCATCAGACCGGGGATCTCTCGGAACTGCCGTCGCACCTCCTCGACCATGCCCGCCGCGGCGCGTCCGACGGCGGTCATCGTCATGGCGCCGATGGCGAACGGCAGCGTCCCACCGATGAAGAGGCCGATCACGACCATGGGGTTCACCAGGTCGAGCGACAACACTTCGCCGGGCGGACTCACCGCGGTTGCAAACGCGGAGAACAAGGCCAGCGCGGTCAGCGCAGCGGACCCGATGGCAAAGCCCTTGCCCATCGCGGCCGTGGTGTTCCCGAGGGCGTCGAGGCTGTCGGTGATCTTCCGGACCTCGGGACCCAGGTGGCTCATCTCCGAGATGCCGCCGGCGTTATCCGCCACCGGGCCGTAGGCGTCGACGCTCATGGTGACGCCGACGGTGGCGAGCATCCCGACTGCCGCGATGGCAATGCCGTAGAGATCGGCCGACTGATAGGAGACGAAGATGGCCGCACAGATGAGCAGCAGGGGAATCACCGCAGACTTGAGCCCCACCGCGAGGCCTGCAATGATGTTGGTCGCCGGGCCGGTGAGCGATGCTTCCGCGATATCGCGAATGGGCTTGGCGGCCGTGTAGTACTCGGTTGAGAGGCCGATCAAGATGCCCGCGACCGTACCGGCAACGACGGCGTAGAAGGCGCCAATGGCTGGCTTCGCGGCCATGCCGAGGGGTAGCTGCGTGGTCAGCCAGTATGCCGCCAGCATGAACAGCCCTGCCGCGATGAATGTCGTGAGCCTGAGCGCGTTGGCCGGTGAGCCGCGCTCCAGCAGCTTCATCGAGGCGATGCCGACGAGGGAGGCGGCCAGGCCCGCGAGGATCATCGTGATGGGCAGAGCCACCGCATTGGCCCGGTACTCGAGCGGAATCACGGGACTCGTCGCGGCCAAGGCGACCGTTGCGATGACCGCGCCCACGTAACTCTCGAAGATGTCGGCGCCCATGCCGGCCACGTCACCGACGTTGTCACCCACGTTGTCGGCGATGGTGGCTGGATTCCGCGGATCGTCTTCGGGGATTCCCGCTTCCACCTTGCCGACCAGGTCGGCGCCGACGTCGGCGGCCTTGGTGTAGATGCCGCCTCCGACGCGGGCGAAGAGCGCGATCGAAGACGCCCCCATGGCGAATCCGCTGATGATCTCGCTGAAGTTCTTGAACATCTCGGCGCTCACGATGGCCTCGTCGAGCACGAGGTACGCCACGGTCCCGATTCCCAGTAGGCCGAGCGAGGCCACGGCCAGTCCCATCACGGCGCCGCCGTTGAAGGCGATCCGCAACGCCTTGGCCTGTCCGCTGTCTCGGGCGGCTTCCGACGTGCGCACATTGGCCTTGGTCGCGGCCTTCATGCCGAAGAAGCCGGCGCCGACGGAACACAGGCCGCCGAACACGTACGCCATTGCGGTGTTTCGCCCGACCGCGAGGCCGAGCAGCACCGCGACGACCAAGAGGAAGGGAAACAGCACCATGTACTCGCGTCTGAGGAACGCCATGGCCCCGGTCTCAATCGACCGGGCGAGATCCTGCATGATCTCGGAGCCAGCGGACTGCCGTTTGATGTAGCCATAAATCAGCAGCGCGATGATGAGGCCCAGCAGGCCGCCCCCGGCGGCATACACGGCGTACTGCACGAGTTGAACGAGGTCGATCACAACTCCTCCGTCAGCGATTGAACGTGTTCATGGCTTCTTCCATACCATGGGCCAACCACAGGTCCACGGCCTCAGTCATTGGATCGAGCAGACCTCCGAGCGTCTCTTCCTCATCCGGCAGAAATGGGCTGAGCACGAAATCGGCGAGGTCATCGACCTCGTCGGGCACCGGCCCGACCCCGATGCGCAGGCGCCCATAGTCCTGCCGGAGCAGGGCACCTTCGATGCTCTTCAGGCCGTTGTGACCTCCAGCGCTGCCTTGGCTTCGCAACCGGAACCGTCCGACTGGCAAGGCCACGTCATCCACCAGGATCAGCAACTCGCGGCTCGGTTCGAAGGCCGGATGCGCGCGGAGCGGGGCCAAGACCGCCCCGCTCCGATTCATGTACGTCAGGGGTTTGATCAGACGGCATTCATGTCCGTGGCGCCGTGCCGTACCCTGGCGTGCTCCTCCTCCTCGCGTGAGGGACCCCACACCCCACTGCTCGACCAAATGGTCGAGCAGTCGCCAGCCGGCGTTGTGCCGGGTTCGGGCGTATTCCGGCCCGGGGTTGCCGAGCCCCACGATGATACGCAGCGGTCAGCTCTACGGCTCTTCTGTCTCTTCCTCGGGCTTTGGCTTCCGAATCAGCTCGGGCTCGGGCGCGGCCTCACCCTCCGCCACGACTTCAATGCCCTCCGCGGCCTCGACCGCTACCGGCTCCTCGATGGCCCTCGGCGCGACCACCGAGCAGACCGCGATATCCGGATCGTTCATGATCTCGACGTCGCCCAGTTGGATGTCACGTACGTAGAGGGCATCGCCGATGGTCAACGCTGTCACGTCGAGGTCGACCGATTTCGGGATGTCGCGCGGCAAGACCTTGATGTCCAGCTCGCGGAGCGCATGGTCGAGCACGCCGCCCTCGTTCCGGACGCCTTCCGCCGTTCCCACCAGGTGGATCGGTACGGAGAGCTCGATCTTCTCGCCGGCGTGGACCTCATACAGGTCGATGTGGAGGATGTGCTCGGGCCGCAACGGATCGCGCTGGAGCTCGCGGATCAACGTCTGCACCGGCTCGCCGCTGTCGATGGACACCTCGAACAGGGTGCTCGAGGAGCCGCCGCGGGCCAGCAGACGCTGAAGCGCCGCGGCCTCGATCGTGATGGGCAGGGACTCCCGTCCGCGGCCATAGATGACGCCAGGCAATTGGCCGAGGCGTCGGAGCGATCGTGCCGCTCCCTTGCCACTGCTCGTGCGGCGGGCTACGTCGAGTTGTGCGTTCTGCGACATGATTCAGTCCTTCGTGTCAGTCGAAGAGCGAACTCACCGACTGATCGCTGTGGGTATATCCAATCGCCTTGGCGAGGAGCCGCGCGATCGACAGCACCGTGAGCCGATCGAACCTCCGCTCGGCCGGCAGCTGGATCGTGTTGGTCACCGCCACTTCCTTCACCGGGGACGCCGCGAGCCGGTCGATTGCCGGTCCGGACAGCAACGCGTGCGTCCCGCAGCAGTAGATGTCGCGAGCCCCCAGCCGCTTCAGCGCATGGATGGCCTCGGTCATCGTCCCGCCCGTATCAATCATGTCGTCGGGAATCAGGCAGTCCCGTCCCTCGACATTGCCCACCACATTCACGACTTCCGCAATGTTGGCCGAGGGCCGGCGCTTGTCGATGATCGCGATCGACGCGTTCAACCGGTTTGCAAACCCTCGGGCCATCTTGGCCCCGCCGACATCGGCCGCCACCACCACCAGGTTCTTCAGCGCCTTCTGGCGGTAATGACTGGTGAAGACCGGTGCCGCGTAGAGGTGGTCGACCGGAAGGTCGAAGAACCCCTGCAGCTGGTGCTGGTGAAAATCCATTGCCAGCACCCGGTCGGCCCCTGCCCGTGTGATCATGTTGGCCATGAGCTTCGCGCTGATGGCCACGCGGGGCTGATCCTTCCGATCCTGCCGGGCGTACCCAAAGTACGGGATGACCGCCGTGATCCGTGCCGCGCTTGCCCGCCGGGCCGCGTCAATCAGGAGCAGCAGCTCCATCATGTTCTCGGCCGGCGGATTGGTGGGCTGGATGATGAAGACATCCTTCCCACGGACATTCTCGTCGATCTTGACGAAGATCTCGCCGTCCGAAAAGCGCTTGATGGTAAGCCGGCAGAGCGACTCACCCAAGTGACTTGCCACCTCCTCAGCGAGGGGACGGTTGGCCGTTCCGCTCATGAGAAGCATTCGGCTCTGGGACAGCGAGATGTCCGGCATGAGATAGCCTAGAAAGCTAGCGACCCTTTGCGTCGAGCGTCAACCGCCGCGACCGACCAACGCCCGGGACGGTGGACATTGGCCCTGGTGGATTCGAACCACCATTCTCAGATCCAAAATCTGATGTCCTGCCATTGGACGAAGGGCCAGCGAAAACCGTGTAGAACGTAACCCATCCCACCGGCGGGGTAAACGGTCCCGGCCGCGCCCGGGCCCGCCGGGGAGGGATCACTCGACCGATAGCGGTTCGGGGCCCAAGGGCGGCGCGGATAGGGTCCGGACGGGGGTCACGGTGCCGTGACGCCGACCCAGCATCGAGCTGGCGTCATCGCGGTCCCGCTCGTTTCGGAATAGACCGAAAATCGTGGCCCCCGATCCGCTGAGACGGCACGTCAGGGGCCGAGTTTCCGCCAGCGCCCGGAACGCGTCACCGAGCTCCGGTCGGCGAGCGAACACGGCGGATTCGAAGTCGTTACCCGCCATGCGGGCCACATCGCCCCAGGTCGAAAGCGCGTCCAGTGTCAGGGCGACGGCGCCCCGTCGTCCTGTATCCGCGCGGGCCTCGTCCACCCAGCCATAGGCGTCGCTGGTCCGGATGCCGGTTTGAGACGACACCAGCAGCCCCGGACAGGCCGGGAGCGGGGGCAGGGACAACAGCCGCTCGCCCCGGCCCCAGCCGATCGCCAGCGGGGTGCGGGTCAGGAAGAAGGGGACATCGCTCCCGAGCCGGGCGGCGAATTGCAGGAGTTCGTGCTGCGGCACGGCCCCGCCCGCCAGCGCATTGACTGCCAGAAGCGCCGCGGCGGCATCACTCGACCCCCCGCCCAACCCAGCAGCGACGGGAATGCGTTTGGTGAGGCGAAGTTCGATGCCAAACCGGTTGCCCGTGGCAGCCAGCACCATGTTGGCCGCGCGGACGGCCAGGTTCTCGTTCGCTGGTCCGGTGTCGGGTCCGTCCACCTCCAGGGCGACTTTGCCGGGGGTTCCGCCACGTGCCACCACGACCTCATCCGCCAGGTCGACGAGACAAAGGAGCGTTTCGACGGCGTGGAAACCGTCGTGTTCCTTGGCCAGGACTCGAAGGAACAGATTGACCTTCGCGTGCGCGGCAATCCGGAAGGCGGGATCGGTCACTCGCTCGCTCGGGAGTCCTGGCGCAGGTGCCCCAGGCTCATGCCGGTCAGCCCGAAGGACCAGAGACCGAGCACGGTGATGGGAATGAAGGTGGTGACGTGATAGGTCAGGGCGAAGGACAGGGACTGATCGGGCGGGATGCCGTAGATGGAGAGCACGACCCGGATCACCGCCTCAAACGCGCCAACGAATCCCGGAGCCAGCGGGACCGCAATGCCAAAGACCAATACACCCTGGAGCAGCAGGGCTCCGGCGAAATTGACCGGTAGGTTGAAGACGGCGAATCCCACATAGAACGCAAGGCCGTTCAAGAGCCAAATCCCGACCGACCACAGGGCCACGCCAAGGAACCGACCAGGACTCCGGAGCGCGGACATGCCTTGGCGCAGGCCCTCGATGACTGAATTGATCCGGTCGGCCAGCCCCTTGGCGCGGATCAGGCGGTGTACCAGCCGTTCGGCGGCCAAGGGAAAGGCCACCACCAGGCCTGCCGCGACCAGGGCGAGTGCCGAGAGGATGCCCGCTGCCATCGCCGCGCGGGTGATGGACACTCCCGAGATCGTGACGTCCGCCGGCATGCCGGGAAGGAACAGCGCGACGGTCAGGAGAAAGACCACCGCCAGGCTGTCGAAGACCCGTTCGACCGCGATGGACGAAAGCGCGGCGGTCAGTCGGGCCGAGGCCAGCCTGCTCGCCGCGTAGGTTCGGAGTAATTCGCCGGCGCGAAAAGGAAGCAGGTTGTTGGCGGCGAACCCGATGGCAACCGCGTGCCACAGTGGCTTGTAGGGGTAGGGGCCACCGTCCGGACGGCGCAGCAACAGGCGCCAACGCAACAGCCTTGCGGGAAAGGTCAGGGTGGCCAGGACGACGCAGCCGATGAGTGGGAGGATTCGCGCGCCGCGCACGTTGGCCATGAACTGGTCCAAGTGCACGCCCTTGACCGCCCACGCCAAGAGCGCGAGCGAAATCACCACCGCCAGAACCAGCCGCCAGATCGGAGGCCTGGTCGGCGTTGGGACCTCAGTCATGTGGCGCCGGTGTGGCCAGGCACGCTAGGACGCGACTCCGCGCGCCAGCGGCACGAGGTCGAGCAACTCCTCGACCAAGGGCTTGACCGATTCCCACGCGTCGTTCTTGGCGAGAAGCCCTTGGATCTGCTCCCGGACCAACGTGGCACGGTCGAGCGCTCCGGGTCCCGTGTAGAGCAGCGTCGAGATCGGAACGACTTCCTCGCCCACCGCACTCGAGGAGGGGCGGACGGTTGGCCGATCCAAGAAAGCCTCAAGAGACGGCTCGACCCCGGGGGTCTGTTGCATCAGCCGCGCAAAGGTCACGAAGCTCGTGGCCAAGTCGCTTCGCATGGCGGGCACGTCGTCCGCCGGGCCCGGCACGTCCTCCTCCGTGTCCGGAGCAAGCGTGCTGATCGGCACGATCTCGCCTGGCGGTTCGGCGGGTGGGGTTGTGGGCTCGAGGGTGGCGAGACGCGAGGTGAGGGCCGCGAGCCGTTCGAGTTGCGCCGCATCCGGCACCCCCTCGTGATGGTCGCGGAGCAGGTGGCCGGCCTCGTCGAGCACCGCCGCAAAGGCATCCAGCGTGGCGCCCGCGCGCCCGCGGGCGATGTGGGACCGTGCGGCCGCACCGAAGTCCCGGAGGGCGCCGCCAAATGCTGCGCTCGACGTCTGGCTCAAGGCGCGCAGCGAGCCGAACACGCTGAAGAGCCTGAGCTCCCGCTCGACGTTCGAGCTGGCAGTTCCGAGCTCGTGGGCGATTGCCAGGAGGTGGTCGGCGTGGCCGGTGACTTCCATGGCGCTCAGCGACTCGCCCCGCCCACTGGCACGGCCGGGGCCACGCTCCATCACGCAGGGCTCACCATCTTCCGGCGCCAGGGTGGCGATCGGGACCACATCCTCCTCTGCCACGAACGCCCGCAGGAGCAGGTCGGCAAAGCGACGCCCCTCTTCGGACTCGCTGGTCGTTCGCCCGGTGCCTGCGACATCGCGCGAAATGCGGGTTACCGCACGTGCGGCGGCATCGAACACGTCGGCGATGCCGGGAGGTGGGGCGTAGGCTCGGTCGAGTTCGGTACACGCGAGTTCGATCCCATCGAGGATCTCAGGCAAGGGAGGCAGCTCGCCGAGTTCGGCCAGGCCGCGCAACGACTGCAGACGACGGATCACCGTGTTGACCGGGTCTTTCGCCCTGGCCTCGACCCGAAGCGCATTGGCAGCGCGGTCGAGCGCGCTGGCGATCAAGGCCCCTTCACGAGCTACGAATGCACGGACTCCGGTGCTCATTGCGAGCGGGCCGGCCTCTCGGCTTGCGTCGGGTTGAGGCGTGCTGAATGCCGCCGGTATCCCGCCGACCTCCTCCAGGGCTTGCCCCACGCGGTGCGCCCGGCTCCGGTGCTCCTCTGCCCAGTTGCCCGCGGCACGGACCAAGAGCTTGAGGTCCTCGATTGCTTGCCCGGTTACCTCACGGACGGCTGGGCCCCATTTGAGCGTTCCCTCGCGGTACTGCCGGGCGACCGATTCGAGGCCGGCGGCGGCGTGGGCGATGTCGCTTTGCTTCGCCATGAGGGCCGAGCCGCGCAGGGCCCGGCTGAACCGCATGAACTCGTCCGGGGCCGGCCCGTCGGGCTTGGCGATCTGGTTGCCCAGCCGCTCGAGGTACTCCCCGGCTTCGAGGGCGAAGAACTCCGCGGCGCCGAGGGAAGGTGTCATGCGACCTCGAGGGGGGTGAAGGGGAACGGGTCCGATACGCTCATAAAGTACACCGCGCCACGCGTGGTGAGAACGGCCCGGCGTTCACCGGGTAGCTACGCGCTGCGCATGAGTCGGGCCATGTCCTCCACGGCCGACCGCATGCCGGTAAAGATCGCGCGGCTCACAATACTGTGGCCGATGTTGAGCTCCTCGATTTCGGGAATCCGTGCGACGGGCTGCACATTGCGGTACGTGAGTCCGTGACCGGCGTGTACGGCCAGTCCCAGGGCTCTCGCATACCGGGCAGCGTGCTGCAGTTCCTCGAGCGCTGCCGGACCCTGCTGCCAGGTATTGGCGTAGCGTCCGGTGTGCAGTTCGAGAGCGGGGACCCGGAGCGCCTTCGCCGCTTCGATGTACCGTTCCTCCGGATCGATGAACAGGCTGAGGCGGCACCCCGCCGCGGCGAGGCGGTCGATGGTAGCCTGGAGACGGCTGGGGTCCCTGGTCAAATCGAGACCGCCCTCAGTGGTAATTTCTTCGCGTCGTTCGGGGACGAGCGTGGCTTGATATGGTCGGAGGCGGCACGCCAGGGCGACCACATCCTCGCTGCTCGCGAGCTCGAGATTGAGGATTCGCACGCGCTCCGACAACGCAATCACATCGCGATCCTGGATGTGCCGCCGGTCTTCCCGCAGGTGGACCGTGATGCCGTCCGCTCCGCCGGCTTCGCATTCTGCAGCGGCGAGTGCGGGGTCGGGCTCATCTGCGCGTCGCGCCTCGCGAACCGTCGCGACGTGGTCGATATTCACATAGAGTCGTGTTGGAGTCATTGATCCGACTCTCCCCCCGGTTTACCTTCGACGTCGGCCACCACCCACGAGGTTCCTTTGAGTCAGCGCTGGATTCTTGCCGCCCTCACCCTTGTCATCGGATGTGGGCAGGGCTCGGTGCAGGTTCCGCCCAGCCCCAATCCCGAATCGGCCGTCGAGACGTTCATGCAGAGCGTCAGCGACAGCAACCTGGCGATGATGTCCCAATACTGGGGCACGGCCAAGGGCTCGGCTGCCGAGACGAACGACCCGTCCGATTACCTCAAGCGGAT
>DATHRW010000184.1:0-2216 GCA_035464955.1 Gemmatimonadales bacterium
GGGGCTCAGTTCAAAGGCGATATCCAGGCTTTCAGCTCCATCCAGTGTGAACGCGGCGGATGCCTCTCGCAGGTGGCCAGTCGCGTCGGCAACGGCGCGGTAGCCCACACCAGGTGGCACGTTCAGCTGGAATGCCCCGGACTCATTGGCGTGAGCGCTTGCCACGGTGTCTCCAGTCACGGCCAAAACCCTCACCTCCGCTCCCGGGAGCGCTGCACCGTCCTCAGCGTCACGCACGGTGCCCCTCAAGACCGCGAGCGCCTCGGTCCCGGGCTTCAGGTCCACCGCCGCGATCCGGTGCCCAGCCAAGCGAACCGTGCCGGCGTCCCTCCAGGTTTGGGAGTCCGTGCGGACGGCGACCGCAATGGGCACATCGGCAGGAAGCCCACAAAGGACATACCTGCCCTCGGATCCGGCTTTACCCTCCGTCACCATTCCCCGCTCCGCCGATACCCAGCGTGCGCGGACCTCTGCCAGAGGTGCCACGGCGGGACCGTTGGACGCCATCACATTTCCGGTCAGGACTGCCTCCGCAGGACCGTCAGGGGGAGCAGGGCACAGCAGGCTCGCGGTCGTGGCAAAGCCTGGCGTGGCCAGAACGACGCTATCCTCAGCGTTGGCGATCAGGTCCACTGCGAATACGGGAGAGGGGAGGCCCAGTCGGCTCAGCTCTGCATGATGGACGGTCAAAGCGCGCCTTCCGGCCGGCACACCGGCGAGGGTGAAGTGGCCGTCTTCGCCGGTGCGAGCGGAATAGCGCGTGCCCACAATCGATATGCGTGCGCCGACCATCGGCCCGCCCGACAGACTGTCGAACACCATGCCGTGGACGGTTGTTCTGTCGACCCCTCGTTCCGGCTGAACAGGCCGACCCTCCACATCCACGGAGCGGCCGCCTTGGTCGACATACCCTTGCACAAGCGGCACGGCGCCTCGCCTGTCTCCTTCACCCCATCGGTACTCGACTCGCGGGACACGCACCCACCAGTCGGACACGATCCACGCGCCCGATGGGAGGTATGCGAACGTCAGATGCCCTCCGGCCCGCGTCCGGGGAAGGTCGGGCGGAAGGTTCGTGTAGGTGAAATCGAATGCGCGTAGCTCCCCCGCTATGGTGTCGACGGTCAGCGAACCCTGGATATCAGGCGGGTGGTCGCGGATGGGCTCGACTGCCAAGTACAGCTCGCCTGGGCGGCCCACATGACTCTCTGGCACATCCCCCACGCTTAGGCAGTGATCGGCCAAGAAGGTCGCTGACAAGAGCACTGTTGCGTCTGGAGCCAAGAAGAGTCGGTCACCCTCCTGTCCCTGGATGAAGCCCTTCTCGGAGAGCGACTCGGCTTCCTGCGACAGGAACGGCCTCGTAGGAGCACTGTCCGGCGGTAGCTCCCGCTCGTGTCTAAGGGCACGTAGGTTTGATGACCATTCGCGCTCGAATCGCTGGAACCGCAGCTCCGCGATCTCCCTCTCCTGCCCGAACGCCGTGGCCTGAAGGGCCTTTCGTACCTCATCCCACCACCGCTGAACGAGCACTGCCTCACCCCGCTCAAGCTGACAGGTGCGGACCTGACCGCTGACACTCAGCCCCTCCAATTCAACGGCCCGTTCGACCATCCCGATCCGCTGCAACGCCCCCTCTGCCGCGAACACAAACCAGTCGGTCAACTCTGTGCTCAGGCCAACGCGCTCGGCGCGAAGGCGATATGTGCGTCCCAACTGAGCCGAAAGAACAAACCGACCAGACTCGTCGGTCAGCACCGCCGAAACGACTCGATCAACGCCACGCTCCTCCAGAGCCACAAAGACACCAGGAAGCGGTGCGGATGTCGCTCGGTCTGTCACGACACCGACAAGCGCCTGCTGAGCCAGCGCCGCAGCTGGCCACCAGGCGCCGTTGAGAACGAGCAGTAGCGTCATCCGGACCCACCTGCGCGTCCATGCCAGTCTCGTCTCGAATCGATGATCTACCAACGCGTCCAGCATCGCGTTGCGTCCTCCTCTCATCCCCCTATGAGACTGCTGCCGGCTCTTGGGAGAACAGCCACCGACCCCGGCAATACATCGTACTCTGTCAGAAGGGTCCCGGGATGCACCCGCCGCTGCGTTGCACGTCAATCCACCGACCCCATCCCACTCTGTGCTTCACTTGCGTATAACGTTCAAAGTTGCCGTCGCGGCTCGCGCCAGCGAGCCGTGATCGTCGTAGTGAGCGAAGC
>DATHRW010000185.1:0-2519 GCA_035464955.1 Gemmatimonadales bacterium
ACCGGCTGCATTACTTCGTGATCCAGGGCATGACCGACAACCACCGCCGCCTCGCCGGGAAACCGGTGACCTACTACCCCTACCTCGAGCCCAAGCACGGAGCGGGAAAGGGCTTGCTCCACGCGCTGGCCGAGCGGGCCGCGGTGGTGGTAGGCGACGACTTCCCGTCGTTTTTCCTGCCTCGGATGGTCCAGGCCGCCGCCAGACAGATTCCGGTTTCGTTCGAGGTGGTGGACTCGAACGGCATCCTGCCCCTGCGTGCAGCGGACAACGTGTTTGCCCGGGCGCACGATTTTCGTCGCTTCCTACAGAAGAACCTGGCGCCGCATCTGGAGGAGTTTCCCAAAGCCGATCCGTTGGCCCGGCAGAAGCTCCCATCGCTCGACCGCCTGCCGGCGGCCATCACCAAGCGCTGGCCGGTGGCCGACGTCGAGGCGCTGGCGAAGGACGCGGGTCGGATGCGCGAGTTCCCGATCGATCACGAGGTCGGCGTCACCGAGACCGAAGGCGGAGAGCGGGCCGCCGTCCGAACGCTGCGGCGGTTCCTGGAGCATCGGCTCTCCCGCTACGCCGAGGATCGGAATCAACCCGAAGAGGACGTGACCAGCGGCTTGTCGCCCTATCTCCATTTTGGCCACATCGCCGCGCATCAGGTGTTCGAGGAGCTGATGGCCTGGGATGGGTGGACCCCGGACCGGATCGCCTCGAAGGCCACCGGCAGCCGGAGCGGCTGGTGGGGCGCAAGTGAAACAACCGAGGCCTTTCTCGACGAATTCATCACCTGGCGCGAAGTGGGCTACAACATGCCATGGCAGCGGGACGACTATGATCGCTACGAATCGCTGCCCGACTGGGCCAGGATCACGCTGGAGGAGCACGACCAGGACCGCCGCAAGCATGTCTATTCCTTAGAGCAGTTCGCGGCGGCGGAGACCCATGACGACCTCTGGAACGCGGCCCAGCGAGAGCTCACCCGGGAAGGCCGGATCCACAATTACCTGCGCATGCTCTGGGGCAAGAAGATTCTCGAGTGGACCCAAAGCCCGCGCTCGGCACTCGACATCATGATCGAGCTCAACAACCGGTACGCGCTCGATGGCCGGAATCCGAATAGCTATAGTGGCATCTGCTGGGTGCTGGGCCGCTACGACCGGGCCTGGGGCCCCGAGCGCCCGATCTTCGGCAAGATCCGATACATGTCGAGCGAGAATACGGCGCGGAAGGTGAGGGTGGCGGGGTACGTGGACAGGTACAAAGACAGGGCGTAGGCGCTATCGGCTATCAGCTATCGGCTGTTAGCTGTCTGCGATATCTTTTCGAGCGGTCGTTAGCTGTTAGCTGTTAGCTGTTAGCCGTTAGCCTTCTCCCGGGGTCTGGAGGGCCTCATGCCCACCATCGCCTGCATCGGCGGCACCACGCTCGACCGGCGGGCCCGCGCCCACAGCCCGCTGATCATGGGCACGTCCAACCCCGCGACGGTCTCTACCCAGCCCGGCGGGGTCGCGCGGAACGTGGCCGATTGGCTCAGCCAGCTCGGCGTCGAGGTGGCGCTCTACTCGGCGCTGGGTGATGACCGCGCGGGCTACGACCTCTTGCGGCAGCTCGCGACCAACGGGGTCGACGTGTCCGGCGTGCGACGCTCGGCCGATCTTCCCACGGCGACGTACACTGCAGCCCTGGAGCCGGATGGCGAGTTGGCGCTCGGGCTTGCGGACATGGAGATCTTTGAGCGGCTTGACGCGGACTGGTGCGACTCGATTGCACCGGCGATCGAGCAATGCCCCATCTGGTTGGTGGATGCCAACCTGCCTCGAGCCACGCTCGACTACCTGCTCAACACCTACGGCGACAACGCCACCATCATTGCCGACCCGGTCTCGGTGGCCAAGGCCGAACGGCTGCGGCCCTACTTGGATGCGGTGGACGTGGTGTTGCCGGACCGGAAAGAAGCAGCAGTCCTGAGCGGGCTCCTGACCGAAACGCCCGAGCAGGTCGCGGCCGCTGCGGCTCAGATCTGGGACCTTGGCCCCGGCACGGTCATCGTGTCGCTCGGTGCCGACGGCATCTATCTGGAAGACGGTACCCGCCACCAAGCCATTCCCTCGATTCCGGCCAACCAAGTGAGCGATGTAACCGGTGCGGGCGACGCTCTCGTTGCCGGATATCTCTACGGCCTCGCGACCGACCACGGCGACCCCGTCCGGTGCGGCCTGGCCGCGGCCAGCCTGGTGCTCGAGGTGAACGCGGGGCGGCTTGATGGGATGACGGTGGATGCGTTGATGGAAAGAGTGAGGAGTGAGGAGTGAGGAGGGAAGGCTATCAGCTATCGGTCCCTACGTAGCCGAACTGTTAGCCGATAGCCGATAGCCCTTGGACCCCCAGCACCAACTCACCCATGCCCCTGCTCCACATCCGCCCCGAAGTCCGTGACGCGCTGGCCGAGCACCGGCCGGTCGTGGCACTCGAATCGACGGTTATCGCGCATGGGTTGCCGAGGCCGCGGAACCTCGAGACCGCGA
>DATHRW010000186.1:0-3981 GCA_035464955.1 Gemmatimonadales bacterium
TGGGATCGACCGGCATCTACAGCCGAATCGGAAAGGCCACCGACGAGGAGGTGCTGTCCGGGGCTTTGCCGGGCTCGTCGAGCACGGCCCAGATCCTCGCCCCCGTCCGAGCCGGGACCGATGCCGTGCGCTTCGCGGACAACCTCCGCGCTCGCGTCCCCGACCTGGCACACGGGTCGTTGGCCATTGACCTTGCAGGGCAATCGGAGTTCGGCAGCCTGATCGGTCGTGAGGGGCGCATCGTGCGGGTCGAAGTCGGAGCCGCCAAACCGGAGGAAGCCGAGGCGTGGGCCGCTGTGGCAGAGGCCGTGCTCGACAGCATTCCCACGCTTGTCGATGTGCGCGATGCCTACGGCGGAACCCAAGCAGTGGTCGAGATCGAATTCCGCCGGGATCGCATTGCGGAGCACGGCCTCGACGTCGAGGCCGTGGCGGATGCGTTGGCAGGTGGACTCGGCGGTGTCGAGGCCACGGAACTCAGGGAAACCGACCGGCGGACGCCGATTCGCGTGCGGCTTGCCGGGGCGGCCAACGAGGATCTGGCCACGGCGCTCACGACGCAGGTGGGCGGTATTCCGGTGGGGCAACTCGTTTCGGTCAAGGAGACGCGGGCTCCGATCGAGGTCGTGCGGGTCAACCAGCGGCCGGTGTCGATCGTCGAAGCCGGGGTCGAGCGCGGCGGCACGGCGCGCGCCGCAGCGGAGGTTGCCAAGCGCCTCACCGCGGCCGGCGCACCGCCCGGTGTCACGTGGGAACTCACCGGCGCCGACATCGAACAACGCCGGACCATTTCGGAATTCGGCCTGGTGGCGCTGCTCTCGGTGGCCTTGGTGTTCCTGGTGCTGGCCGGTGAGTTTGCGTCCTTCACGACACCGCTCGTCGTCATGCTCACCGTTCCGCTTGCCGCAGGCGGCGGCATCGTCGCCCTGTGGCTCACCGGACAAAGCCTCAATGCCGTGTCGCTCATCGGCTTGATCGTTATGATCGGCATCGCCGACAACGATGCGGTGGTGAAGCTCGCGGCCATCGGGCGGTTCCGCCAAGCGGGGCACCCGTTGGAGGAGGCCATTGCGCTGGGAGGGCGTCAGCGTCTCCGACCGGTGGTCATGACGTCGCTGACCACAATCGCCGGTGTGTTCCCGTTGGTGTTCGGGTTCGGCAGCGGTGGGGCGCTCTATCAGCCCTTGGCAGCGAGCGTGATCGGCGGTGCCGCGAGCGCGTTGGTGGTGACCTTCTTTCTAATGCCTGCGGGGTACGTCGTGGTGGAGCGGTGGAAAGACCGTGCCGCAAGTCGGCGGCGGTCCGGCGGAGCAACCACGACGGTGCCGGCGGGCGTCGGAGGGACGGAGTGATCGGGTGGGCTGTCCGACGGCCGGCGGTGATCTGGGCCGTTGCGGTCGCCATTCTTCTTGCGGGTGCGGTCGCCTTCACGCGGTTACCGCTTGCCACCAAGACGACGGTCGAGCTGCCGCGCCTGCAGATTACCATCGGTTGGCCCGGCTCGGCGGCCGAGCTGGTCGAAATGTATCTCACCGCCCCCGTCGAGGCGGCTACCCAAGCAGTCCGGGGCGTCAAGAACACGTCGAGCGAATCGCGTGAGGGCTTCGCGTCGCTCGAGGTCGAGCTCGAACCCGACGCGAACGTGCAGATGGCACGGTTGGGGATTCTCGAGCGTCTCGAACTGCTGCGTCCTGAATTCCCGCGGGGGACGACGCCAGCCTCGGTCACCAACTTCGTGCCCGAGGAACTGGACGAAGTCCCGCTGCTCGAGTACACCCTGTCCGGTCCCTACACGCCCGGCGCCCTCGAGCGCATTGCACGCGAACGCATCCTTCCCCGCGTGAGCGCGATACCTGGCGTCGCCATCGGCGAGCCATCGGGTGGGGCCGACTTGGGCGTATCGGTGTCGTACAACCCGGTCCAGCTGCGGCAGCTCGACATCAGTCCCGCGGAACTCTTGCGGGTACTGGGGCAGTCGCGAGTGGTCCGCTCGCTGGGTGAGGATCAGGCCGGCGCGACGGAACGACGCGTCGTGCTCCGCGATCAGCCCGGCGCGCTCGACGATCTCGGTCGACTGCCGGTGCGCGGAGCGGGCGGGTTGGTCTACCAATTGTCCGATATCACGTCGATCCGGCAGGAGGAAGATGCCAGAGGCAGCTTCTATCGAATCAACGGTCGCCCCGCCGTCTCGATGCGCATTTCAAGGTTGCCCGGGGCGGACGCGATCAAGACTGCGGCGGAGGTTCGACGCCTGATGAACGAGCTCGAGCCCACCCTGCCCGAAGGGCTTCGCCTCTCCGTCGCTACGGACGAAAGCGTCGACCTGGCTAAGCAACTGCGCGATCTCGGCCGACGCGGTGCGATCGCCTTTGTGCTCGTCGCGTTAGTCCTTGCCGTCACGCTCCGCAACGCCAAGTCGGTGCTGCTGGTGCTGGGCAGCGCGGCAGTGGCCATCTTCGGTACGGCGCTCGGTTTGTATCTTCTGGATATCCCCGCCAACCTCCTCACCCTCGCCGGGCTGGGGATGGGTGTTGGGATTCTGGTCCAGAACGGCCTCGTCGTGGTGGAGCGGCTGCGACGGGCGCCGGACACCACCGAGGGCCGGACGGAAGTCGGGGTCCGGATTCTACCAGCGCTCCTCGGTGCAACCATGACCACCGCCGTGGTGCTGTTCCCGTTCCTCTATTTGCAAGGCAATGCCCGCGCTGCCTTCATGCCCTTTGCCGCCGCGTTCGCCCTGGCCCTGGGATGTTCGGTTGTTTCGGCTGTGATCATGATTCCTGCCTTGAGCGCCGGGCACGGGGCGTCGCAGGCGCACTGGCCACGGATGAGCCGGTTCTACCGGCGGGTGGTGATCCGACTGCTTCGGTGGCGCTGGGTCACGCTCGGCGTGGCCGTCGGAGCGCTCGGGCTCGTGACCTGGGGGTTCATCACCAAGGTACCGCGCACTTCGTGGGGCGATTGGTTTGGGCAACGGACCACCCTGTCCGTCTTCTTGAGCTTCCCCCGCGGATCCGATCCGGAGAGCCTCGATCGCGGGATGCGGGAATTCGAAACCCTCGTCGTGGGAGTGCCGGGCGTCGAGCAGGTCGTAACGGCGGGTGGCGGCACGCGACGCGGGTTTGGCGGGGGCGCCAGCATGCAGGTCCTGTTCGAAAAGGATGCCGGACTCACCGCCTTGCCCCGCCAACTCGAAGAGGCGCTGACCCAGCGGGCAGTCTTCATCGGGGGGGCACGGGTCGCAGTTCGTGGCCAGGGACCCGGTTTCAGCTCGGGATTCGGTGGAGGCGGCAGCGTGTCCTTTCGAATCAAGATCCTCGGTTATTCATTCTCAGGCGTGGAGCGCCTGGCCTATGATCTCAAGGCACGCTTGGAACGCATTCGCCGGGTACGGGACGTCGATGTCAATGCGGGCAGCTTCTGGTTCCGCGAGAAGGCCGTTACGGTGACCTTGGAGCCCGATCGCGACGCCCTGGCCCGGCATGGCATCACCGGCGCCGAACTGGCCGCGGCGGTAGCCCGCGAGGTTCGGGGACCGGCGGGCAGCCAGCGAATCGAGATCGACGGAGAAGAACTGCCGGTCACACTCAAGACCGCGGGCGCGGTCGAGCGTACGCTCGACGAGCTACGCTCTGCCGTGGTCCCCAATGCGGCGAGCGCCCCGGTGCGGATCGGCGACCTGGCGCGCGTGGGTGAGCGCGAAACCCTCAGCAACATCAGCCGGGAAGATCAGCAGTACGTCAGGATCTTGAGCTATGATTTCCGGGGGCCAAGCAAGCTTGCCCGGAGAACCCACGACGCGTTCATGGCCTCGATCGGTGTGCCTGCCGGCTACCAGGTCGATGACTAGGTGTTCCAGTGGGAAGAAGACGAGACCGGTAAGGGGCTGTGGATGTTCTTCGGCGTGGTCGTGACCCTGGTGATTCTCTTGGTGGCGATGGTGTACGATTAGGTGTGGCCGGCGTGCGTGGTGATCCTGAG
>DATHRW010000187.1:0-2393 GCA_035464955.1 Gemmatimonadales bacterium
TACCAACTCGGCCTGGGCGGGCTCGGTGACTTCCTGTCCCAGGAGCAGACGCCCGCGCTGGGGGCGTCGGAAATTCTCATCACGACAGTGAGCTCGGGCTGGAACTTCCCCTTCGGGGTGACCGCCAGCCTGTCGTATTCGCTGTCGAGAACGTCGCGGTTTGCCCGGGTGAGCGGAGATTTCCTCGAGTCCAATTCCCGCCAGCGCGACTGGCCGAACGGCGACATCCGATGGACCCAGTCGCTCGGCAGCGGCCCGGTGACGCTCATCGGGATCGGCACGAGCTACCGCCGCCGCGAGGGCGCGACCGTGCAGCCGAGCACGGTTGGGGGCAATGCGTCGATCAACATCAACAATTCATCGTCGCTGAGTCCCGACCTGCAGCTCGTGTTCCGCAATGGGCTCAGCATGAACGTGGCCTATGGCAAGACCGACGGCACATCGCGAAGTGGCGGGAACACGACGGAGGCGGATGATCGGAACATCACGGCAACGCTCAGCTATTCCTTCCGCTTGCCTCAAAACATCAGCCGGCGTCGGAAGCTCGTGCGGGCATCGCTGTTTGCCTTGGATTTCTCCCGCACTCAGTGTCTCTTGCTCAGGGGCGGGAGCGAGTGCACGACCGTGTCCGATGTGCGCCGCCAAGAGGTTCGGGGCGATGTGAATACCGACATCTCGCAGCTCCTGACCGCAGGTTTCCAGTTCAGCTATACGATCAACGACGTCAAGCACCTCAACCGCCGTACTTCACAGATCCAGTTTACCCTTTCCTTCCAGCTTTCCCTCTTCTCCAGAGACTTGCGATGAGCCGTACGACATGGCGCGAATCGGTACGCGGCGCGGCCCTGGGTGTGGTGTTCGCGGCATGTGCCGCATCGCCGCCGCCGCGTCCGTTCGATGGAGCGCAGGCGCTGCGGTATGCCGAAATCCAACTCGCGTTCGGGCCGCGAATTCCAGGCACGCCGGGGCATGGTGCCGCCAGCCAGTGGTTGGACAGCCTGCTCACGGCTCGAGCCGATACGTTGATCGTCCAGCGGTGGACCCACACCACTGCCACGGGCGACTCTCTTCCCCTCCAGAACTTCATCGCCCGGTTCAACCCCGCCGCCCAGCAGCGCCTCCTGTTCCTGGCACACTGGGACTCGCGACCGAGGAGTGACGGGCCAACCGCCGGCGACGCCCGGGGGCCGGTGCCCGGGGCCAACGACGGCGCGTCGGGCGTGGCGGTGCTGCTTGCGGTGGCCGATGCCTTGGGTGACGCGCCGCCCGCCATCGGAGTGGACTTGCTTCTGGTCGACGGCGAGGATTACGGCTTGTTCCCAGACAAGGTCGACGTCCTGATTGGCTCGAGGTACTACGCCGCGAACCAACCGCCGGGGCCCAAGCCACGGTACGCGGTGCTGCTCGACATGGTGGGCGACCGCGACCTCGCTATCTACCAGGAAGGCTACTCCCTGATTGCCGCGCCTGACCTCGTGGAATACGTGTGGGACACGGCACGGGATATCGGCCACGGCGGGATCTTCCTCCGGTCGTCGAAGCACACGGTGGAGGACGATCACGTGCCACTCCAGCAGGTCGGCATTCGTGCCATCAACATCATCGATTTCGATTATCCCTACTGGCACACGGTGGACGACACCATCGACAAGATCAGCGCGGCGAGTCTCCAGGTGGTCGGCGAGGTGGTGCTGGAATTGATCCGAAAGGGCGAACGCTAGGCGGTCAAAGGGCCGATGCGGGGCTTCGGACCTGGCCCCGAGGAAACGATACCTGGCCCGGGCAGTGGGCGGCGTATCCTCGGGCATGGCCCTGTCCGAGCGCCGTCTCGTCGTCTTGCTGCTTACCCTGGCCGTGTTGGGTCACCTGGCCAAACTTGCCGTGGGGCGGCCGGAGGAGGCCCCAGGAGCCATCCGGCTCCTCCCGGGGGGCTCCGCACCCAGGCCCGGCTCCCTCCAGGCCCAACGTGCCTTGGCCGAGCGGGTGGCCCGTCCACTTACCCCGGGCGAGCGGATCGACGCCGATCGCGCCGACATCGTGGAATTTGCCCGCCTGCCGGGTATCGGTCCCGTGCTCGCCAAGCGGATCGTGGCGGAACGCAGCAGGTCAGGCCCCTTTCGCAGTCTCGCTGGGCTGGACCGGGTCCCGGGCATCGGCCCCGCACTCCTCGCGGAGCTCGAGCCCCACGTCAGCTTCTCGGCGCCGCTGGCCGCACTGGTTCCCGCGTCGGTCTCGGGGTCCATCCTGGGGGTCCCGGCGGCTGAGCCAGGGCTTGCCTCCCTGGTTTCGATCAACCATGCGAGCGCCGCCGAGCTCGAGGCCTTGCCCGGTATTGGGCGGGTCAAGGCCCGCGAGATTGTGGCGTATCGCGAACTGCACGGCCCGTTTGCGAC
>DATHRW010000188.1:0-15176 GCA_035464955.1 Gemmatimonadales bacterium
TGGACCAAACCCAGGAGATGCGGTTCGAGGGGCTCGACGGCTACCCATCGACGCGGGTGGCGGGGGGTGCGCCTCTGGCGCGATTCGATCGAACACAGAAGTTCGGGCTCAACGACCGGCTCGACTATAAGATCATCGCAAACTGGGTCATCGCCGAGCATAAGTCGCAGGGGACGATGCAACTCTTGATGAACCGCGGCGATATCGAATGCTTCTGGTATTTCGACGTCAACGGCCCGGAGGGCCGTGACCGAGTCACGGACGTGTTCACGCGGCTCCGCCACCATCCAACCTC
Source organism: Gemmatimonadales bacterium (assembly GCA_035464955.1). Lineage (GTDB taxonomy): Bacteria > Gemmatimonadota > Gemmatimonadetes > Gemmatimonadales > GWC2-71-9 > JABDII01. The sequence continues at coordinate 296 of DATHRW010000188.1, forward strand.
GGCCGCCGAAGGCGACTGAGCGTGCTGAACTACATCTGGGCCGGACTGATCATCTCCAGCTTGGTCTTTGCCCTGGCCTCGGACGGACGCGACCTGGCCAGAGACGTGTACCAAAACGGCAGTCCGCTTCCGGTCGCGGTTCATTTCCCCGACGGCTACCAACCCGAGGCACGCCGGCAATCGGTCGATGTTCGGGTCGAGGTGGACACGTTCCGGCAGCTCTACGCGACTGATGCCTCGCTCGCCCCGTCCTTCAGCGGGACGCTCGTCCAGACCCAGGAGGGCCAGCAACTGCAGTTTGCCAAGGATGTGCCCCTCCCCGAGCCACTGCACACGATTCGTAGCTTCACGTCAAAACGGGACAATGACCTGCGGGGTGTCGTCGATCTCCGCGGCGGCGGCGGCGACACCCTCATTGCGTCGGCCGTTCTCTTCACGCCGGTTCGATTCGTCAAGATGAGCGCCATCACTACCGCCGCATTCGATTTTGCCGAGACGGCCGTCACCATCGCGCTGAGCCTCATCGGCGCCCTCGCCCTCTGGCTCGGGCTGCTTCGCATCGCGGAGAAGGCCGGCTTGATCCACCTGATCGTCAAGCTGGTCCAGCCAATCATCCGTCCGTTGTTCCCGGAAATCCCCAAGGACCACCCGGCGTTGGGCATGATCGTCCTGAACTTGTCCGCCAACGTGCTGGGCCTGGGAAATGCCGCCACACCGCTCGGCATCAAGGCCATGGAGGAGTTGCAGACCCTGAATCCGGTCAAGGATACCGCCACCAACTCCATGGTCATGCTGTTGGCCATGAACACGGCAAGCGTGCAGATCGTGCCGCCGGTGCTGTTGGTGGCCATCATGGGCCTTCAGGTCAATCAACTGTTCTTCTCGATCTTCATCGTCACCCTCTGTTCCTTGGTGGTGGCCATCGTGGCCGCGCGGCTCCTCGGCCGGCTCAAGGGGTATCGGGAGAGCGACCCCACCAGGCAGCAGTCCCCGCCGGCAACGTCCGGCGCCGACTGAGGCACGACGCCATGGAAACGCTCCGCAGCGCTATCGATCTGCTCTCGGTCTTCGTCCTTCCGAGCGTGATCATCGGATTCCCCCTGTATGGCTTGTACAAGCGGGTCCCGGTCTACGAGGAATTCGTCGAGGGCGCGAAGGAAGGATTCAAGGTCGCGGTCACCATCATCCCGTACCTCGTGGCTATCCTGTTCGCTATCGGCATGTTTCGGGCGTCCGGGGCCCTCGATTGGCTGATCGAAGGCACTCGCCCCATGCTCGCTGCCATCGGCGTTCCGCCCGAAGTCATCCCCATGTGGATCGTCCGGCCGCTCACCGGCTCGGGATCCGCCGCCATCGTGGTCGATATGATCGCCCGCTATGGCGAGGACAGCCTCGTGGTGAAGATGGCCGCCACCATGTTCGGGTCGACCGAAACCACGTTCTACGTCATCGCTGTCTACTTTGGGGCGGTAAACGTCAAGAAGACGCGGCACGCCGTGCCCGCCGGGCTCATCGCCGATATCTTTGCCATGATCCTGGCCGTGTACGTGGTGAGGCTTCTGTTCGGATGATGTCGACGTTACCGCAGTCACTACCTCCCGAGGGCTTGAAAGCGCACCGGCATGCACCTCCTCCTTCGAAGCACCATTCAGGCCGCTGTCCTGTACGCCACTATCGCGGGGCTGCCTAACGTGTCGACAGCCCAGGACCAACCGTGTTGCTTGCATGACGGGCTGCGCATCGCGGCTCGGTACCGGGTGGAAGCCATCGACCACCGGCGGTTCACCTCCACCGACCTCTGGAACGCGATCGGCCCGTACCTCGCGGCCCCTGGCGTTCGCACCGAAGATCTGGCCCGCTCGGTGGGCGGCTGGCCCATCCGCGCGGTCACGGTTGGCACCGGCCCCACCAGCGTGCTGCTCTGGTCCCAGATGCACGGGGACGAGTCCACCGCAACAATGGCCCTGGCAGATATCATCCGCTTCTTCGCCGAGGGCAGCGCGGATCCCCTTCAGCGACGGCTCACCGAGCATCTCACCATTACGATGGTCCCGATGCTCAATCCTGACGGCGCCCAGCGCTTCGCGCGCGAGAATGCCCTCGGCATCGACCTGAACCGCGACGCGCGGCGGCTGGTCACTCCGGAGGCCAGAGCGCTCAAGGGCCTGCGGGACAGGCTCCAGGCCGACTTCGGCTTTAACCTCCACGACCAAGGCGTGCGCCGGACAGCCGGACCAACCGGACTCCAGGTGGCGATTGCCCTGCTCGCGCCGGCCGCCGATGAGGAGAAGTCCTACGGACCGACCCGACAGCGTGCCCGACTCGTCGCCGCCACCATGGCGGATGTGCTCAACCAACAAGTACCGGGCCGGCTGGCAAAGTGGGACGACAGCTTCGAGCCCCGGGCGTTCGGCGACCTGATGCAACAGTGGGGAACGTCGACGGTGCTGATCGAAAGCGGCGGGCTGCCGGACGATCCGGAAAAACAGAATCTCCGCACCCTCAACGTGGTAGCCCTGCTCACCGCATTCGACGCGATCGCGAGCGGGCGCTATGAGACGGCCAATCCCGATGTGTACGAGCAACTCCCGTTCAACCTCGGCGTCGAATACGACCTCCTGCTCGCCGGCGGCCGGATTGTGGCCGGGACGGGCGACCCGATGACCGCCGACATCGCGCTGGTGTACGATGATCCGGTTGCCGGCCGCGAAATCCGGGTGGAGGCCGTCGGCGACCTGGACCGGGCCGAAGCCATGGACACGCTCGACATCACGGGGCTCTATGTGCACCCGGAACCTGGATCGACCACGACCCGCCACGGCATGCCGGGCATCCGGTTGGGGCACCGAGCGGCATTCACCGTCCGGCGCGGTACGTCACCGGACAGCGAGGTAGTGCATGAGTTCAGGGAGTAGGGAGTCGGGTGCCGGGAAGATAGGAGAATAGGTTCGGGAATGAGTCATGCAACAATGGCGGGAGGAATGTTGCTCCCCCTCCCGCCATCTTCCATCCACTACTTACCACCACCTACTTACCACTCCCTACTCCCTTTCATCGACCCCTACCTCGCCAGCGAATCGATCCGTGCCTGGAGCCCTCGCAGCGTTGGATCGATGGCGAAGGCTTTCCGGTAATTTTCGAGCGCGCCGGCCGAGTCCCCCACGGCCTTGAGGCCATCCGCCAGCGAATCGTACGGATTGGCTGACTCGGGATACATCTCGACATTCAATCGAAAAATCGTGACGGCATCAGCTGGACGATTGGCCCCGAGAAGCTGGTAGCCCAGCTCATTCAGGCGGTTTTCCGTGAAGTCGTAGGTGGCGCTCCCATAGAACAGCGTCCGTAATCCACGGTAATGCGCCACGGCGGAGTCGGCGCCGTGCTCCTCGATGACCTCCATGAGCGCTTGCGCGAGGGTCAGGGGCCGCGGCTGGCCGCGATGGCAAGTACCGCACTCAACTTGGAGTCGCTCGGTCGACGCATGTTCGTGGCCGGTGTGCGCCGAGGGTAGATCGGTCAAGTACTTGCCGTTGATATCTTGGACCATCCGAAGCATGACCCGGGCCTTCTGCTTGGTCAGTTTCTCATCCGAGGCAAAGTCGTAGGTCGACAGCGGTGCGCCTTCTTCGCCCACGTGGCAATAGGTGCAGCGCACGCCGAGGCCTATCGCGACTCCTCGCATGATACCGATCACTTGCCTGGGCGGTGTGTCACTCGGAAGTACTTTGAGGTTTTTGATTTCGGGCTCCCACCCCTGGGCTGACAGTCGAACGGGAATCGAGAAGAACAGCGAGAGGACGGCGGTGGCCAACAGAAGGGAAGTCACATCTAACCAACTCGGTAGTCGCCGCATGCGGTGTGTTCCTCGAGAGGGGATCGCCGAGAACCAGGCTAGAGGATCTACGACGGGGCGAGGCTCCCGGTTTCAGACGCAGTGAGGGGGCCGGTGATGTCTAGGCGGGAGATGGGGTCCCGAGCCCGATTTCGTCGAGCAGCTGTGTGCCGCCCGACGGCTTCCCGAAGCGGCTGGCCGCGTGGCTCAGCACCAACCGATCGCGGGCCCGAGTCATGCCGACGTAGAGCAGCCGCCTGGCTTCCTGGATCTCGTCCTCTCGGTGGTCTACGGTGGCGTAGTACCCGGGAATCTGATAGTCCTCCACCCCTACGATGTACACCCGAGAGAACTCGAGACCCTTGGTCGAATGGAGGGTCAGGAGGTTTACCCGGTTAGGGTCGGCCTCGATACCTTCGGACGACGAGAGGGCGACGCGTTCGAGCAAGAGTTGAATACTCTCCGCCAGGGTGGGCGCCTGGCTCGACTCCACCAGTGATTGGAGCCGGGCGACGGCGGCAGGGTAGCGCTCGGCGGCCGCCCGCTGGGCCCGAATGCGTTCCATCAGCTCCTGGCCGCCCAGCCGCCGAATGATTTCCGTCAAGTCCGGCCCATTTCGACCCGACACCAACGACTCGGTCTGGTAGAAATCGAGGCAATCGCTGAACCGACCCAGCGTGTACGGGCGAGCGACCTCGAGCAGGAGCCGGGCCTCCTCGGACTGCTCCCCTGGGCCGGAGACGGCCAGCGCCAAGCCCAGGAAGTCGAGCACGTTGACCAGCGCGGACTTCCGCGCCCGGCTCACGCGGGCGGTACTCAACGACTGAAACACGCGCACCAGCGTCTCCGCGTCATCCAACGCGTGATGGCTCCGGCCAGTTGCGATCCCGAATCGGGTTGCCAGATCCGCGAGCCTTGCGCTTTCCCGGTAGAGCGAACGCGCTAGGGGCAGGGTGTCGAAGAACACCAATGTCTCGAGCCCCGGGAGTCCCTCTGCTTCGCGACGGAGCACCGGCACGTCGAACCCTTGCGCGTTGTGCGCCACCAGGACGTGGTTACCCACGAAGGCCCGGAAGCGAGGCCAGAGTTCCGCGAACGATGGCGCCCCGGCCAAATCGGCATCGCTGTAGCCGTGTACTTGCCGCGCACCGGTCGAGATCGGGCGACTGGGGTGTACGAGGGAGTGGAATCGATCGACGATGCGCCCGCCAATGACCTTGACCGCCCCCAGCTCAACCACGTCACACACGTCAGGATCGCGATCGGTCGTTTCGAGATCGAAGGTCACGAAGTCTTCGAACATGTCCCCGAATTCGGCGGCGTGATTCCACTGAAGCGCCTTGAACAGCCTGACCGCCGCGTCCGCACCGGCGCCCTCGGACAGCCGAACGACCACATCCTCGTCCCTCGGCTCATCGCCCGGCTCCATATAGACCACCGACCGCATGCCGCCCGCGCCGAGGAGCATGCCGCGGAGCGCAACCTCGAGCCCGCCGGCCGGCTCGAGCCACACCCGGGCATTCCGCTCTACCGCCTGCCGCAGGCGCTGGCCCAACTCGACCGCTCCCGGATACTCGGCGGGATCGGTCAGCTCCTCGGCGCGCTCCTCGAGCGGATTGCGGTAGCCACCGACCCGCTGCGACAAGAGCTCCTCGACCAACCCGCCGAGCGAGTCCTGTGAGTGAAACAACGCCTTCAGATTTTCGACGTGGAAGATGAAGCGCCAGGCCTTCTTGGTGTCGGGGTGGCTCTTGGGCTGCTGCGTCGCAAACTGGCGCAGGCGTGCGAGCAGCGTGGCGGGCTCGGGTGCGGGGAGCGCGCGCACTTGCTCCAGCAGGTGCCGGGGGAGTACCAACTCGGCAAAGGCTTCGAGCGCGATCGGATCGTCGTCCGACAGGCTCATGAGTCGCGCGGACGCGATGACGTACTTGATGACCGGGTCGTCCATCAAGGCCCGGCCTTTGGGAAGACGGCAGGGAATGTTGCTGCCGATCAGCTGGCGTTCGAGAAACTCCCCGACCCGATGCTGGCGATACAGGATGGCGTATTCGCCCCACCGCTTGCCACTCACGGCGTGGTCGGCAACGAGGTCGTCCAGCACCCATGCCGACTCGGCATCTTCCTCGGGAAACGAGAAGGAGGTGACGGGAAACTCCGACTCCCGCTCAGCGGTGATCTGCTTCTCGAACAGGACCGGGTTGCTCGCAAGTAACCGCCGGGCCGCATCGAGAATTTGTCGGGAGCAGCGGCGGTTCTGGTTCAGGATGATCGGATCGACGCCGAGTTCCTTCCGGAACGTGACCAAGACCTCCGGATCGGCTCCGGTCCAGGAAAAGATCGACTGCTCTTCGTCGCCGACGGCGAAGAAGTTGCCGTGGCGCGCCGCCAGGCGCTTCAAGATGGCGTACTGCGTGATATTGAGATCCTGGAACTCATCCACCAGCAGGTAATCCCAGCGATGGCTCACCAGGTCGGCCACGTGGGGTTCGCGCTCGAACAGATTCCAGGTGAGCGCGATCAGGTCGTCGAAGTCGACCATGTTCTTCCGGCGCAACTCGGCGAGGTAGCGGTCCAGCAGCGCCTGGTCTCCATCGCTCAGCGTGTAGTGTTGCAGCCGGCGGCGCCCGAACAGCGTGATGAGCTGGCTCAACCGGCGACGGTTGACGCCGAGCCGCCGCAGCACCAGGTGCTGGTACGAGTCATCCGCGATGCCGAACCCGGGCCGGATCCCGACGCGCTCGCCGTGTTCACGCAGGATGCCGAGGCAGAGGGCGTGCAGCGTGCCGCGCGTCAGATCGTTGCCGGCATCGCCCAAGGTCCGGTGGAGCCGGGCCGTGATCTCTTCGGCGGCCTTGTTGGTGAAGGTGACGGCACAGATTCGCTCGGGCAGGAAGCCCAGCTCGCTGATGAGGTGCTGGACCCGGCCGATCAGGCAATAGGTCTTGCCGGCGCCGGGGCCGGCCACGACGAGGACCGGCCCCAGGTCGGCCTCGATGGCCCGTCGCTGTGCGTCGGAGGGTGTGTCCGGGGTCATGGGTGGATGGTAGCCCGGGCGTCGGGAGGATGCGAGACAGCGCTTGACTCCTGCCCTTGACGATATAAGATATATCGTACGATATAATGCACGATATGTCGCATTCTGGAGGGTCTATGTCACGCGATAGCTGGGATTGCGGCGAGTTCTTCACCGCCGGGTTCGGCCCCCGGGCCTGGGCCTTTTGCGGCAGCAGCCCCCGCGGCCGCGGGCGGAGCCGGCGCCGCCAGCAGATGTTCGAATCGGGCGAAATGAAGTACGTGATCTTGCGCCTGGTGAAGGAGAAGCCGCGCCACGGCTACGAGGTCATCAAGGCGCTGGAGGAGAAATTCGGCGGTTGGTACAGTCCCTCCGCCGGAACGGTCTACCCAACGCTCCAACTGCTCGAAGATCAAGGCTACGTGCGCATCGTCGAGGAGGAGGGCAAGAAGGTGTATCACATCACCCCCGAGGGTGAGGCGTTCCTCGAGGAGCATCGCGACGTGCTCGACGACATCATCGACCGGGTGCGGGACGTGGTGCGCGACCTGGCCGGCGGAACCATGGCTGACTTGAACGAGGCGTTCGCCCGTATGGCCGGGATGGCCTACAAGCAGGCGTGGAAGACAGGGTCGGACGATGAGAAGACCCAGAAAGTCGTCGACATCTTGCGTCGCGCCCTGAGGGAGATGGAAGAGACGCTCGCCTCGTAGGCGAGGGAACTCAGCCAGCCAACTCCGCCGTGCATCGGCCCGGCTCCACCGCAACTCACCCGCCCCGCGTTCGAGGAGATCCCGCAACTGACCCGCGGTTTGGGGCCAGTTCGCGGGGTCCCTCCCATGGGTGTCCGTAGCTACTGCACCGTGACCGTTCCCGACATCCCACTCAAACCGGGAGCGCCGTGCACCTCGCAGTAATACTGGTACGTCCCGGGCGTGTTGAACGTGTACTGATATGTGTTGGGCCCGTTGACCGGGTTGCCGCTCCGGACCGGCTCGGTCGCATCGGGCGCCACGTTGTGGGTAACGGCATTGGCCGCCCAGTCCCACGTCACGGTGCCGCCGGCCGCGATGGTGATCGTGGAGGGCGTAAACTGGTTGTTGGTCACCTGAACCGTGACCTGTGTCGGGAGTGCGTTCGACGTCGCCGTGTAGGAAAGCGGGGATCCGGAAAGGCCCGTGCTCACCGCCTGGATCGTGATCGCTCCAGCCGTACCGCCGAGCGTTACAATGGTCTGCGCCTGGCCAGTGGCTCCGGTCGTCGATGAGGCGGGGTTCACCGTTGCCGTCCCCCCGGTGACCTGCCACGTGACGCCTGTCCCGCTTACCGGATTGTTGAACTGGTCGGTGACTCGCGAGACCAGCGGGTCGGTCAACATCGTATTCACAACGCCGGTTTGTGCGTCCCCCGAGACCTTGGAGAGGTTCGCGGCCGGCCCCGGCGTGGCCGTGGCCGTGAAGTTGACCGGCGAGCCTGACGCCCCCGAGAGCGACGCGCTGGCGGTGTAGCCCTGGGCGGTCTGACCTAGGGTCCACTGGGTTGTTGCGATCCCCGACGCATCGGTCGTCGCGGGAGAGGTCACCGAGCTGCCGGCGCTCGCTGTCCAGGTGACGCTCCGACCCGCGACGGGCGAGCCGTTTTCGGTCACGAGGACCCGGAGCGGATTGGGCAGCGCGGAAGCAACGGCGGCCGTCTGGCCGTCTCCGCTCGGACTTCCCTTGGCAATCGCCACCGTTGCGCCCCCACCTCCCCCTCCACCACTGGGCTCGGTGCCTCCACAGGCGGCGATCAGCAGAGCCAGTCCAACACTGATTCGCAAAGGGGATCGCATGGGTGCCTCCTTGGCCGGGGCCAGCTGACGGGCGGTTGATATCAATGACGACTGATTATATCCGATTTGCACCGCCCGGAACACCGCGCCGAGACCCCCCTCGGTCTCCTGCATTAGTATCCACGTTGCCGGCCCGAGCAGACCAGGCCGCAACGATTGCCATCTTCGAAGCGGGCCTCAGTGAGCCCGAGCGAGTTCTCCCTGCCCAGCGCCACGATGCGCATGACATCAACGCGCCCGTCGTGGGACGTTCGGCTTCCGATTACTGCCCAACCACGATGGTCCCCGTCATAAAGGGATGGGGCTCGCAGTGATAGGTAAAGCTGCCGGCTTGGGGAAACGTGCGGGTGAAGCTCGTGCCGGGAGGCAAGAGCGGAGAACTCCAGGCACCTTGATCGGCGGTGCTGGTGTGGGCCGGCTCATCGGGATCTGCACAGTTGAGCCACGTCACCGTGCCACCCGCCCTGATGGTCACCTGAGTCGGCTCGAACGCGAAGTCTCGTATGATAATCACCGTCGAGCCCGGCACATTTGGCTGAAGCGGAAGTCGGCATTCGCCGGACAGATTCGGCGCAGTTGCCGCCCGCTCGGAGAAGCACGCGCCGGCGATGAGCATCGCTGCGACAGCCAGTCCCCCAGCCAAGGCCCCAGCGTGTGGGATTCTCACGATTCACCTCGCACGACGACGACGCCCTTCATGAAAGGGTGCGGAATACAGAAGAACGGGTACTCACCTGGCGTGGTAAATGTGTAACTCCATGTTTGTCCCGTATTGAGCAACCCTGAGTTGAAAGTGCCGTCGTCTGCCGTCACGGTGTGAGCCAGCGGATCCTCGTTGGTCCACGTCACCGTCGCCCCCACCGGGATCTCGATTCTGGATGGACCGAAGGCCATCTGGCGGATAGCAGCCTGTATTACCTCGTCGCCTTGGCTCGGCATCGCAGACGGGGTGATCGCCGGCTCTCCCGCTCCGCCCTGGGGTGCTGTCGGTTGCCGCCCGAAGAAGCGACCCAAGGTGATCGGGATAGTGAACTCGAAGCCGTAGCGCCGCTCGCTGCCGCCCCGAGAGGAGCCCTGGAGGGTGGCCGTGTTCACGTTGGCAACCTGGAGCGAGAGGGTGTGGGGCGTGCGAGGGATCGCAAGATGAACTCCCGCACTCCACGCAACGCTCTCGTCTCGCGACGGGTCACGGTTCGTGAGCGCAACCGCATCGCCAGCCAACGCGATGTGGCGGTGGAGCCGGACTGTGCCCCCGCCTCCGACGGCGAACTGCGTGTGGCCTTCCTCAAACGGGTCGGCGAGGAAGCGGCCGACGCCGATGAGCCGCACCGGGCCGATGCGCTTCCCCAGCGACAACTCGCCGTCGACGCCTTCGGAGGAGAGGTTATAGGCAATCTGGCCGGCGACATCGAGGGGGGCCCCATTGCCCTCGACCAATAGCGCATAGCGCCCGAAGAATTCCCACTCGTTTGGGAAACGGGGAGTAAGCGTCGAGTTCGACGCGTAGTGGAATCCCACCGTGACATTTCGAATGGGGCCAACGGCAACAGCAAACGTTGGAAAATTCGAAATCTTCCGTTCCGGTGCATCGCTCCGGGTGAACCGATGCAGAAAGTTGAACTGCACGGTGCCAGGACGGGCGACCCAGTTGCCCCAGAGATTCGGTGAGCGGTCAAGCAACGACTGCGCCGACAGCGGCGCGGCCAAGTTCGCCACCACAACCACAGCCGTGGCGATATGGAGGTGCCGCAGTCGTGGGCTGGCCGGTCTCATCGGACACGGATCCGGCCGCCCATGCCGGGGTGAAGTGTGCATTCGTAGTCGTAGTCCCCCGAGGCGGGAAAAGTACGGGACACAGAGGTACCAGGATTCGCATCGGGAATATTTCCACCCGGAGGGGCGGGACCGGTGAACGTCACGTTGTAGATGTCGTCGCTGAACAGCCAGGTCACCGTCTCTCCTGGCGCGACCTCGACTCGATCCGGGGTAAAGGCGGTCTGCGCGGCGGTGACCACGGGGCCCGGCGGAGGCGGCGGCGGCGGGCCCGCCTGCACAGATACCGTGCCCGTCATTCCGGAGTGAAGGGTGCACGCGTACGCATAGGTGCCCTCCGTCGGGAACGTCCGCGAGACGGAGTTGCCCGGGCTCTGATCCGGAATGCTGCCTCCGGGGGGCGCCGATCCGGCAAAGGTCACATTGTGGGTCGATTGACTGAATTGCCAGGTCACCGTACCTCCAGGCGGGATCACGACGCTCGGGGGGCTGAAGGTACGATTCGGCGTGGTGACCGTGGCTGACCCCGGCTGCTGCGAGAGGACCGTGACGGTGGCAGCGTCGGTATGGGATACACCAGCCGCCGTCAGTGTCGCCACGATGTCGACCGTTCCAGCCGCGACGGCATCGACCACGCCAGACGAGGTCACCGTGGCGATGGAAGGGTCACTCGATTGCCAGGTGGCCGCCGGAAGCCCGGACATGGCGCTGCCGTGCTGATCCAGCGGTGTGGCGGTGAGCGTAACCGATTGTCCCAACTCGAGCGACGGCGTGGAAGGAGAAACCAGCAGGGCCGAGTAGACCGCTGGAGCCGCCGAGGTGACGACCACTTCGCCACTCATGCCGCTGTGAATGGTGCATTCGTACGGATACGTGCCGGCTGAAGAGAAGGTTCGACTGACCACGGCCCCAACCTGTTGATCCGGAATATTGCCGCCGGGAGGGGCGGCGCCACTGAACGTGACATTGTGCACCGCACCTTGGAAACGCCACGCAACGCTGTCTCCCATGGGAATGGCGATGCTCGCAGGATTGAAGGTCACCCCAACAGTCGTGACGACACTGCCGCCTGGCAGAGAGCCACGGGTGACGGTGACCGACACGGTAGTACTCTTGGTCACTCCATCCGCACTCAGACTCACTTGAATGGATGCCACGCCGGCCTGTAAGGCCGAGACGAGGCCGTTCGGGGCCACCGACGCCACTGCCGAGTCGCTCGAACTGAACGACGCCGCCGGGAGCTCCTGGAGCACCTTGCCCGCCTGATCCATCGGCGTGACAGTGAGTTGCACCGTCCCACCCTCCACCAGCAGGACAGAAGCCGGGGACACCTCAAGAGAGGTGAGGACGCCCACCGGCTGGGTCGGGGCCGCAGCCCCACCACCGCCACATCCAGCGAGTGTCATGCCCACCAGCGACATACCAAGAAGACGAAACATGTGATCACCCGGGGAGTCGGGGCTCGGTAGCCGTTTGACCGGCAAAGAGTTGGAGGCCTGGGGGCTCCAGCAATCCTGGCTCACCGACTCCGGTTAACAGTATGGCAGACGTATCTCCAGCCCAAACCGCACACGTGCCCGCGACCAATGTGAAGCCCAGGTCGAGGCAATGTTCACGCCGCAAGGAGCCCGTCGGGATCCCGGGACTTGGAAGCGGAGAACGGGCCGAAGGGTGGACCCCAACGTGTTGTCCCTGCACTGTTAACGAGACGCCAAGCTCACCAGGCCGTGGCCGACAGCCGCGAATGGTAATGCCGTTGCCGGTTATCATTTCGTTCCAGGTGGAACGAAACGTGACAACTCATGGAAGCCGAAGACGAGGGATCAAGGCGCAACCCAGCGGCTCGGGTGGCATGATCAGGCCAGGTCGGCGGGGTCCCCAAAGCAAGGATGCCCGCTGGAAGCACCGACCGGAGCACGTCGTCGACATCTTGCGTCGCGCCCTGAGGGAGATGGAGGAGACGCTCGCCTCGTAGGCGCAGGAACTCAGCCAGCCAACTCCGGCAGATGGGTGGTCCACCATTGCCGCGCGTCCGCCCGGCTCCATCGCAACTCACCAGCCCCGCGTTCGAGTAGATCCCGTAACTGACCCGCGGTTTGGGGCCGGTTCGCGGGGTCCTTTTCCAGGCAGGCCATGATGGCGGCTTCCAGCCCCTCGGGTACCGTGAGCTCGGTGCGCTCCGAGAGCAGTCGAGGGACGGTGTGCACGTGGTCGAAGGCGAGCTGCACCGCATTCGAGCGCGAAAAGACCAGCTCGCCGCTCAACAGCCAATATGCCAAACACCCGACCGCGTAGAGATCGGCCCGGCCGTCGACGCTTGGCTCGCCCATGACCATTTCCGGCGCCATGAAGGCCGGTGTGCCGGCAGGCGAGGCCTGGGTGGTGAGGCCCGATGATTCGCGCGATTTGACGAGGCCGAAGTCCAGCACCTTGATTCGGTCGTACTCCACACCGAGGCGGCAGGCAAAGATATTGGCCGGCTTGATATCACGGTGCACCAGACCGGTCCCGTGGGCCTCCGCCAGGGAATCGCAAATCTGAACGAGGAAATGGACGGCGCGCGCCGCGGGGACAGGGCCAAACCGGTGGACCAGCGTTTGCAGGTCGAGACCCCGGAGGAGTTCCATCACGTAATAGAAGACACCCCCGTCGCTCACCCCGAAGTCATGGAGGGCGATCGTGCTGGGGGAGGTCAGCTGGGCCGTCGCCCGGGCCTCGCGCTCGAATCGGCGGAGCAGTTGTTCCTTGCCGGCGGCATCTTGCGCGCCGAACGCCTCGGGTTTGATGAACTTGACCGCCGCCGTCCGCGCGAGGAGCCGGTGGTCGGCGCGCCACACCTCTCCCATCCCGCCCTGCCCCAGGCGTTCCACCAAGTGATAGCTGCCCAGGCTGCGCGCCCTGCTCACGTCCTTGCCGAGATTGGTGATGACCCGGAGCCCGACCATCGCGATCCCGACACAGATGAATCCCGGCGCCACCATCTGCACCAGGTGTTCCGGGCCCGGGAACGCGAGCCCACGGGCCGACCGGAGCAGGAGTGCAAGCGGCAGCATCGAGGCCGACGCAACCGCGGCGAGAAACGCCTTCCCCATGGTGGCGGGCACGAGCAGCGGGAAGACCACAATCCAGACGCAGGTCCACGAGAGGCCAACGTAGCTGAAGTCCATGTCCGGCACGAACAGCACGCTGACTTCAATGCCTGCCGCCCCTAGGACCTGGAAGATCAGGCCGAGGTCGAGCAGGATGCTGTTGTCGATCCGCCCGCTCCGTACGACCAGAAACATGAGGAGCCCAAGAACAATGAACGTGCCGGCGAGGAGGTCATTGGGCAGGCCCATGCCGGGCATGTTCTGGGTCATCCGGGCCAAGCCGTAGGCCAGAAAATAGACCAGCGAGTAGATGAGCGCCGCCACGCCCAACCGATATGATGCGCGTGCGATCAAATCCTGCGGGATTCCGTAGGAGCTGGGCCCGCCGCTCACAAACTGAATACGCGGGGGAGTGGAGAGAGGGGTCGTGTCAGTGGTCACAGGTCATTCGGTATCGCGTGGTCTGAAGCACCACTGGGTGTCGAGCCGAGAGCGCGCCAGCCGCTCCCCTCGGGTGGAAGGCAAAGGCGGCGGGGACCGCTCTCCCGCCGCCGTGGCGCACATCAGTCGGAGGTCTCGCGATCAGTGGTTCGCACCGCCTCCCCCACCCTCCATCTCCTCGACAGACTTCAAGCCGGCAACTCGGCTTTCGTCGCGCGTGATCATCATTTGGCCGGTGCCGCCGTCCGTGTCGGAGCAATCGCCCGCATAGGTGTCCTTCCCGTCCGGCTCGAGGACGCAATCCACACGGGGACCCGGTTGAAACCAGTAGACGAGATTGCCGTTTTCGAAACGGGCCTCATTGAGAACGAGGGAGTTGTCGCCGCCCAGCGCGACGATACGCATGACATCGCCGTCGTAGGAGACTTCGTAGTCTATTCTGAAAGGCTCTGGGGTTTCCGGCGGCTGCATGGAGCCGAACCAGCTACCGGCCTCGAGGGTCTGGGCAGGCAGCGGCGTCGAGAGCATGCCGGCCACAATTGCCAGAAGGGCCAGGAAGAACACGCGTCGCATTGCGGCTCGCAAGGAAGAGGAAGCGCTCAATCTAGGTCGCCATCCCGCGACGCGCCAGCGGGAAACGGCGGACGTGCCGCCCGCGGGCGGCTAGGGAACGAAGCGGAGCACGTCCCGATATACCTGTTCGGCCAACTGGGCGGAAAGCTTCCGGACCACCCGCTCCTCGAGGTCTTGCTCCGCGTCGCGCCGGCGACCGGGATCGAAATACGGGCTCTCGTTCCGGGTCAGCTCCAGCTCGGCGGCGTTCCCCTCGTACGATCCGCGTTCGAAGTTTCCGGACTCTGAGACATCGACACTCGCCCGCCGCACTTCCCGTCCCCGCCGCA
>DATHRW010000189.1:0-2687 GCA_035464955.1 Gemmatimonadales bacterium
CGTCGACGACAAGAATCTCGACGCGGAGGTCACGATCGCGTTGGATGCCGATGTGGCCCTCTACGACATTGAAGTGATGACCCTGCGGGGCAAGAAGGGCATCGGGTCCGAGCTGTTCGCTGTCAAGGAAAAGGGCGCTCCGAGCGACACGCCGGTGAGCGCCACCTTGCGCGATGCACCGGGTGACGGAGTCCTGAGCGATGGCGCAGTCCCCGCCGCGTACACCGACGCTATGGTCCTGGTGATCGGGAACCTCTTCGTGGACGCGCGCGTCCAAACCAGCGACCGCAAGTTCTGCTTCGACTTCCCCGACCAGCCCGGGTTGCCGGCCGACGTCTGCGACGATGGCTACTTCAGCACGGCCCAACCAGATGTCGAGGGCGGCTTCCTGGTGATGGATCCGGGAAGCACCATGACCACCCGGGCGCAGTTTACCTGGGTCCGCCGCGACGCGACTGGCAAGGGGTACAACTGGGCCCTCAGGTTCGGCATGGACTGCCACGGCGATGACGTCTACGGGAATCGGGTGACGGTCGCCCATGCGCTGGACGGGGTCACGTGGACGCTGACTCCCATGGCGGAGGCGATTCTCTGCAAGTTGCCGACTAAGGGACGGCCGGTGGTGACGGAGGTAGGGCGATTCGCCATGCCGTTCGGGTTGACCGTGGTCAAGTAATCGGCGAGCGCGCGCTCCGTATTCCGACGCGGCACGAGGGTCCGTTCAGGTGTCTGAACGGACCCTCGTGCTTCGAGGCCCCCCTTGCAGTGCGGCGTGAGAAGGCGTACTACGGAGAGGGAGTAGGGAGTAGGGAGTAGGGAGTAGGGAGTGGGGAGTGAGGAGGCCTCGGTGTCCCATCCGTTGTCACGCCGACGATTCCTGGAAGTCTCAGGCGGCGTTCTGCCCGCTCTGGGCTTGCTCGAGCCATTGACGATGCTGTCATGTACCCGCACAGGTGACGAACCGCTGTTCGGTATTTCGCTCGCCGAGTGGTCGCTCCATCGGGCACTCTATGCCGGACAGCTCGACAATCTCGACTTCCCGGCCACCGCGCGCCGCGACCACGGGATCGAGGCCGTGGAATACGTCAATTCCTTCTTCAAGGACAGGGCGGAGGACCGGGCGTACCTGCAGGAGCTCAAGGATCGGGCTCGGGACCATGGGGTCAACAACCTCCTCATCATGTGTGACGGCGAGGGTGCGATCGGCGACCCGAATGACGCGGCCCGTACCAGGGCGGTCGAGAACCACTATCGCTGGGTGGACGCCGCTCGATTCCTCGGGTGCCACTCGATCCGGGTCAACGCCCAGTCGGCGGGCCCGCCTGACGAACAGCGCCGGCTGGCCGCCGACGGCCTCCGCCGGCTCACCGAGTTCGCGGCCGAACGGGAGATCAACGTGCTGGTGGAGAATCACGGCGGTCTCTCGTCGAACGGCAGCTGGCTCGCAAGCGTGATCCGGGCGGTGGACCACCCCCGCTGTGGCACGCTCCCTGACTTCGGCAACTTCAAGTTGGCCGAGAACGAGTGGTACGATCGCTACCTGGGGGTGGCCGAGCTCATGCCGTTTGCCAAGGCGGTGAGCGCCAAGTCCTATGACTTCGACCCGTCCGGCAACGTGGTCGAGACGGACTACACCCGAATGCTCCGGGTCGTTCTGGACGCTGGATACCGTGGCCACATCGGCATCGAGTACGAAGGACAGGCGTTGAGCGAACCGGACGGCATCCGGGCGACCAAGGCACTGCTCGAGCGCGTCCGGAGTTCACTAAGAGGACAATACCGCTAGCCGTCACGCCGTTTAGTCGTATATTCGCAACATCCCATCACTCAGTCGCAAACTCGAGCATTCATGCACGAGACCGCGCATATCCGAGGCAAGCTCGCCGCCCTCCAGCGGCTGGGGTTCGAGCGCGTGGACGCCTCACCGGTCACCACCACCGCCGTCCGCCTGAATCGCCGAAGCTACAAGGTCACTCAGAGCCGGGCTGCCATGGGGACCGTAGCGTCCGTATCGGTGCTCGCCTCCTCTGAACAGAAGGCCGAAGAGGCCATCGGACGGGCATTCGACGAGATGGATCGGTTGATAGGGATTTTCAGCCGGTACGACTCGGCCTCGGCCATCACGTATCTCAACGAGGTCGGGCGGATCGAGGGGGCACCACCCGAGTTTCTCCACGTGCTCTCCCGGTCGCACGCGATCCACCAGCTGAGTCAGGGCGCGTTCGATATCTCGGTGGCACCGGTCGTCGATCTGTTCAAAGAGCGGATGACGGCCTTGGTGCCCGGGGAGCCGCCGCCGGCGGAGCTCCGGGAGGCACTCGATCTGGTCGGCGCGGCGCACATTCACGTAACCAACACCAGGGTCGGCTTCGACCGGCCCGGGATGGCCATCACGCTGGACGGCATCGCCAAGGGCTACATCGTCGATGCCATCGCCAGTGTGCTCCGGCGGTACAAGCTGGATAACTACCTGATCGATGCGGGCGGCGACATCCGGACTTCCGGTACCACAGAAGGGCGACGTCCGTGGACGGTGGCCGTCCAGAATCCCACCAAGGACGGGAGCTACCCCGACGCGATCCACCTGACCAATGGAGCCGTGGCCACCTCGGGCAGCTACGAGATCTACTTCGACCGCGATCGCCAGGTGCATCACATCGTGAGCGCGACCACTGGACGCTCACCCA
>DATHRW010000190.1:0-7534 GCA_035464955.1 Gemmatimonadales bacterium
GTTGAGCCGTGCCCTCCCGGCCTCGAGCACCAGCGAAAGCTCAGCCACGGCCCGGTCGTAGTGCTGGTACGACGCTGAGCCCGTCACCGCTTGCACGACGGGCGATGGGACTGAAGCCGCGGCCACGGGTGGCGGCACTGGGCTGGGCTGCATGAGCCATGCACCGCCAGCAGAGAAGAGGATCAAACCGATCGCCGCCGCAGCGAGTTGCGGGACCGTGAAGGCAAACCGCCGCCGAGTCCGAGCGTGCGAGAGATCGAGGATGTCCGATTCGCCGGTCACTGCGATCCGCGCGGCAATCCCGGGCCACAGGTCTCGCGCCGGCGAACGGTCCGCCAGCGTGCTCGCGCGCGCGGCAATCGCTCGCAATTCACTCGCGATTGCCGTGCAGGCCTCGCACCCGGACATATGGGCTTCCACCTGGCCGCGTTCCTCCGCCTCCAGCGTGCCGTCGATGTATTCGGACAGGCGCTCCGTCCACTGATCCATCATCGGCCTCCAGTCATCGATCCAGATACCCACGTAATGCCATGCGCGCCCGGTGCAGCTGCGATTTGCTGGTCCCTTCCGCGACGCCGAGCATGCCGGCGATTTCCTCGTGCCGATAGCCTTCGACGTCGTGGAGCACGAACACCTGGCGGGCCCCGTCCGGAAGCCGGCTGAGGGCGTCCTCGAAATCCACCATGGCCCCCGGCGCCTCGGGTCGGCTCGGCAGGCGTGCCAGGGTCGCATCGCCTTCCACGTAACGGTCCCGCTGCTTCCCGAGAGTCGCGCGCTGGGCAAGAATCACGTTGATTCCCAAGCGATAGAGCCATGTCCCGAACTGCGCCTCTCCGCGAAAGGTCTTGAGCTTTTCCCAGGCCCGGACGAAAATGTCCTGCGTGACCTCGTCAGCGAGTTCCTGGTTCAACATGCGGCATGCCAGGCTGTGGATTCGAGCCACATGGCTGCGGTAGAGGCGCTCGAACGCGTGCGCATCTCCGCTCGCGGCCAGGGCGACGTCCGCGATGTCCGATCCCGCTGTGGCGATCCGCCGGTGTCCGGTCAGCGTTGCGACTCCAGGGCCTGGTCTCCGCATGCATCCCATTGGATAGCAGGAGGAGGCGAAGGGTTGGAAGGGTACCTCGCCCATGGGCCGAACCAGGGCCGCGCACCCCCATCGTCGGGTCGGGGTCGCGCCGAGGCACTTCCTATTGTAGCCTCCAGAGATATGGGCCGCGCCCCCCGGTGGGTGCGCACACCCTCCACCCTCTTGAACGGGTGTCGATTCAACCATGCCAGCCACACAGAACCCACCAGACGTCATTCGGGCCCCGACCGGTACCTCCCTGTCATGCAAGGGATGGCACCAGGAGGCAGCACTCCGGATGCTCATGAACAACCTCGACCCGGACGTGGCGGAGAATCCCGCCGAGCTCATCGTCTACGGGGGCGGGGGGAAGGCCGCGCGCAACTGGGAATGCTACGCCTCGATCGTTGAGACCCTGCGCCGGTTGAAGAACGATGAAACCCTGCTGGTACAGAGCGGGAAGCCCGTCGGGGTGTTTCGCACCCATGAGGAGGCCCCGCGTGTCCTGATCGCGAATGCGCACCTGGTTCCTCGCTGGGCCACGTGGGATGAGTTCCGGCGGCTGGACGCCCTCGGCCTCACCATGTACGGCCAGATGACCGCGGGTTCGTGGATCTACATCGGTACCCAGGGCATCCTCCAAGGAACCTACGAGACCTTCGCCGAGGCCGCGCGAAAGCATTTCGGAGGCACCCTGGCCGGGCGGTTGGTAGTGACCGCCGGCCTCGGCGGCATGGGAGGAGCTCAGCCGCTCGCCGCCACGATGAATGGGGCGGCGTTTCTCGGCGTCGAGGTCGATCCGCTTCGCATCCAGCGACGGGTGGAGACCGGCTACTGCGACCGAATGAGCACCGATCTCGGTGAGGCGCTGGCATTGGTCGAGTCGGCAAAACAACGGAAGGAAGCGCTCTCGATTGGCTTGCTGGGTAACATCGCAGACGTGCTTCCCGAGTTGGTCCGACGCGGGGTGGTACCCGACATGCTGACCGATCAGACGTCGGCCCATGACATCCGGGTCGGCTATATCCCAGTGGGGATGACGGTGGAGCAAGCAGCCGTGGAACGCGAGCGTGATCCTGCGGGCTATGACGCTCGGGTGCTCGATTCAATGGCGACGCACGTCAAGGCGATGCTCGACCTCATGGGTCAAGGTGCCGTGACGTTCGACTACGGCAACAACCTCCGGGGGCAAGTGTCCGATCATCGCGGGTTGCGTCAGGCATTCCAGATCCCCGGCTTCGTTCCTGAATTCATTCGGCCGCTCTTTTGTCGGGGCGCCGGCCCGTTCCGGTGGGCTGCCCTCTCGGGGAACCCGAAGGACATCGCGGCTACCGACGACGCGGTGCTCGAGACCTTTCCCGAAAAGGCCTCGTTGGCCAGGTGGATTCGTCAGGCGCGCGAGCGGGTGCAGTTCCAGGGCCTTCCCGCCCGCATTTGTTGGCTCGAATACGGCGAACGGGCCGAGATGGGGCTCAAGTTCAATTGGCTGGTGAACAAGGGGAAGGTCGAGGCGCCGCTCGTGATTGGCCGCGACCATCTCGATGCCGGCTCCGTGGCATCTCCCAACCGCGAGACCGAAAACATGGCGGACGGCTCCGACGCGATCGCGGATTGGCCGCTATTGAACGCCATGTTGAACACGGCCTGCGGGGCGAGTTGGGTCTCGATCCATCACGGCGGCGGGGTCGGCATCGGATACTCGATCCACGCCGGCATGGTCTGCGTCGCCGATGGGACGGCGTCGGCCGACCGCCGGCTCGAGCGGGTGCTCACGGCGGATCCCGGCACCGGGGTTATGCGCCACGCCGACGCGGGCTACGACGATGCGATACGCGTGGCACGTGAGCGGGGCGTCGACCTACCCATGCAAGACTGACACCCCATGCCGCTGCTCAGGAATATCGGACTGGTCGCCACCTGCCGTGCTCCCGGCGGGCAGGGGGAAATCCATCCCATCCGCGACGCAGCCCTCGGGTGGGAAGCCGGCCGCATCACCTGGGTGGGTGCCGAGGCCGATGTCCCGCCAACCCTCGCGGCCGGAGAGACATGGGACGCCGGTGGGTGCCTCGTCATTCCCGGCCTGATCGATTGCCACACGCACCTGGCCTTCGGCGGCTGGCGCGCCGGGGAGTTCGAGCAGCGGCTGCTGGGCGCAACGTACCAGGACATCGCACGTCGCGGCGGCGGCATCGCCTCGACGGTGACGGCCACCCGGGCACTCTCCGAGGACGAGCTCAGCCAACGCTGCCTGACCTTTCTCGATGCAATCGTCCGGCTTGGCGTCACCACCGTCGAGTGCAAGAGCGGCTACGGGCTCGATACGAAGAACGAGCTCAAGCTGCTCCGGGTGTATCGCCGAGTGCGCGACCTGCACCCCGTTCGCATCGTGTCGACCTTCCTGGGAGCTCACGTCATTCCGAAGGAGTGGCAAGCCGACCGGGCGCGGTATGTCGACCTCATCATCGAGGAGATGATCCCAGCGGTTGCCGAGGAGCATCTGGCCGATTTCTGTGACGTGTTCGTGGAGGATACGGCCTTTACCGCGGACGAAGCGCGGCGGATCTTCCGCGCGGCGAAAGCGGCGGGGCTCCAGCCGAAGCTCCACGCCGATCAGCTCGAGTCGGGCGGCGGCGCGGAGCTCGCGGCGGAAGTCCAGGCCGTGAGCGCCGACCATCTCGAGTACGCCTCGCCCGAAGGGATAACAGACATGGCGCGCTCCGGCACGGTCGCCGTTGCGCTCCCTCTGGCCACTTTGTACTTGGGCCAGCAGCCCATGGCCGCTCGACGATTCGTGGCGGCGGGGGTTCCGGTGGCGGTAGCGACCGATTTCAATCCCGGATCGGCCCCGAGCTATGACATGCACCTTGCGCTGCTGCTTGGGTGCACCCTATCGGGCCTGACGCCCACTGAAGCGCTGAAGGGCGGGACGCTCCATGCGGCCCGGGCGGTCGGTCAGGACCAGCATCTCGGTTCGCTCGAAGTCGGGAAGGCGGCCGACTTTGCCGTGATCGATGCTCCCGATGTGACCCACTGGCTCTACCACTTTCGGCCGGACACGTGTCGGATGACCGTGGTGGACGGCCAGGTGGGATGGAAAGCGTAGCGCAGGTCGTCTGGCTCGCGGTCCGGCGCACGGACGGAACGTGCTGTGTGTGCGGTCACCCACTCGCGAAGGTGCACGTATGCTGACGTGTCAGAGGCACTTGTTCTCACTGCCGCCAAATCTCCATTACCTCAATTGTGCCTATATGTCCCCATTGCTCAAGGCAGTGGAGGAGGCCGGCGTTGCGGGGATTCGCCGCAAGCGCGACCCGTCGGCGATCACCCCCGCGGCGTTCTTTGAGGACGTGCAGCGTGTGCGCGAGCTCTTCGCCCGCCTCATCAATGCGGGGGATCCGCGCCGGATCGCCGTCATCCCGTCGGTCTCCTACGGCATGGCGACCGTGGCGAAGAACACGCGGATCGGCCCGCGGCAGAACATCGTCATCGCCCATCAGCAATTCCCGTCGAACGTGTATGCCTGGCGCCGGTTGTCAGCGACGACCGGGGCCAAGTTGCGCACGGTCGAGCCCCCGGACGGGACGGTCCGGGGCGAGGCTTGGACCACCCGTCTTCTGGAATCCATCAACCGCTCCACCCGACTGGTGGCGCTCGCGCCGGTGCATTGGACCGATGGGACCCGCTTCGGTGTCGAGCAGATTGCCGCCCGGGCCCGGGACGTTGGCGCCGCCCTGGTGCTCGACGGCACGCAGTCGATCGGAGCGATGCCGTTCGACATCGAGCGCGTGCGTCCCGATGCGCTCGTGTGCGCCGGCTACAAGTGGCTCTTGGGCCCGTACTCGATCGGCTTGGCGTACCTCGGCGAGCGCTATGACCGGGGAATGCCAGTGGAAGAGACCTGGATGTCGCGCCCGGAGAGTGACGACTTCGGTGGGTTGGTGCGGTACCGCGACAAGTACCGCCCCGGCGCGATTCGCTACGACGTGGGCGAGGGGAGCAATTTCATTCTCGTGCCCATGCTCTTGGCGGCGCTGGCACAGATTGCGGCGTGGGGCGTGGGCGAGATCGAGCAGTACTGCCGCGCGCTGAGCGCAGACTTCAAGGAGGAGGTTCGCCGGTTGGGATATGGAGTGGAAGATGATGACTGGCAGGCGCCGCACCTGTTCGGCCTGCGAATGCCGGCTGGGGTAGGCCGCACGGATCTTCAAACCCTGCTGGCCTTACGGGCACTATCCGTGTCGGTGCGAGGCGATGCCGTCCGGATTGCTCCCCACGTCTACAACGATGCTAGCGATATGGCGGTGCTGCTCGAAGTGTTGCGGGAGGCAGTCGCGACGGCCCCGACCTAGCGCGCGGGCCACTGCTGGGTCACGCAATGAAAGCTGCCGAGTCCCCAGACGAGGCTTCGGCTGTCAATGAACGTGACGCGCCGTCGCGGAAAGACTGACTGGAGCACGGCACCGGCCGCGGCATCGCGGGCCGCATCGTATCCCGGCACCAACACCACGTCATTGCCGATGTAGAAATTGGCGTAGCTGGCAGGCAATCGCTCTCCCTGGTAGAAGAGTGGCGGCGGCATCGGTAAAGGAACAATCCGGAACGGTTGTCCGTCCTGATTCGTCATGGCCCGCATACGGCGGAGGTTGTCCTGGAGGGGCTCGAAGTTCTCGTCCTCCGGATCCTCCTCGACTGCCGCGACGATGGTGTCGGGGCCGACGAATCGTGCGATGTCGTCCACGTGCCCATCGGTATCGTCACCGACGATCCCGTCGCCCAGCCAGAGAATCTGGGTCACGCCGAGATAGTCTCGCAGATACTGCTCGATCTCTGCGCGAGACAGGTCGGGATTGCGGTTCGGGTTCAGCAGGCACGCCTCGGTGGTGAGCAGGCTCCCGGCGCCGTTCACGTCGATGGAGCCACCCTCCAGCACGATACCCGGATGGAAAACGCGAAGGCCTAGGGTCTGTCCGATCCGAGTGGGGATCGCGTCATCGAGATCGAACGGAGGGTACTTGTTCCCCCAAGAGTTGTACCCCCAATCGACGATGGCTTCGTCGACATGGTCGCCCTCCGTCCGCTGGATGAACACCGGTCCATGATCCCGGCACCAGGCGTCGTTGGTCGGATGATGATAGAAGTGGACGCGGTGGGCCGGGACTTCGAGATCGTCGAGCAGGCGGCGCGCGTCGGATTCCATCTCTGGACCGGTGACATTGATGTGCACCTCCTCGCCCGGTGCCAAGGCCCGAACCATGGCGGCAAAGATGTGCGGAATCGTGTCGAAATTCCCCGGCCAGGAGGACTCCCGGTGCGGCCAGCTCAGCCAAGTGCCTCGGTGCGGCGCCCATTCCGCCGGCATGCGGTAGCCGAGTTGGACCGGTAGGGTCAATCCAAATACCGCTCGGTGAGGCCCTGGTAAGCGTCGATTCGGCGATCCCTGAGGAATGGCCAGTGGGTCCGCGCTGTCTCGACCGCGCTGAGTGCACAAGGAACGATCATGACCTCGTCCTCGTGCCCGGCACGCTGGAGCACGCTGCCGTAGGGATCGCTGACGAAACTCCCGCCCCAGAACTCGATTCCACCCTCACTGCTGCCCTCGTGACCAACGCGGTTGACCGCCGCGACGTACACGCCGTTGGCGATCGCGTGGGCTCGTTGCATGGTCTCCCAGGCCGACTGCTGCGCGGCGCCGACGGCCGCCTTTTCCTCGGGGAGCCAGCCAATTGCCGTGGGATAGAACAGGATCTGCGCCCCGCTGAGCGCCGTGAGTCGGGCCGCCTCGGGATACCACTGGTCCCAGCACACCAAGACGCCGATCCGGCCGAAGCGCGTGTCCCAGCTCCGAAAGCCGAGGTCGCCCGGCGCGAAATAGAACTTCTCGTAGTACCTCGGGTCGTCGGGAATGTGCATCTTCCGGTACTTGCCGACGAGCCGACCGTCGGCGTCGATCACCACAGCGGTATTGTGGTAGACGCCCTCGGCGCGCTTCTCGAACAGCGACGCCACAATGACGATGCCGAGTTCTCGGGCGAGGGGCGTGAGCGCCTCGGTCGAGGGGCCCGGAATCGGCTCCGCCAGCGCAAAGTACCGATGATCCGCCGTCTGGCAGAAATACTGGGACTTGAAGAGCTCCTGGAGGCAGATGACCTGCCCGCCCCGTTCGGCCGCGAGGCGTATCCGCTCGATGCCCGCCACGAGATTGACCTCGGGATCGGGCGAGCAGCGCATTTGGACCAGTCCCAGCGAGACCGTGCCTGGCGACGTCGTGGACATGGCGGCAAGTATAACACGGCCGTCCCCCTTGTCGCACCGCGTGTTCACCGGCAGACTTCACCCCGTGACCGCTCTCCTGACCGACGAGCAGCTGCTGGCCCGACTGGTGGGATTCGATTCCACGAGCCGGAACAGCAACCTGCCGATCGCCGATTTCATTTGTGACTATCTGGACCGGCCTGGCATCCGGGT
>DATHRW010000191.1:0-13525 GCA_035464955.1 Gemmatimonadales bacterium
GACGAGGAGACCATCAAAACGGTGGTGCTGAACCCGACGATGCGGTTGGCCGGCAAGCGGTGAGTGCATGACGTGGGGTCAGGAGAGAGAAACTCACAACACAACTCACAACAGGGGCGTGAAAAAGAGACGAAAGCCCCACAACGAAATCGTTGCAGGGCTTTCAGTTGCCCCTCCTGGGCTCGAACCAGGACTCTCCTGATCCAGAGTCAGGCGTGTTGCCAGTTACACCAAGGGGCAGTACAAACGCTTCATTTCCTACCTCCCCACATTCCTACCACCCCACTCCCCGGTGGGGAGTGGAGGGAGGAGGAATGGAGCTGAGGGGAGTCGAACCCCTGACCTCTGCAGTGCGATTGCAGCGCTCTCCCAACTGAGCTACAGCCCCGTTTTCGGGACGCTAAAGCTAGTGATTTCGCGGGGTTGAGTCAAACGAGGGGAGGGGATAGGACATAGTGAGTGGGTGGTAGGAGCCTACCCTCCAGCATCCTACCTTCAGCCTTCCGTCTTCCCGCCTTCCCGCCTCTCCAGTAATTTTCCGGACCTCCGACACGACCTTTCTTTTCGGATATCGGCTCCAGGAGTCCCCCATGTCTCTCTCGAAGCGCACGTTCATGCTCATCCCGCTAGCCTTGGCGGCGGCTCAGCTCCAGGCGCAGGAACAGCCCCCGGTCACGGCGGTGCCGGTGGCCCCTGGCGTCGCGATGCTCATGGGCCCGGGCGGCAACATCGGGGTCTCGAGCGGGAAGGACGGCATCTTCCTGATCGATGACCAGGTTGCTCCGGTGACCGAGCAGATCCGCGCGGCGCTCCGGACCATCGGGGACGGCCCTGTCCGTTTCGTCCTCAACACCCATTGGCACCCCGACCACACCGGCGGTAACGAGAAGTTGGGCTCGGCCGGTGCCCTCATCGTGGCGCACGAGAACGTGCGGACCCGCCTGAGTGTCGACCAGTTCATCGAGGCCCTGAACATGTCGGCCCCAGCCTTGCCGGAGAGTGCGCTGCCGGTGGTCACCTTCAGCGACGCGGTCACATTTCATTTGAACGGGGACGAGATCAAAGCGTTCCACGTTCCGCCGGCACACACCGACGGCGACGCGATCGTCCACTTCCGCTCGGCAAACGTGATCCACGCGGGCGACACCTACTTTAACGGCCTCTATCCCCTGATCGACCTCTCGAGCGGTGGCTCCGTCGACGGAACCATCGCGGCCGCGAATCAAATGCTCGCGCTGATCAACGACGACACCAAGATCATTCCGGGGCACGGGCCGCTGTCCAACAAACAAGAGCTGGTGGCGTACCGTGACATGTTAGTCACCGTCCGCGATCGGATCCGACAAGCCATCGCCCAAGGCAAGACGCTCGAGCAGGTCGTGGCCGCCAATGTATCGAAGGAATACGACGAGAAGTGGGGCAAGGCGTTCATTCCGCCGGAGTTGTTTGTGAAGATGATGTATAAGGGAGTAGCGAGTAGCAAGTAGGGTGGTAGGAGGCAGGCGTGTCGCCTACTTCCCACATCCTACCGACTACTTTCCTCAGACCTTACCTTCTGTCCTGTAGATCAGCCCAGAGGGTGCATGCCACTGTACCGACGTCAAAACCCAATGGGCACTGGCCGCCGACCGATGGGTAAAGGCCGGCTCATGATCGCGCTGGTCATTGCCGCGATCGCTCTCTTCTCCTACTACGGCTCGCGCCAGGAGAATCCGGTCACGGGCGAGGTGCAGTACGTGCAGATGAGCCCGGATCAGGAAATCGCCATGGGGCTCCAGGCCGCACCCCAGATGGCCGCCCAGTACGGCGGGCTCAGCACCGACGAGCGGGCCCGTGCCCTGGTCGAGCAGGTCGGCCAGCGCTTGGTATCGCAGACCGCGGCCAGCAAGTCGCCCTACCAGTTCCAGTTCCACCTGCTCGCGGATCCCCAGACCGTGAACGCGTTCGCCCTTCCTGGCGGGCAGGTCTTTATCACCGCCGCCCTCTTGAGCCAGCTCGAAACGGAAGGCCAGCTGGCCGGGGTGTTGGGCCACGAGATCGGCCACGTGATCGCCCGGCACAGTGCGGAACACCTGGCCAAGGCCACCCTCACCCAGGGGCTCACGGGCGCCGCCGTCATCGCCACCTACGACCCGGAGAACCCGGCAAGCCAGCAGAGTGCCGCGGTCATCGCGGCCATCGGGCAGCTGGTCAACATGAAATTTGGCCGCGACGACGAGCTGGAGTCAGACCGGCTGGGGGTGATCCTCACGGCCGAATCGGGCTACGATCCACGCGCCATGATCGGGCTCATGGAGATCCTGGCCCGGGCCGGCGGCGGCCAACGGCCGCCCGAATTCTTCAGCACCCACCCCAACCCCGACCGTCGGATCGAGCGGATCGAACAAGCCATTCGCGACGCCTACCCCAACGGATTGCCCTCGGGGCTCGAGCCGTAACAGCGAGGCCCGGCGACGAGCCGGGCCCCGGAGCGCTCAATACTCTAGAACAAGTAGCGAAGGACTACGGGGTGTTAACTCACGCTGCCTAGTCCCTACTCCCTACTTCCTACTCCCTACTCCCTGCAGCTTGCTCCTTACTCCTCACTGCTGTTCGGTTACGGCCAGATGCCGCGCGCCGCGGTCACCCGGGCAACACGCCGAACCGCAAGAATGTAGGCCGAAGTCCTGAGGCCCACCGGCTCGAGGGAGCCCCCGCCCAGGTTTCTCACTTTCCGCTCGACCTCAATCTGGCCGAGGGCGGCGTTGGTTTGCCGCTGCGTCTCGATCACCGCATCCGTGGCCGCGTTCATCTTCCGACGAAGCTTGGTGTTCACGGTGTCCAGATCCCACTGCTCGTTCTCGATATTCTGCACCCACTCGAAGTAACTGACGGTGACCCCACCGGCGTTCGCCAGAATGTCGGGCAGGACCGGAATTCCACGTTGGAACAGGATGCGGTCGGCGCCGGGCGTTGTAGGGCCATTGGCTGCCTCAACCACTAACCGAGCCTGGACATCGCCGGCGTTGTCGGATCGAATCTCGTTCTCGAGTGCCGCCGGAATCAGGATGTCACACGGTAGCGTCAAGAGCTCCGCATTGCTCACGGTGCGGGTACCGGCCAGGCCAACGACGGAGCCGGTCTTGCGCTTGTGTTCCCGGGCTGCCTTGAGGTCCACGCCGGCTTCGCGGTAGATCCCGCCCTTCGAGTCGCTGACCGCCACCACCTTCGCCCCCGCGTCGGTGAATTCCTGCGCCGCGATGGCACCGGCGTTACCGAACCCCTGGATCACGAGGGTGGCACCCTCCACGCTGTCCCGTCCCGGTACCTTGCCACGCTCCAAAGCCCGCTGAGTGCAGAACAACGCACCCCGCGCGGTGGCCTCGTTTCGGCCACGTGACCCTCCGATGTCTAATGGCTTCCCGGTGACCACGGGAAGGTTGTTCTCGCCGGGATGCATCATCTGGTAGGTATCGTAGATCCACGCCATGGTCTCGGCGTTGGTGTTCACATCCGGGGCCGGAATGTCGGTATGGGGGCCGATGGTCTCACCCAACTCGGCAATGAACCGCCGGGTGATCTTGCGCAGGTCGGACGTGGTAAGATTCTTGGGATTACAGACCACACCGCCCTTGGCGCCGCCGAACGGCACGTCGACCACCGCGCACTTCCAGGTCATCCACGACGCCAACGCGAGCACCTCGTCGGCCGTGACGCCCGGGTGATAACGGATCCCGCCCTTACCCGGGCCGCGCACCCGATTGTGGATGGCCCGATAGCCCACGAAGTTAAGCACCTCGCCGCTGTGGGTTTCGATCGGAAACTCCACCGTGATCAAACGGTCGGGCCGCTTCAAGAACTCCACCATGCCGGGGTCCAACTCGGGCAGGTAGCGGAGCGCCGAGTCGAACTGTGCCATGGCGATGTGAAAAGGATTGAGGTCTTCCGCCTGCTCGGGCGGGGCTTCGAGGGTTTCGGGTGTCATGGTCACTCCCACGTACAAGGTCGGCTAGGCCTGCGAAGGCCCAGCCGACATGGTCATCGTTTTGTGCCTTCGGACTAGCGACTATACCGCCGCAAGGCGAAAGAAATTCTGAAGGCGACAGGAATTCTTCTAATTGCTGACTCCCCCAGCCTTTTGAGGGCCTATCGATCCGATGCAAACGCCAACGAGACGATCTTCCACTGGCCGTCCACCGCCAGAAGGGAGAACGCATCGGTACCCTCCCACTCGGCGATATCCCCCGGATCGCCAAACCGGGCCCGGTACCGCACCCATGCCTGCGCCAGGCCCCCAGTCACACGGATGTCGGCGCTCACCAGCTCCTCCGAGAAGACCGCCCGGCTATCGGGTCCCTCGGGGGCTCGCTCGATGAACTCCGGAATGGTCTGCGCATCGACTCGCACAAAAGGCTCGCCCGGCGGCTGCCAGGCGGTCGTAATGGTGGCGCCAGGCCAGAAGTGGGACGCGAAGGCCGGCCAGTCACGGGCGCTCAGGTCGGTATAGTAGCTGCGCAGCTCGGCCAGCACCGCGGCGCGGGCCTCAGAGCCAGTAGACGGCGGCGGTTCGCGGCGCTCGAGGGTGCAGGCCGTGGCAAGGAGCATCACGGCCACGAGGAGGCTTGGGGCAATGCGCCGGAGTCGGGAGTCAGTCATCGGCAGCCAGCCGGTACTCGGGTGTGGGCCGACCGGACCGGTAGCCCAACTGCCGGTCGTGAAGCCGAGTCAATGTGACGAGCGCCATGATCGCCCCGATGAGCGCGAGCATCATGTCCCATTGCGTATCCCAGATATCCCCCTGCGTGCCAAGGAACGCCTCGGCGGCTTCCCCGGTGGCCAGCGCGGTCCACCATTCGATCAGCTCATAGAAGGCGCTGAACGCGAGACAAATGGAAACTACTATGAATGGGAGCCAGCGGCTTCGACGCAAGGGAGAGCGCAGGATGAGGATCTCCCGCACCACGATGGCCGGAATGAAACCCTGGGCCAAGTGGCCGATCCGGTCGTAGTGATTTCTGGAGAACCCAAACCAATCCTGCGCCCAGAATCCCAGCGGCACCTCGGCATAGGTGAAGTGCCCACCCACCATCAGGATGATGGCGTGGGTTGTAATCAGAGCATATGCCAGCGCGGTGAATCGGAATCGTCCGTAGATGGCAATGAGAACGGGCACACCGACGAGGACCGGGGCGACTTCCAAGACCCAAGTGAACCGGTCGTGGGGACGAATGCCCGACCAGACCAGCACCATGGCCAACAGGCCCAGCAGGGCCAGTTCGGTGGGCGACGGACGGGAACGGGTCACCGTGGGATCTCGCGCGTGAGTCGATTCCCTCTAGGCTTGGCCGGGAAAACCAATCTCGATCACGAGTCCGTCTCGGGCGACGACCGTCTCGGAAAACACCGCTTGGGCTTCTGCCAAGAGCTCCGGTGCCTCACGGCTGTACCGTGCCGAGATGTGGGTCAGCACCAACCGGCGGACCTCGGCAGCGCGGGCTATTTCTGCCGCCTCCAGCGCGGTCGAGTGCCCCGTGCCAATGGCACGGTCGATCTCGTCGTGCCCGAACGTCGCCTCGTGAATCAGGAGATCGGCGTGGCGCGCGGCATCGATGACGGCCTCGTGCGGCCGCGTGTCGCCGGTGTACACCACCGTGCGGCCCGGCCGGGGCTCGCCGACGAGTCCCTCGGGCCCAACCGTTCGCCCGTCGGGAAGCTCGACTGTTTCCCCACGGTGGAGGCGCCCCCAGGCCGGGCCCTCGGGGATACCAAGCTCTTTCGCTCGCTCCGGCTCGAACCGGCCGAGCCGGTCGTGCTCCACCAGAGCATAGCCGACCGTGTCGGCCCGGTGGTCGGTGGGAAAGACCGCGATGTCATAATCGCCGCGCGCGAGGCGGTCGCCGGGAGCCACCTCGACGATCTCCACCGGAAACTTGGTTCGCTCGATGCCCACGTCGAGCGTCGCACCCAAAACTTTCGCGGCGCCCTTCGGCCCATACAATTTCATGGGTTCGGTCCGCGCCTGAAGACCCAGCGTCCGGATGAGCCCGGTCACCCCGAGGAGATGATCCGAGTGGTAGTGGGTGAAGAAGATTTCGTCAAAGGAAAACCCGACGCCGTAGCGCATCATTTGCCGCTGCGTGCCCTCGCCGCAGTCGAACAGGAGCATCTCACCCTCCCGTGAGATAGCGAGGCTGCTCACGTTGCGTTCGAGCGTTGGGACGGCGGCCCCGGTGCCCAAGAAAGTGAGGGTGAGCGACATAGGTAGCGGGTGGACGTCGGCGGCGGGCGCGGGAGACGGCTAGAACAACCGCAGCTGCACCGTGAGTTTCCCCGGCTCCTTGTTCAATCCGTCGAGGAGTGCCTTGAGCGACTGGGACACGTCCACCATTCCCTTATAGAGCGTGGTGTCGGTGGCGAACTTCCCGAGCGTCCCCTCCCCGCTGTTAATGCCGTTGAGCAGGCTGTCGAGCCGGGCGGTGGTAGTGGTCAACTGCGCCGTCATCTGAGCCACGTTGGCAGTCACCGTATCGAGGTTGGTCAGGGCCTGTTTGAAGCCGGGGTTGGACAAGGTCGAATCCAGCCGATCGCCCAGACGCCGGAGCGACGACATCGCCCCGGTCAACTCCGCCGTGGGGCCGCGGTTGGCGTTGCCGAAGGTGTTCATCACCCGTTCCATGGCCACCATCGTCCGATGGAGGTCGTCCGACAGCCCCGAGCTGAGGAGGTCGTGCAGGTCTTTGAGCACGGTCGATGCCTGGCTGCCGAGGTCGGCGCCCAACGCGCCGATCCCGCCGTCGACCGTTCCTTTGATCTCGGCGCCCCGCTCCAACGCAACGCCCGATTTACCCGGATCGAGCTCCAGGGCGACGTCGCCGACCAACCCTATGGAAACGACGCGTGCGGTGGCATCGCTCATCGGCTGAACCCGGTCCGAGTAGCTGAGCCGCACCAGCACGTTCTCCACCGCGCGGAACTCGATGTCTTCCACCTTACCGACTTCCACGCCCGACACCCGCACCGGCGAGCCTCGCTTGAGGTTGCCGATGTTGGTGAAGTTGGCGTAGATCACGCGGCCCGCAGTGAGGCTTCGTCCGCTCAGCCAGATGGTTCCAACCAGAAATATCCCGATCGCCGCGAGGACAAGTGCACCGACGACGGTTTGCTGCTTGTAATGAAGATCCATAAGTCTGGCTCAGGCCGCGTAGGAGGTGTCTTCGAAATCCCGCTCGAGGAATGCCTGGACCCGTTCGTCCTCGGATTCCAGAAATTCTTTTTGCGTACCCTGGAGCGCAATCTTGCCCTTGGTCAGGAGCGCGATGCGATCGGCGACGCGAAACGCGCCACGGACATCGTGCGTAACCATGACGCTGGTAACGCCGAGCGCATCAGCAAGATGTGTGACCAGGTTGTCGATGATGTCGGCATTCAACGGGTCGAGTCCCGATGTCGGCTCGTCGTACAGCAAGTACTTGGGCTGGCCTGCGATGGCCCGCGCAATCCCGACCCGCTTCCGCATGCCGCCTGACAGCTCGGCAGGAAACTTCTTCGCCACGTCCGGTTCGAGGTTGACGAGTCGTAGGCACTCCGGCACCCGCGCGCGGGAATAGGTCATGTCGTTGTACTGGGTGAGGTCCGACAAACCGAACCGAATGTTCTCAAACACGTTCATCGAATCAAACAGCGCACCATTCTGGAAGACGTAGCCGATCTTTGACCGCAGGGTGGAGAGTTCCTTCCGTTTGAGGGACGGAACGTTCTTTCCGTCGACGACGACGCTACCGGCGTCGGGATGCAGCAGCCCGTTGATGTGCTTGAGCAGCACGCTCTTGCCGGTGCCCGATTCGCCGAGAAGGGCGACGGTTTCGCCCTCCTGGACGCTAAAGTCCACGCCGTCCAGGACGATCTGCTCGCCGAAGCGCTTGTGGACGTCGAGTAGTTCGATCATTAGTGCAACAGGACCTGGGCCAAGAGTGTGTCGAGCAGGAGGATCATGACCGAGCTCACCACGACGGCCGCCGTGGTGGCCTTCCCGACTCCTTCAGCACCTTGCTGGGTCGTGAAGCCCATGTAACACGGGATGATGGTGATCGACCCGGCAAAGAAGAATGCCTTGATCAATGAATAGTACGCGTCGAACGTGTGCCAGAAGGCGCGGGCCCCATAGGCGAAGTCCGCATCGGTCAGTGGCAGCACCTGGCGGGCAAACCACCATCCGGATGCGACGCCGATCAAATCGGCGATCACCACCAGCACCGGCACCATGATCAGTCCGGCCAACACGCGCGGAATGACCAGGTAGGACGCGGGAGACCGGCCCAGGCTCTCCAGCGCGTCGATCTGCTCCGTCACCCGCATGGTTCCCAGCTCGGCGGCATACCGGGCGCCGATCCGACCGGCGAGAATGAGCCCGGTCAGCACCGGCCCGAGTTCGAGCACCACCGATTCCACGACCAAGCTGCCGACGACGTAATACGGAATGTTGCCGGTGAACTGGTAGCCGGCCTGGAGTGCCGTCACCGCTCCGGCAAAGCCCGACACCAAGATGACGATGAACAGGCTCCCCGCGCCGACATTGTACGCTTCGCGCACTGTCAGGGGCAGCCAGGTGCGGACCTGGCCCAGGGCCCGCACCGACTCCGCCACGAGCAGGCTCACCCGTCCTACGTGATCGAAGGTGCCGAGGAGGCTGCGGCCGATCGCGTGAGGGAATCTGAGGAGCAGTGAGGTCATCTAATCTCGCGATGCAAGTGCCAACGGCCTAACGCCTGAAGGAGGAGGGTCATAGCGCTCGACCGCCCGCCAGGCAGGCTGTATCTTGGAGCAACATGGCGTCGAAGTCTACCCCTCCTGCCCTCTCCCACGCCGCCGAATTCCGCCAGAGACTCGTCCGTTGGTTCCGACGCCACGGACGGGACTTGCCCTGGCGGCGGACTCGCGATCCGTACCATATCGCGGTCTCCGAGTTCATGCTGCAGCAAACCCAGGTCGGTCGCGTTCACGAGTACTACCGGGCCTTCCTGGCCACATACCCCACCATCCACACCCTCGCTCGGGCGCGCCCCCGAGCCGTCCGGGAGTCGTGGGAGGGACTCGGCTACTACCGGCGCGCCACCAACCTCCATCGGCTGGCCCGGACCGTCGTCGAGCACCACGACGGCATCATTCCGGAGGACCCCGACCAACTGCGCGCCCTGCCCGGCGTGGGCCGGTATACCGCGGGGGCGGTCGCTTCGTTCGCCTACGAGCGGGCTACCCCGGTGGTCGACACCAACGTCGCTCGGGTGCTGCGACGCGCGTTCCACCCGCGGGCCAAGAACTCTCCGAACCTGGCTCTCTTCTGGGACACGGCCGGTCGGCTCATGCCGAAGCGGGGAAAGTCGGCCTGGGCCTTCAATCAGGCCATCATGGAACTCGGCGCGCTCGTGTGCACGGCGCGGGTGGCGAAGTGCGGGATTTGCCCAGTGCGGGCAGTGTGTAAGACCGGCCGCGCTACTTCACGCCGGCCCAAAGGCCGAGCAAGGCCACGGCAAGCGAAACCACGCCGATCGCGGTGAGGCGGCCGCGCAGCATGACAAAGTAGGGCACGCTCTCGCCGACGGGGTCGATGCGCGACAGCTTGACCCCTATCGGCAGGGCGATGAGCAGCACCACGATCGCTCCAACGAACCCGGCGACCTGCATGACCACGAGCCACAGCTCGACGTAGTACCGCTGGATGGTCAGAATCAGTCCGGTCAAGAGCGTCACCAAAGCCCCGGGCGCCACCACTTTCCGAAGAATGGCGACGCGGATCCGTGCCATAGCGCCGAAGATGGACGGGTCTTCCCGCTTGGCAGCCGCTAGAACGATCAGGTTGGCGACCTCCCCGCCGATCCAGAGCGAGAGGCCAACCCAATGGGCGAAGAGCATGAAGAGACGCATGAGAGGGCGTGGGTTACTGGGTTGGTTCGGCCAGGAGCATGGCGTCGATCGGCTGCCGGCCGGCGAAGCCAGCATCGACTTCGTGCCAGTAGGCAATATGAGCTTCGCCGAGCTTCCAGCATAGGTAGACCAGTCGATCTTCACGCAGGGCGTAGAAATCCACCAAGCCGTTCTCGAATCCTTTGAACAGGCAGCCTACCTGTTCGAGTTCATCGAGAAAGGCGTTGATGCGGGCGGCGTGCTCCATGACCCGCTCACGAGCCTGGACCAGCTCCTCCGTCTCACCATCTTCGGCTCGGGCTTTCCCAGACAAAATTTCATACTGCGCCAACGCAGCCCGCCAGCGGGGGTACTCCTGCGTGAGATCACGAACCACCCGGCGCACCAGCGGCAGGGTGTGCTCGGCTTCCGCGATGGTGAAGATCTTCGGCTCGCTCATGGCAATTATGACTCCGAGGCTCCAGATCAACTTCGATCAGGCACGCCCCGAAGGAATCTGGCTCCTGAATCTCCGTGGTCAAGCTCCCGGCGAAGATTGGAAGTCCCGCAACGCCTCGGCTGCGGCTCGATGACCTTCCGCAGCGTAGGACTCCACCGCATCGATTCGAAAGGTCGCACCGCGCTCAACCTGGGGCCGAATGTACACGAGCTTCGGACGGCTTCGTCCAGCCGCATTCTGTGAATGCCAAAGCGCAATCTGGAGCTGAGTGTTGGTGGCCATGAGGATCGCGGTCGCCTCGTTGTACGCCGCTACCAAACGCGGCACCGCACGCGGAGCCGTCGATTCCTGTTCATCGAACCCGGGGCCAACATCGACTGCCACGATGAGATCCGCGTCGACTCCGCTCACGCCTTCGAGCGGCAGGACGGCCCGGAGGCCGCCGTCGGCGTAGCGCCGCCCTCCAATCACGGCTGGCGGGTAATAAAGCGGGAGAGCCACCGTCGCGTAGAGTGCGTCCACGAGCGGTACGTCCTGCCCGCGGGCGCCGAACCACACCAGTTCCCGAGTGTCGAGATCGGTGGCTGCGACGGTCAGCGGTATCCGGCAGCCATCGAAGCTCCGCACCGGCACGAGACGCTCGATCGTGCGGCGGAGTGGCGCCTCGCGTAACAGTGACCGAGCGCGAAGTCCAGGCAAGAGGGCACCCGGATTGAGCGAGGCGATATCGCGACGTCGGAGCCGTCGAACATCGCCGACGAGTTGGTCCGGCGTCCGGCCGCCGGTCAGCGCCGCTCCGATCACTGCTCCCATCGAAGTCGCGACACAGGCCACGATCTCGAGCCCGGCCTCCGTGATCGCCCGCCATGCCCCGACCTGGGCCGCCGTCTTGGCCCCGCCGCCGCTCAGGACGAGAACGGCCCGAGTCCCTTTCACGTCGAGCGGCCTCGCTTCTCCCGGTACAGCCGGGCGCGTTCAAAACGAGCCTGCTCTTCTTCCGACTCCGGAATGAGACGCGGGACGCGTCGGGGTTTCCGCTGTTCGTCGATTGCTACAAACACAACATGCGCGGTGTGCGTGTGCCGGCGGACTCCGGTGCTCACGGTCTCGGCATATACCTCCACGGTGATGTCCATCGACGAGTTACCGACGTAATCGACCGACGCCATGCAGGTCACCAGCGCGCCGATGGGGATGGCCTCTCGAAAATCAACCCGGTCGATACTGGCCGTGACCGCGGCACCGCCCGCATGCCGGATGGCCGCCACCGCAGCCGCCTGATCGACCATCGCCATGATCTGTCCGCCGAACAGGTCGCCCAGCACATTCTGCATGTGCGGCATCGCGAGCTGGGTCAGCTCGGAACGGGAGTAGGACATGGGGCGAGAGGGAGGGATCATGAGATTAGGGAGTATGGAGTAGGAACGCGGGGAGTGGGAGGAGCGAGCGTTATCAGGGATCGATATCAGGGCAAAAGGTAATACAAGCCAGGAGGACCATGTTCCGACTCTCCTCTCCCCACTCCCTACTCACTACTCACTACTCCCAACTCCCCTAGTAATCCACCGGCCGGAGGTAGTACTCGCCGATCGCGGTGTGGCTCAGCATGGCAACGGTGGGGAGGCGGCGTTTCCAGTGGGTGGATTCGAGCCGGTGGCGGACCAGCTCCACGTCCCGTTCCTCGAAGCCTCGTGCGACGACATCGGACGAGCGATAGCCCTGTAACAGCCAGTGGAGTATCGCGTCGGCCTTGCGGTAGGAAATCCCGAGATCTTCTTCGTCGGTTTGTCCACGGATCAGATCAGCGGTGGCAGGCTTGGACACGATTTCCTCCGGCACGCCGATGTGCTTGGCCAGAACCCATACTTGAGTCTTGAACAGGTCGCCGATGGGGTTGACCGGCGGCGAGTCGTCCGCGTGCCATGTGAAGTACCCGAACAGGCGTTCCGTCTTGTTCCCCGTGCCCAGCGGCAGCGCGTCGAGTTCGGCCGAAAGATCGAACATCGTGATCATGCGACAGCGCGCCATGATGTTGCCGCGCCTAGTGGGGCTCACATCACGCCCGATGCCATGAACCAAACCGTCGACGCCCTCGGTTATGTCCACCGTCCGACTTTCGATGCCCAACGCGTCGATGACCAATTGCGCGTGGTGCAAGCTTTCGGGACTCGACGAGCGATACGGCATGCGAACGCCGATCACGTTGGACGGACCGAGGGCCTCCGCCGCGAGGAACGCCACCAATGAGCTGTCGACGCCGCCGGAAAGGCCGATGATGCCCTTCTGGAACCCGCGGCGGCGGGCGACCTCGTCACGGATGAACTCCACCAGCCACCGCCGGGTGAGCTCGCCGTCGATCGCCAGTGGGTCCTGTTCATCGGAGAGGATCACGCGGGTGCTTGGCATGGGCGCCCGCACCGCCCGAACGGGTCGCGCGGGCCGCGGAGGCGGACGGCCATCGCCCGTCGAGCGTACCAGGTGCGGCCACTTGATTTCGAGATCGGCGAGCAGAGGCATATCGGCCCGCGAGCGCGTGATTTCGTCGAAGTCGAGCGTCGCAGGCAGAATTGCGGGCTCGAAGATGGGTCCTCGAACCAGGAGGTCGCCTCTAGGCCCCGCGACGAACGACCCGCCGGCGAAGCCTTTGCCGCCCTCGAAGCCCACGAGTTGAGAGACGGCAACGTAAATCCCATGCTCCGACGCCATGTTCTGAGTCAATCGCTCCCAGCGAAGCAAGTTGGCCGGTCGGCCCTGGCCATCCGCCTCCGGCTTGAGGCCTCGTCCGGGTGTTGCGCTTGGGATAAAGATGAGCTGTGCACCGTCGAGCGCGGCGAGGGTCGGCATCACCGAGTGCCACGCATCTTCGCAAATCAGAATGGCAGCTCGGCCCCACGCCGTGTCGAACGCCGCTACACTGTCCCCAGATTCGACAAAACGTTCCTCGTCGAAGACGCCATAGGTCGGGAGGAACACCTTCCGATGCACATGCCGAATACCAGTCTCCGGACCACCGAGCGAGGCGTATAGACCGGAGTTGTAAAACCGGTTCCGCCACACCTCGTAGAATCCGACGGAGATGTCCAGCGCCGGAGCCTCGGCCTGGGCATGATACTTGGAGAGATCCTCGAAAAGCTGTTCCGCCGATAGGGCTACGTCGCGGACGCCACCCTCGAGGAAGTAGCCGGT
>DATHRW010000192.1:0-9829 GCA_035464955.1 Gemmatimonadales bacterium
TCAGCATCCTGAGTCTCGGTACCATCATCTGGCTTCTGAGCCTCGTATTGCGCGATGTCAGCATCATCGACATCGCCTGGGGCCTCGGCTTCATCGTGCTTGCGAGTATCTATGCGCTCGGCTTGGGCGCGCAGACCCCGCGGCAGCTCGTCCTGCTGGTCATGGTCACTGCCTGGGGCCTTCGGTTGTCGCTCCACCTCCTCCGCCGGAAATGGGGCACGCCGGAAGACTACCGCTACCAGGCAATGCGAGCATCCCACGGGAAGCGATTTGCCTGGGTCAGTCTCGTGACCGTCTTTTGGCTCCAGGCAGTCATTCTGTGGATCGTGGCACTCCCACTGTTCGAAGTACTCCGCCAGCCTGGGCCGGAGCATCTCACCGCGCTCGATACAGCCGCCATTCTCGCGTTTGCTATCGGCCTGTTCTTCGAGACCGTAGGCGACTGGCAGCTATCGCGTTTCAAAGCCGATCCCGCAAATCGGGGAACGATCCTGGACCGGGGCCTGTGGCGTTACACACGGCATCCCAACTACTTCGGCGACGCAATGGTCTGGTGGGGTTTTTTCCTGATGGCGGCCGTGAACCCTGGGTCGTGGTGGACCATCGTGAGTCCGATCCTCATGACCATCCTGTTGCTCAAGATCTCGGGCGTTGCGCTTCTCGAGAAGACCCTGACCGAAACCAAGCCCGGTTATCGCGACTACTTACAAGCAACGAGCGCGTTTATCCCGTGGCCACCGCGACGGCGCCGCGGCTAAACCCCTTCACCTGGATCAACCCCTCCGGCCAAGCCGCCGTCATCGCTCACGCGCTCCGCCGCCGCGCTCCGCGCCGAGTGACCAGACATAGGCCGCCACCGCCCGGACCTCGCCATCGTCGATCGGAACCCAGCCACGCATCGGCATCGGGCGGCCCTTGGTCGACTCGAACCGGGTCACCCCGTGGGTCACGAGTTTGACGATCATCTCATACGAACCGTCACCGTGCAGCCAGGCTGCATCGGTGAGATCGGGGCCGGCCTGGGTGCCTGTCCCGTCGTGAGCGTGGCATCCCGAGCAGTCGGCCATCCCATGGAACAGCTCTCGACCCACGGCAATGGTGGAGTCGGTAACACCCTCTGGGAGCACCGGGGCCCGCTTCTGGGCGAACAACGGCGACGCGAGCAGTCCTCCGGCGAGGAGCACGAGAGTCCATCGAGCGCCCGCCCGGCGCCAGACGCGGCGCGATGGACCCAGCACGCTCAGCGACTCCGTTGAGTCCGGCCACCGCCACCAAGCTAGCCAGGCAGTATGACTCGATGGTAAGCATTTGCCTGATGTTTTCTTCATGAAGTCCTCACACCGCGCGAGCAACGACATCAGTACGGCCGGATCACGCCGGCTCTGGATCCCACGGGAGGCGTCCCGCGAGGAGATCGGCCATGGGGCGCGTTGTCTCCACCCGGTCCAACACGATCCGAATGACCGCGGTCATCGGCGCCGCCAGCAACATCCCCACGACGCCCCAGAGGAGTCCCCAGAAGAGAAGGGCGAGCAGCACGGTAATCGGATGGAGATCGAGACGCTGTCCCATGATGACCGGCTCGATACCATTGCCGATCGCCATCTGGACGAGGCCGGGAAAAGCGAAGACCCCAAGGATCGGCCATACGCTATCGAACTGGATGATGGCAATGGGGATGGGCAGAAGGGTTGCAATAATGGAACCGATGGAGGGGATGAAGTTGAGGAAGAATGCCAGGATCCCGAACACCACAGCGAGATCGAGTCCAAACAGACTCAAGATGATCCCGACCAGAATACCCGTCGCAGCGGACGTGCCGACCTTGAGCACGATGTAGCGCCGAACCGACTTGTCGATCTCTGCCGACACCTCCGACCGTTGCCCCGCCCGACGCCTGCCGCTCAGCAGGTAGATGAGGAAGATCAGCACGAGGCCCCCGGACGTGACCAGGCCCAGAGCGGTCTCGGCCACACCCCGCACGAGGCGCGACACGGGGAGCCGTTGAATGGTCTCCGGCACTGTGATGCCGGTGGTATCGACGCCGAGTCGCTCGAGGAATACCAGGCCCTGCTCCGCCCATTGGGCCAGGCGGTCGCGATAGATGTCCGCCGATTCCAGCAGGCCCTTCGTCGAGGTCGTGATGAGCACGCCGAGCAG
Source organism: Gemmatimonadales bacterium (assembly GCA_035464955.1). Classification (GTDB taxonomy): domain Bacteria; phylum Gemmatimonadota; class Gemmatimonadetes; order Gemmatimonadales; family GWC2-71-9; genus JABDII01. The sequence goes on from DATHRW010000192.1 coordinate 2,161, forward strand.
GGTGAGCAATCCGCCGGCCACGAGCAATGCGCAGAAGATGGCCAACGCACGTGGCGCCCGAAGCCGGTTCTGGAGGAGCTCGACGAGGGGGGCGAGGAGATAGGCCAGGAAAATGGCCAGGACGAACGGCACCATGACCGCACGGGTATAGGCCAGCGCGGCCGTGATGGCCGCAGCAGCGAGAATCACGAGGGAAATGGTGGTGAGTCGGGACTGTTCGGCCGACAGCGTCGACATAAGTGTAGCATCCAAAACGGAAAAGGTACGTGCAGGAACGAAGGGCCCTGCGCCGATGATGGCCCCGCCACCGGTCCGTGTCAATCACGAACCTGATTCCGCCTGGCGACCCCCTTCCCAAGCTTTCAGTCAGCGTTCACTCTTCCTTTAAGACACCAGGAGTATTTAGGAGATTGGGCCCCGGAAGGAGGCAGCCATGCCGCTCGAGAAACTCAAGGAATTCTTGGACAGCCACGACGTCAAGTACGTCACCCTCAGCCACTCGCCGGCCTATACGGCTCAGGAAATCGCCGCGTCCGCCCACATCCCAGGCAAGGAGCTGGCCAAGACGGTGGTGGTCAAGCTGGACGAACAGCCGGCCTTGGTCGTGCTCCCGGCTTCCTATCAAGTGGATTTCGACTTGTTGCGTTTGGCCACCGGCGCACACACCGTGGAATTGGCGACCGAGTATGAGATGCGCGAGGAATTCCCCGATTGCGAGGTGGGCGCCATGCCGCCGTTTGGCAATCTGTTCGGGGTCGAGACTTTCGTTGCGGAAAGTCTGGCTGAGGACGACAAGATCGCCTTCAATGCAGGGTCCTTTACCGAATTGGTGCAGTTGCCATACCGCGACTTCGCCCGCTTGGTGCAGCCCTCGGTCCTGAAGATCGCGTCCAAGGTCTAGCACCGGACCCGCCCTGACCGGCTGGCGTGGGCACACCCGGAGGAACCAACGCGTGAAGAAGATACGGGAGCTCGCAGTGGAGGATCTCGAGTTTCATCCCCCCCTCGACGCCGCCCAATTCACCACCACGGATGACATCGAGGACTTGGACGGAGCCGTCGGCCAGCCGCGAGCCGTGGCTGCTATCGAGCTCGGCGTTGGGATGGTGGAGGACGGATACAACATCTTCGCCTTTGGGCTCCCAGGGACCGGCAAGGAGTCCCTGATTCGGGAGTATCTCAGCAAGACGGCCACCTCCCGGCCCTCTCCATCAGACCTCTGCTACGTGCACAATTTCGAAGATCAGCATCGTCCGAGGCTCCTCGCCCTGCCGAGCGGGACCGGCGCGGAATTCAGGCACACCATGGCGCAGCTCGTCGAGGAACTACTGACTGCCCTGAGGACCGCGCTCGACAGCGAGGAATACCATACTCGCCAGCAGGTCATCAACGACGAATTCAAGGAGCGACCGGATCGTGACCTGCGCGCAATCGCGGATCGGGCCAAGGCGGAGGGCCTGGCGCTGCTTCGGACACCGGTGGGGCTTGCCTTTGCCCCCCTCCGCGAAGGAGAAGTGATTTCCGGGGAAGACTTCGAGCAACTGCCCAAGGAGGAACAGGAACGCCTCAAAGAACGGATGAATGCCTATCAGGATGAGGTGCAGCGAACGCTCCGACAAATCCCAAAACTGAATCGTGAGCGACGCGAACGGCTGCGTGACCTCATGCGGGAGGTTACAAGCCTCGCCGTGGGGCACCTGATGGACGAAACAAGAAAGAAATACGAACAACTTCCCCACGTCGTCGAATATCTCGAGGCAGTTCGAACTGATGTGATCGAAAACGCGAAGGACTTGGCCGAGCCGGAGCAATCTGGCCTGTCTGCGCTCCTCGGCGAGGGCGCGGGGCGCCCGGACAGCACCTCCATGCTGAAGCGATTCCAGGTCAACCTGCTGGTCGACCATGCCGAGACCGACGGGGCCCCCATTGTCCACGAAGACAACCCGACCTACGACAATCTGATCGGGCGGATCGAACATCTGGCGCAGTTGGGCGCCCTCGTGACGGATTTCACCTTGATCAAAGCCGGAGCGCTGCACCGCGCGAACGGCGGCTACCTGATGCTCGAGGCCCACAAACTGCTGGGCAACACCTTTGCTTGGGAGGGCCTGAAGCGAGCATTACAGTCCCACCGCCTCCGCATCGAGTCCCTGGGTCAGGCACTCAGCCTCGTGAGTTCCGTGACCCTCGAGCCAGAGCCCATGGCGCTCCAGGTCCAGGTGATCCTCACAGGGAGTCCGATGCTGTACTACTTGCTCTGTCAGCACGATCCGGACTTTGAGGAGCTGTTCAAGGTCGGGGCGGACTTCGACGACCGCATGGACCGGACCGAGGACAACCTGCGTCACTACGTACAACTCGTCGCCAAGCTGGTACGGGAGAAATCGCTCATGCCACTGGACGGCTCCGGCATCGGCCGTCTGACCGAGCACAGTGCCCGGATCGCCGGCGATCGACGGAAACTCACACTCCAAATCGCCACGATCGTCGACGTGCTGCGCGAGGCCAACTACCTGGCGAGCCAGGATGGAACAACGATCGTCACAGAGGCGCACGTCGACCGGGCCATCCAAGGCCGGGTGTACCGCGCAGACCGGCTGCGCGACCGATTCCAAGAAGAAATCGGTCGCGGCCGGATCATGATCGATACGACCAGTGCCGTGGTCGGGCAGGTCAACGGGATCTCGGTCATTTCATTCGGGAACTTCGCGTTCGGGCACCCCAGTCGCATCACTGCACGGGTACGGCTGGGCCAGGGCAACGTTGTCGATATCGAGCGGGAGGTGGAGCTTGGCGGCCCCATCCACTCCAAAGGAGTCCTGATTCTCGGGGCCTACCTCGGAGCGCGATATTCGCCGGACAAACCGCTGTCGCTCGCGGCCAGCCTGGTGTTCGAGCAGACCTACGCCGGGGTCGAAGGAGATAGCGCCTCGCTCGCGGAATTGATTGCGCTCATCTCCGCCATTGCCGACGTCCCGATCAGGCAGTCGCTCGCCGTAACCGGCTCCGTCAACCAGCGCGGCCAGGTCCAGGCCGTCGGCGGTGTCACTGAGAAGATCGAGGGGTTCTTCGATATCTGCCGCCAACGCGGGCTGACCGGAGCCGAGGGCGTCCTCCTCCCGACGGCCAACGTGGAGAACCTGGTCCTGCGCCGGGAGGTGCGGGATGCAATCGCCCAGGGCCGCTTTCATATCTACCCTGTCGACGAAGTCGATCAGGCCATTGAGCTGCTCACCAATCAGGAGGCCGGCGAGCGGAGCATCAAGGACGGCCCCTACCCGGCTGGAACGGTGAACGCATTGGTCGAGGCACGACTGGCCAGTCTCGCCCAGGTTCGCAAAGATTTCAACGTCCCTGCCCCTGCCCCCGGCCCCGCCCCCGTGGCCAAGGACGAGGCATGACAACGCGCCCACCCGAGGCGATCCGCCGCATCACTGTGGCGCTGGACGCCTCGGCGTCAAGCTTGGCGGCCCTGGAGGCTGCCCTCGACCTGGCCGCCCAGTGGGGCGCCGAAGTGGAAGGTGTGTTCGTTGAGGACATCAACCTGCTTCGCTGGGCATCGTTGCCATTCGCCGTCGAGGTGGGGCACGTGAGTGGTGAGTTCCGGAAATCGACCCGACCCGACGTTGAGCGCCAGCTCCAAGCCCTGGCGGACCGGGCCCGCGGGCATCTTCGACATGCGGCGGACCGCAGACGCGTGCGCGCCAGCTTTCGAACCGTGCAGGGCAACGTGGTCAAGGCGTTGCGCGCCGCCCTGGGCGAGACGGATGTGGTGGCCATCGGTCGGGGCGAGCGCCCGCGGACAGGCCGATCGGGGCTCGGATCGACGGCGCGGGCACTCGCCGGGGGGCGGCGTGGCCTGGTATTCGTGATCAGCCAGCGCGTGCGCCTGGCATCGCCCGTTGCACTCCTCTTCAATGACTCGGCGGCCGGCAGTCGAGCCCTCACGATTGCGCTGGGCGTCGCCCGCCGGAGTGCCCAGCCACTCGCGATCATCATCGCCGGCGCGAGCGCCGACCTACCGCAGGAGTTGCTGGACCGAGCCGAGCACGAGGCCGTGGAGTTGCGCCCCTACCACGTGCGCCAGGACAGCCCATCTCGAGTGGCCGCGTTGGCTCACGGAATCAGCGCCGGTATCCTGGTCGTGAGCGCCGAGCAATTCTCTCCTGATGAGATCGAGGAAGTGGCCTCGGCCTTTGCAGGGGCGCTGCTCTTAGTCGGCGAGCCAGAATCCTGATCTCACGCACCGTGCTGATGAAAGCCCACCGAATGACAGGAGGAAGACGTGTTCGACGCTGGGCTCGCCACAGACCATCCGGATGACGTTCCCATTGCCCTATTGATATGGCATATTTGAATCTCAGTGGATCCAGCGGTGCACGTCACCTCCTCACAGGAGCATACCCATGGCCGCCAAGAAGCCCAATCTCAAGCGCACCAGGAAGAAACTCGCGCGCCGGGCGGGAAAGGCCGCCTCCAAGACCAGAAAGACCGTCAAACGCGCAGTCTCACGTGCTCGCTCCAAGGCCAAGAAGGCGGGGACCAAGACCAAACGGGCCGCGGCTCGCCGGGCCAAGGCCGCCCAGAAACAGGCACGGACAGCATTGAGTCGCGGCAAGAAGAAGGCGCGGCGCACCACAAAAGCGCTCGCGCGAAAGGCCGTAAAGCGCGGCAAGAAGGTCCGGTCCCAGGTCAAGCGGGCCGCCCGGAAGCGGAAGGTCAAGCGCGCCTTACAGGAAACAGGGGCCGTGTTGCAGACAGCAGGCAAGACCGCGGTGGCCGCGGGCGTGGCGGCCGCAGCCGCCGCGGCCAGCGAGCGGCTCATTCGGCGGCGGAAGAAATAGCAGGCCCGTGGAGATATCCCACCGCCCAGGACGGTGATCGGGAGCGAGGGCCACCACGCACCTTCGTGGTGGCCGCTCTCCACTCTTTTCGAAGGGGCCCTGACCAGCGGCATGCGTCGCATTGCCATCTGGTGGGGGGTCCTGACGGTGCTAGCCATCGTGACCGGCATCCTCTCGGTCACGCTGCGCTGGACAGGGGTTCCCGTCCGTCTTGGGGCCCTCACCTACGACGTCACCATTTACCCGCCGCTCCTCATCACCGTGCTGCTCGCAGTCTGGCTCGGCCCGGGGTGGGGCGCGATCCCGGCGTTCCTTGCCGCTCTCTTCGTCGCACGCTACAGCGGGCTCTCCTGGCCGACGAGCGGACTCTTCGCCCTCGGCGGCCCCATTACCGTGCTCGTGATCTGGGGTTCGATGGTCACGCTCCAAGTCCATCCCGATCTCCCGCGGGCGAGAGATGTGGGCCGGTTTCTGCTCGCGGGCCTCGTCGCACTCACGGCCTCATCGCTGGCCGTGCTTGCGTGGAACAACGCCCACCGGCTCGACCTGGCAGCAGGGCAACGCGTGTGGCGCGGATGGGTGATCGGCGGGCTGCTTCAGATCAGCCTCATCGTGACCCCGGTGTTGCGCTGGGTGGGACGCCCAGTCCGACTATGGTTCGACCTCCAGTTTCATAGTCCGCCTCGCAGGGCTCTCGGCTATACCCGCAGCGTGCAGCTCGTGGTTGCCGTCGTGTGCATGATGGTCGCCGTGGTGGTCCAGGGAGCCGTGATGGTCATCGAGGATATCCCTGCGGATGCCATCACGACGGACGGGCAATTGGTGACACCACTCTTGGCACACATCGGTGTCTTCCTGTTCCTCTTGCTTGCCGCGATACTCGCCACGACGGGCATCTTCGCGAGCGCCCTCGCGCGCCTTGGCGAACGCGAACAAAGCGTCGCCGTGCGGGATGGGCTCACCGGGTGTTACAACCGTCGTGCCTTCTACGACCTGTTCCAACGCGAGGCCGATCGCAGTCGGCGACTCGGCCGCGGCATTTCCATCATCGGACTCGACATTGACAGGTTCAAAGCCGTCAACGATACCTACGGACACGACGCAGGCGACGAGATGCTCCGCCATCTGACCCGACGGATCCAGAAGGCAAGTCGAGACGAGGACCTCGTGTTTCGATGGGGCGGTGAAGAATTCCTGTTGCTGCTGCCCCATACCGATCCCGACAGCGCCGCCGGCGTGGCCGAACGGATTCGAACCTCCATCGCCGCGGATCCGCTGGCTCTCCGCGATGCATCCGGCCCCATACCCATTACGGTAAGTCTCGGGGTCGCCGGAAGCACCGACTATCCGGTGCAACCCGATAGCCTCATCCTGCGCGCCGACGCCGCCTGCTACCTCGCCAAACAGCGCGGACGGAACCGCGTCGAGCGCGATCAAACCCAGACCACGCCCCCCCGAGCCAGTGCCACGTCGGACGACGTCTTGCGAGCGGGTGAGCCCGGATCGTGACGTCGCGTTTCTATCGCGGCCCGAGCTGGTGGCCGGTCCGGTCCCTGGGCGATGTTAGACGGAGCGCCGGCATGCAGCGGGTGCTCGCGCTCTGGCTTGGCATTTCCACGTTGGCCATTCTGTCGGCGCTGCTCGAGGCGAAGCTCGACTGGAGCGGCATGCCGATTTCCATCGGCGGCATCACCCTCGGCCTGACCTTCTATCCTCCCGTCCTCTTCGTCGTGCCGCTTGCCTTATGGCTGGGCCCGACATGGGGAGCCGTGCCGGCCTACGTCGCCACCCTGGCCAGCGCACTGAGTAGCGGAATGCCGCTTAGTACCAGCGCGCTGTTCGCTCTCAGTTCTCCGGTTGAGGTACTGGTCCTCTGGGGATCGATGGTGACGCTCGACGTGCATCCGGATCTCGAACGTGCCAACGATATCGGGGCCTACCTCCTGCTCGCTCTCATTGCCCCGACCGCCTCCTCGCTGGCAGCACTGATCTGGAACAACGTGCATGGCCTTGATCTCGTCGAAAGCCAACGCATTTGGCAGGGATGGGTATTTGGGGATTTTCTATTGATCAGCGCCCTGATCCCGGCGCTGCACTGGGGTGGTGGGCCGACCCGGCGGTGGCTCGACCAGCAATTCCATCAGCCACCCCACCACGAACTGGACTACCGGCGGAGCATGTTCGTTGTGCTCGCCATTGTCGTAACCATGACCGGCCTGGTGCTGCAGGGCATCGTCATGATCGCCGACACACTGACCTTCGCACCCGATGCCGTGACCGTGCGCGGGCGGCCGCTGTCGGCCCAATTGGCGGAAGTCGCGCTCTTTCTCGGGCTCCTGTTCATTGTGATGGTGGTGACCACCGGAACCTTCACGGCGACGCTCGCCCGGGCGAGCGAGCGCCAACGCGGTGTTGCCCTCCGCGACACCTTGACGGGAGCCTATCGTCGCCAAGCGTTCACCGAGGTGTTCCGGCGGGAAGCAGACCGGAGTCGGCGACTCGGCATGGGAATTTCGTTAGTGTATTTCGACGTCGATCAGTTCAAGCCCATCAATGACCGATACGGCCATGAGACCGGCGACCGAGTCCTGCAACAGATTGTGCGACGGGTTCGGATCGTGAGTCGCGACCACGACCAGTTGTTTCGCGTTGGCGGCGAGGAGTTCATTCTGCTTCTCCCCCACAGCGACCCCGCCGATGCCCTCGCCCTCGCCGAGCGAATCAGGATTGCGGTCGCGGCAGAGCCTATCCTGCAAGAGCGCGGCAAGCCGCCGATCTGGACCTCGCTGAGCCTGGGCGTTGCGGGAACGCGTCAGTTCCCGGCG
>DATHRW010000193.1:0-3816 GCA_035464955.1 Gemmatimonadales bacterium
GCCGTCGGCACCACCGTAACCACCGGCCCGCTGCCGGGAGAGACGACGGCCACGGTTGCTGACGACGTAATGGAGCCGTTTGCCACTACGGCCGTGACCTGGAAGTTTCCGACCGCCGGGCCCGCGGTATAGGTGCCGGCAGCGTCGATGGCCCCACCGGTTGCGCTCCACTCGACAGAGACACCGACCGAGTCGCCGTTCTGGGTGCGGCCGTATGCAGCGAACGGGATTGCTTGGTTGGCCTCAACGGTAGCCGAACTCGGCGTCACCACGAGGGCCGAGAGGCCACTCGAGTCGGGTCCAATACCTTCCTTCAAGTCTCCCGACGCGCAGGCCGCGAGCAGGCTGAGGAGCGGTCCAATGACGAGTTGGCGCAGTGCCGGTCGTCGTCCGGCGAAATCACTGGGCAGCCTCATGGTCGTACACCCTGAACCTCGACTCATTCGCGAGCTCCTGTCCTTGTTCGACTCAATCTCAGGAATGATGTCGAAGGTGATATGTCATTACAACTTACAATTATTCAACAGTATCTTGAGCAGTCGTGGGTCACAAAACCATATAAATAGTTGTTCTATATGGTCTTAGTTTGCTCTGCAGTCGTGCCACTGATTGTTAAGAATTAAGACGACCACGGTCGCCTGGCTCCGCCGGTTTTGCCGCCCTGGTCCCGGGCGAGCGGCAGGGCTTCTGAGTAATGCTATGCACCGATCATTCCAGACCGGTCGAGATAAGATAAATATATGATTTGTATGCGGTTATCGATTGACTCGTGGTCCAGCGGGGGCGTCGGAAACTGCCGGATTCCAGGAGTTTTTCCCGGTTTGAGACCAACTCGGGGAAACTTGTTCAGGTTCGGAGTCAGGCAGGCTTGTCGGTCCTACTGGGCGGCGATGGTGAGGACCCCGGTGGCGGGGATGCTGGTGACGAGGGGTTGGCCGGCGGCGAGGGTCACGGCGGGCCGGGCGGTGCGGAACTCGGTGGCGGTGGTGTAGGTCACCCCGTAGGAGCCGGCCGGGAGGCCGGTCACGCTGAACGAGCCGCCGGCGTTGGCCTTGACGACGACCGTCCAGCGGCCGCTGGTGTTCCGGAAGGCGAGGGGCTCAAAGGTGCCGCTGGTGCTGGTGGCCTGGTAGCGGACCGCACCGAGCCGGACATCCCGGAAATATTGTTGGAGGTAGCGGGGGCGGCTGCCGACCAGGATTACCGGCGCGGTGGGGGTGGTCACGTCGATGGGATAGTACGTCCCCCCGTTGTCCCCGGTGCCGCACCAGCCCAGGATGAACTGCTGCCAGCTCGAATTCCGCGCGAGCGTCAGATCCTGGTGCAGATCCTGGTAACCGCTGCCGATGTGCTCGAGCATGCTGGTGCGGATCCCGGCGGCCTGGGCCCGCGCGCCGATGGTCTGCAGGTTCCCGGTGCTGACCCCGCCGTAGCGATGGTAGGCCAGGTCGGGGAGGTATTGGGTGGCCCGGGGCACCGCGATCAGCTGGTCGAAATAGGTGATGGCCCCGCCCATGTTGGCGTTGGAGGGGGCGATGAAATCGGGCCGGTACCCGGCCGCCGCTAGGCGGTCGCCCGCGGCCACCAAGGCCTGGCCGATCTGGGCCCCGGTCCACTGGGCGTTGTCCGGCTCGAGCACGAGCTCCACCGCGTCCGGGGTCCAGCCGTCGCGGCTCTGGATGAGCTGAAAGGCGGCAAGCAGGAACTCGGCGTACTCGGCCGGGGCCTGCTTGTGGAACAGGGTGCCCGCCCCTTGGGTGCTGAAATCGGTGAAGTTGAGGTTCACGTAGAGCTGCTCGCCCCGGGCCAGGAGCCGGGTGCGGATCGGGGTGACCACGTTGTCGATGTAGTAGTCGAGCTCGGTGAAGTGGAAGCCGGCGGCGTTCACGCTGGTGGGGCTGGTGTTGTCGTTGATCGCGGCGTAGCGCACGGTCCGCCATTCGGCGCGGGTGATCCGCCCCGCCAGGAGATCGGCGTAGTGGTCGGTCGGATTCTCGGCGCCGCTCCGGACCGGGAGCCGCAGCCGGTTGATCCCCAACTCGGTCACCACCCGGTCGTACAGCGGATTCCGGTAATTGGCGAAGGCCACCGGATCGCACTCGTCCTGCCCCGCCTGAGCCGTCGCCTCCCAGCCCGTCATCGTCTGCAGCGCCGCCGTCGGCACCACCGCGATCACCGGCCCGCTGCCGGGCGGCACCACGACAACCGTCGCCGTGCCGAGTAGTCCGTTGGCGCTGGCGGTTACGGTGAAGTTGCCGGCGGTGGTCCCGGCGGTGAAGCTGCCGGACGCACTAATGGCGCCACCGGTGGCCGTCCAGGCCAGTGTTGGGCAGGCAACGGTCTTCCCGGTCGAGTCCAGGCAATCCGCGACGAAGCTCTGGAATTGACCTGGCTCCATTGCGGCTGCCGCGGGTGAGATCAGGATGTGCGCCACGCTTGGACTGGGGCCGTTCAGGCCCGCGGCACCATCGCCGCAGCCGCCGCACGCTCCGATTCCACAGATGAGGGCGGCCAAACTGGCGCGGAATCTGCTGGTCTTCCCACCCGTGAATGACATCGAACTTCCTTGTTTCTCGACCTGGAGAGCCGTAAGCTTGGCTCCCAGATGGCCTCAAGTCAATCCCAGTTTTCACGGCAACGTCATGGAGATTCGGTGAGCGAGATAGCACGTGAGAGGTCCACTTGGCGCGACGTGATTCTGCTGGCGCGACCGCAGCAGTGGGTCAAGAACGGCTTCGTTCTGGCGCCGCTCCTGTTCTCGGGGCGAGTCCGGGAGCCGGAGGCAATCGGACTCGCGAGCGGAGCCCTCCTCGCCTTCTGTCTCGCGGCCAGTTCGGTGTACATGGTCAACGACGTAGTCGACCGGGTCACGGATCAGGCGCACCCGACCAAGAGGCATCGGCCTGTGGCTGCGGGCCGTATTTCGGCTGACTCTGCACTCGGTATCGGGCTGGCACTGGCGCTCGCCGCGATCGTTTTCGCCTGGGCCGTGCACCCCACGCTGGTCGTGGTGGTCGCGTCGTACCTCGGCCTGAACGTGCTGTACACCTTTCGACTCAAGCAGATGGTCATCCTCGACGTCTTTGCGATTGCCGTGTTCTTCCTGCTGCGGCTCCTGGCAGGCTCTGTTGCCATCGACGTCAGGCCGTCGATCTGGCTCATCCTGTGTGGCGGCCTCCTCGCCCTCTTTCTTGGCTTCGCCAAGCGACGCCACGAGTTGTTGCTGTTGGGCGATGAGTCGACCGATCACCGGAACGTTCTCTCGGAATACAGCACCGCATTTCTGGATCAGATGTCCACCGTGCTCCTGGCGGTGACCGTTGTCACCTACATCATGTACACCGTATCCACGGAAAAGGTTGGGGAAATCGGCTCCTACGCGCTGGTGTACAGCACCGGCTTCGTCCTTTATGGCGTATTCCGATATTTGTATCTCGTCCATCAACGGGATGGTGGCAGTCCCACCGAAACCTTGCTCACCGATCGTGCGTTGCTCGCGGATGTGGTCCTCTGGGTGCTCTACTGCGGCTGGGTGATCTATCGACCGGTCTGACACGCTCGTCGGGCGAAACTTTTTCGCTCTGGGGCTCGGCGACGCGCTGGCGCGCGGTATTGCCTTCGGCGCAACGATCTACCTGGCGCGCGTTCTCGGCGTCGGGGGATACGGCGTCGTTGCCTTAGCAGCTGCTGTCACGCTCTACCTGGCACAACTTGCCGACTTCGGGGTCGAGACCATCGGTATCCGTGAAGTTGCCGAAGACCCCAACGCCATCGATGAGCGCGCCCCACCCATTCTCCTGGCGAGAATCCTGATCG
>DATHRW010000194.1:0-18196 GCA_035464955.1 Gemmatimonadales bacterium
CTCGAACGGGGCCTCGACCTCGAAGCGAGGGCTCACTCGCCCGCCATCTTGAGCAGCCGCTTCCACTGACTCGGCGTTGCCGGCACCACGGAGAGCCGCCCCATCCTGACGAGGGCCAAGTCGGCGAAGGATTGCTCCGCCTTGATGGCGCTCAAGGGAACGGGCGTGGCGAGCGGGCCTGATGCCTCGAGGTCGACGACTACCAGCGCCGGGTTGTCCGCGCCAGGGTCCGGGTACGGATCGGTATTGACCCGCGCCTTGCCGACGAGGGCCTTTTCCTTGCCGGTGTGGTAGATCAGGACGTCGTCACCACGGCGCATCGATCGGATGTGCTTGAGTGCCAGCGGGTTCTTGACCCCATCCCATCTGGTTGTCCCGTCCCGCTCCAAGTTCGCGTAGCCATAGCTGGATGGCTCGGTCTTGAGAATCCAATACGCCATTAGGGGATCTCCTGGTTCCGGTACCGATGTCTCCCGGCGTCGGGCAGGCGGCGCACGGGCAGTGGTTCGAAACTACTCTGGAGGGGAAGCGGGCGCCCGGACCCCGCGGTGGGCGAAACCCTGGGTCCTAATTGGGAGAGGGAGCCTCTCGGCGCTCGACGTCGGTGACCCCTTTCACCTTCCGCACGGCCTTCAGCACCTTGCCAAGGTGGGGTAGGTTATCGACCTCGACGAAGATGGTCCCGAAGACCGTTCCGTCCTTGGTATGGATGTCAGCCGATTGGATGTTCGTGCCCGTCTGACTGATGGCCTGCATGATGTCGGCGTAGAGGCCACGCCGGTCTTCCCCCGCCAGGGCCAGCCGCACCGCAAAGGCCTCACCTTCGCCCTCCTGCCAGTCGATCTCGACGCGGCGCGAGGTCTTCGTGAGCGTGAGCAGGTTGGGACAATCGGCCCGATGGATGGATATCCCGCGCCCTTGAGTCACGTACCCGACGACTGCATCGCCCGGCACAGGCTGACAGCATTGGGCATAGCGCACCATCAGGCCGTCGACTCCTTGGATTCGGATGCCGCGGCCAAGCCGGATACGGTCGATCACCCGGCCGAACATGGTCGGCTTGGGTTCCTTGACCGCCTCGCTCGGCAGATCCGGGAACAACGCCCGAATCAATTGGCCGATCGGGACGTCCCCCCGCCCGACCGCCACTTCGAGTTGCCTCCCGTTGGCGAGGCCGAGTCCTTCGGCCGCTTCGTCCATCCGGTCCGCATTCGGCGCTGAGAGCCGTCGGCGGCGCAGCTCACGAGCGATGATTTCGCGACCAAGATCGAGGCTGACCGTCTCTTCCTCTTGCCGGATCCACGCGCGGATTTTGTGCCGGGCGCGGGCGGTGTGCACGTGGCTCAGCCAATCGCGGCTGGGCCGGGCACTCTGCGACGTGAGGATCTCGACCGTTTCCCCGTTGCGGAGCTCGCGGTGCAGCGGGGCGATCCGGCCGTTGATCTTGGCGCCCTGGCACCGGAGGCCCACCTCGGTGTGGACGTGGAACGCGAAGTCGATCGGGGTCGCTCCCTTGGGGAGCCGCTTCACGTCTCCTTCGGGCGTAAATACGAAGATCTCGTCCTGATACAGGTCGACCTTGAGGAATTCGAGAAACTCCTCGGGCCCTTGGGCATCCTGCTGAAGCTCCAGCAGCTGCCGGAACCATCCGAGGGCGTGATCCAACTCGTCGCGGTCGCCCGTCTCCTTGTACACCCAGTGGGCGGCGATGCCGTATTCCGCCGTCCGGTGCATCTCCCCCGTCCGGATCTGCACCTCGAACAGCTGCCCTCCCGGGCCGAAGATGGTGGTGTGCAGCGACTGGTAGGCGTTGGATTTGGGGCTTGCAATGTAGTCCTTGATCCGCTCCTGGATCGGGGTCCAGGTGTGGTGGATGATCCCGAGGACGTGATAGCAATCGGGGACCGTCTTGACCAACACCCGCAACGCCGTGAGATCGTAGATTTCGTCCAACGGCTTGTTGCGGCGGGTGATCTTTTGATGGATCGACCACAGATGCTTCGACCGGCCGGTGATTTCGAACCCCTCGATGCCGGCCCGTTCGAGTTCCCGCTCGAGCGGCTCCTTCAGACGTTGGATGGCCTCATCCCGTTCCGCCTGGCTCTCGGCCAGTTGGGCACTGAGTTTGTTGTAGTCTTCGGTTTCCAGGAACTTGAAGGCAAGATCTTCGAGTTCGGCCTTGACCCCTGCCATCCCAAACCGGTGCGCCAGCGGGGCGTAGATTTCGCGGGTTTCTGTGGCGATGCGTTCTTGCTGCTCGCGGGACAGAAATTCCAGGGTGCGCATGTTGTGCAGGCGATCGGCGAGCTTGATAATGATGACCCGCGCATCCTTGGCGATGGACAACAAGAACTTGCGGTAGTTCTCGACTTGTTCCTCGGTCGTCGATCGGAACGTCAGATGGGAGATCTTGGTGAGACCATCGACGATCGCGGTGACCTCCGGGCCGAACCCCTTGGCGATGTCTTCGAGGTGGACGTTGGAATCCTCGACGACGTCATGGAGCAGTGCTGCCGCAATCGAGGTGGAGTCGAGGAGTTGGTCGGCCAGGATCATCGCCACCGCGATACTGTGCGAGATGAAGTCCTCGCCTGACATCCGTTTTTGGCCGCGGTGAGCGGACGCGCTGAACGCCCAGGCCCGCTGGATGAGGTCCAAATCCAGCCGGTCGGCGTGGCGCTTGAGCACGCCCTGGAATGCCGGAGTCAGGTCGGTCAGGGTTCCAGTCACAGTAGTCCCATGGTGGCAAGGCTCACGAACCGGTCGCCGGCAATGATGACGTGATCGTAGACCGGGACATCGAGGAGACGCCCGGCCGCCACCAGCTGCCGGGTGACCGACTGGTCCTCGAGTGAGGGTGTCGGGTCTCCGCTCGGATGATTGTGCACCACGATGATTCCGGCCGCTGCCTCCACGATCGCCGCCCGGAAGACCTCCCGCGGGTGCACGAGCGAACTGTTCAACAAACCCCGGGTGATGAGAACGTCGCGCACGATCTGGCTCTGGCTGTCCAGCGCCAGGACATGGAACTCCTCGACTTCGAGGTCCCGGAGCCGCGGGGCCAGCAACTGGGCCACGTCTTCCGGCGCCCGAACCTGGAGAACGGGAGGGCGCGCTTCGCGAGCATACCGTGCCCCTAACTCCAGAGCGACTCGCACGCGCGCCGCTTTGGTGGGACCCACCCCGGGCACGGCGAGCCATTCAGAGCGCACCCGACCGGCGAGCCGGCGGAGCGACCCGTCACCCAGGCGGAGGAGGTCCCGGGCCACTTCGAGTGCGCTGGACCCCCGAGCCCCTGTACCTACAAGGATGGCAAGAAGTTCGGTGGCCGTCAACGCAGACGCGCCATGGGCCCAGAGTCGTTCTCGGGGACGGTCGTCGGAGGGGAGGTCGGCGAGAGGAAGAGCCACCCGCCACTGTGGGGCCGGGGCGGTGGCTCACCCACCAAAACGGGCGCCGACCGGCGCCGGATTACGCCGCTAGCGCGCGGCGCCGTGGCATTTCTTGTACTTCTTGCCGGATCCGCAGGGACACGGCTCGTTCCGGCCGACCTCCGGTACGGTCCCGGTCGCCAAGGGCCCGGCAAGCACCTGCGGCTTGGGACTTCCCGCCCCGCCGGCGGCGGCGCCCTCCTGCCTTCCCGCCGCCGGAAGTCGGGGCGCCGGTGCCGCGCCGGGAAACAGGTCGTCGGCGGCGCTGGCTCGGGCCGGCCTCGGGACCGGCGCCTGCGCCTGGCGCGGCGAGGGGGGTGGGGCGGTGACTTGGATCTTGAGGAAACGCTCCGTGAAGGTCGAGTGCACGTCCCGCATGAGATCCTCGAACATGTCGAACGCTTCCCGCTTGTACTCGACCAACGGATCGCGTTGGCCATAGGCCCGGTACTGGATGGCGTTACGCAGCTGGTCGAGATCGTACAGGTGGTCTTTCCATTTTTCGTCCAGCACCGACAACATGACCTGGGAGAGGATCTGGAGGTCGGCATCCGTGGCCCCCATCGTCTCCCCGAATTCGTTGAGGTAGGAGAGCTTGCGCTGGAACGCCTGTTCACCTTCCTGCTGCACCGCCTCGACGATCTGCTCGATATCCGGAGTCCGCTCGGCGTCGACCACGGCATCGACCGGGAGGAGGTACTGCAGCGTCATCGCATCGTGGAGTCCGCCGCGATCGTACTCTTCGGGCCGCGTCGCCGCCGCCAAATATCCTAGGACGCTCTGTTCGAGCGCCGCCTGGAGCATGCGGCGGGCTTCCGCTTTGAGCTCTTCCCCACGCTCGAGCGCCCCGAGCCGGAGCGCGTAGACCACTTCCCGCTGCTGGTTCATCACGTCGTCGTATTCGAGCAACCGTTTCCGCGTCTGGAAATTCTGCAGCTCAACGCGTTTCTGGGCCTGCTCGATCGAGCGTGTGACCAACCGCCCGGTAATCACCTCGCCTTCCTCAACACCGCTCTTGTCCATCCAGCGTGCGATGCGATCCGAGATGAACAAGCGCATCAGATCGTCTTCGAGCGAGAGGAAGAACACCGTGGCGCCGGGATCGCCCTGCCGACCGGAGCGGCCCCGCAGCTGGCGGTCGATCCGGCGCGACTCGTGACGCTCGGTCCCGATGATCTGGAGCCCGGCCTCCTCGGCTGTGAGGTCCA
This sequence comes from Gemmatimonadales bacterium, assembly GCA_035464955.1. GTDB lineage: Bacteria > Gemmatimonadota > Gemmatimonadetes > Gemmatimonadales > GWC2-71-9 > JABDII01. The sequence goes on from DATHRW010000194.1 coordinate 4,640, forward strand.
AATCGGCGCCCAATTTGATGTCAGTGCCCCGCCCGGCCATGTTGGTCGCAATCGTGACGGAGTTCTTCTGGCCGGCGTTTGCGACGATTTCCGCTTCCCGCTGGTGATACTTGGCGTTCAGTACTTCGTGGCGGATCCCCCGCCGCTTGAGCTGCCGGCTCAAGGTCTCCGACACATCGACATTGACCGTGCCGATCAGGATCGGCAGCCCCTGCTCGTGAAGCCGTTCGGCCTCGTCGATGATGGCGTTGTTCTTCTCGCGCCGGGTCTTGTAAATACGATCAGGCTTGTCCAGCCGCCGGATCGGACGATGGGTCGGGATGACCATGACATCCAGGCCGTAGATGGAGAAGAACTCGGTCTCTTCTGTCTCCGCGGTGCCGGTCATGCCAGCCAACTTCTCGTACATGCGGAAGTAGTTCTGAATCGTGACGGTGGCGAGCGTCTGCGTTTCGCCTTTGACCTGGACGTTCTCCTTGGCTTCCACGGCCTGGTGCAGGCCGTCCGCCCAGCGCCGGCCCACCATGACCCGACCGGTGAACTCGTCCACAATGACCACCTGACCGTCTTGGACCAGGTAGTCGACGTCCTTTTCGTACAAGGCGTGGGCCTGGAGCAGCTTGTGGATGGTATGGAGCTTCTCGCTCTTGACGGCGTACGCCGCCTCGACTTGCTGCCGCGCCTTTCGCTGCTCCGCCGGTGAAAGCTCGGAGTTGCCTTCGATCTCGTGAATGGCCTCGGAGATGTCGGGGACCAGAAAGAGCGTCGGGTCGTCCGGGGAGAGCGTCTCGGCCCCACGGTCCGTCAGGTGCACCGAATGGCCCTTCTCATCCAGCACGAAGTAGAGGATGTCCTCGAGGTCACGCATCCGCTGCTGGCGGGCGGGGAGCTTGCGATCCGCGATGGCTTCGAGCTCCATCTTCTGAACCAACTGCTTCACGCCCGTCTCGTTCAACTTCTTGAGCAACCGTTTGTTCTTGGGCATCCCCAACTGGGCCTGATACAACTTGAGCGCCGCGTCCTGTCGGGTCGCCTCGTCAGCCAGCAGTTTCTCTGCCTCGGCAAGCAGCGTGTTGACCACCGCGGTTTGCTTCCGGACCAGGTCCGCCACCTGGCGATTGTAGATGCCGAAATTCTCGCTCTCTTCATGGCCAACCGGTCCCGAGATGATCAGCGGCGTCCGAGCCTCGTCGATCAGGATCGAGTCGACCTCGTCGATGATGGCGTAGATGTACTCACGTTGGACCCGCTGGTCGGTCCGATAGACCATGTTGTCCCGCAGATAGTCGAACCCGAATTCGTTGTTGGTCCCGTATGTCACGTCGCACAGATAGGCCGCTCGCCGCTCCGGCGACGACGGCTCGGTGTCGTCGAGGCAGCCCACCGTCAGGCCAAGGTACGTGTAGAGGTGCCACATCCATTGGGAGTCGCGGCGGGCCAGGTAGTTGTTGACGGTGACGAGATGCACGCCCCGCCCGGTCAACGCATTCAGATAAATGGGAAGCGTAGCGACGAGCGTCTTACCTTCGCCCGTTGCCATTTCCGCGATCTTGCCTCGATGAAGGACGATCCCACCGATGAGCTGCACATCGTATGGAACCATATCCCATGTCATCTCGCGACCGGTAACCGTCAGCGTCGTGCCGAGCAGACGTCGGCAGGCCTCCCGAACCGTCGCGAACGCTTCGGGAAGAAGCTCCGCCAAGCCGGCGGCCAGCTGTTTCTTGTACGTCGTCTCGAGCGATTGGGATTCCTGCTCCAGGCGGTCCCGCTCATCCGGGTCGGCACAATCGTGCTTGGCCGCACGGACCCGTTGCAGCTCGCCCAGCGTCGCCCCGGTCTGTTCCTCGAGCCGCGCCCGGAATCGTTGGGTCTGCCCCCGGAGCTCCTCCTCGCTGACCTGAGCCAATCGTTCTTCGTGTTGCTTGATGTCGGCAATAATGGGCTGCAAGCGCTTGACTTCGCGCTTGAAGCGGGTGCCGAAGACTTTTGTCAGGGTGTTCTTGATCATGCGCGTCCTAGTCCAAATACAGCCGGCGGGCGGTAATGTGGTCTCGCACCGCGTCGGGTACCCAATACCGAATCGATTGGCCGGCACGCACCCGACGGCGGATCTCCGACGCCGAAATGTCTACCTGCGGCACGCGAATGGCCTCGAAGCCTCCGACCGTTCGGGAGTCCGACCCAGCGGGCCGGGCAAACATCACCACGCGGGCCAACTGTGGAATCTCTTCTGCCTGGTGCCACGTGGGCAACTCCGCCGCCGCATCGGCCCCAACCAGCAACACGAACGCCTGGCCTGGTTCCCGGTCTCGAAGGGTACGAAGGGTGTCAACCGTGAACGATGGTCCCGACCGGTCGATTTCGCTCTGCTCCAACGCGAATCGTGGTTCGCCGGCGATGGCCATCTCAACCATTCGGAGCCGGTCTTCGGCGCTCGCCCCGTGATGACCGACCTTGAAGGGTTGCTGGCGCGCGGGCACGAATCGCAGCTCATCGAGCCCAAGCACCTCCACCGCAGCTTGGGCGACGAGCAGGTGGCCGTGGTGGATGGGGTCGAACGATCCGCCGAGCAGGCCAACCGTCACGAAGCCGCCTGATCGAGCGGGCACGTTTCGGCGGTCTGCCGCGCATCGGGATGGAACCGGCGCATGTAGCCGCAGGTTTCCGTCACATCCTCTTCGTATCCCACCCGGCGATACGCGTCCACCAGGAGCGCGAGCGCGTCAGGGGCCGTCGAGGTCCGCGGGTAGCTCGCAACCAGATCCTTCAGATAGAGGATGACCGAGTCGTACGCCTTGAGACGAAAGTAGAACTGGGCCGACTTGAACTGCTTGATGGCGAACTTCTCCTCCAGCTGGGCGATCCTGATCCGCGCCCGCGCCGCCGCCTCGGAGTCGGGATAGCGATTGAGGAGCTCCCGGTAGGTCGCCAATGCGGTCTCCCCGTAGGACGGGTCGAGTTCGGGACGGCGCCACAGACTGGCATACGCGTCGCCGGCACGCAGCAGGCCCATGGCGGCCAGCGGATCGCCCGGCCGCTCGTCCGACAGCTTACGGAATTCGCGCACGGCTTGGAGGTGGCTCTTCGAGGCCAAGTACGCGTTGCCCAGCAGGAGTCTCGCCCGCGAAAGCCGCTGATCGCCGGGAGGGAATTCCAGGACCAGGCGCTCCAGGATGCTGGCGGCGGCACTCCACTTGCCCTGTCGGAACTTCCCGTTGGCGGCATCCCACAACGAATCGACTTCACCGGGCGAGGCGGATTGCGCGAGCGGCACGATTGGCGTCGTCAATGGCTCCGGCGACGGCAGCCCGCATGCCACTCCACACAGGGCGATCCCGAGAGGCGCGAGGTATTTCACGGAACCACCGTGGTGGATTCGTCGACGGTGCGAGCGGCCGCGATGCTGTTGAGGCGCTCCGTGGCCAAGTCGACGATCGAGTCGGGTTCGGCGGCGAGATCCAGGGCTGCCTGATAGGCCATCGCCCCGCCAAACATGTCACCCTGCGCCATGCGAGCGTCACCGAAGGCCACCAAACTCCTGCGACCGACAGGGCTGGCGGAATCGACCGCGATGGCCTCACGAAAGTACTCCTCCGCCGTCCACGGCGTCGCCCGCTCGTCCCGGAGACCCAGCTCCAGTGCGCAGGCGGCGTACTCCGTTGCGGCCCCGCGAGCCAAGGACGGGTTGTCCGTCTCCGTCCGGCGGCGGAGCGACCGGTATGCCTGAATCGCCAAATCGCAGGACGCAGAGGTTCGAAGGGCCCGAGCGTACTCTCGAAGCAGGGAGTCGGCGGCCGGGCGATCGCCCGCCGCCCCGATGGCGGCGGGAATGAGCCGAAGCTCTTCGTCCACAGGGAGGGCGCGGGACTGGACCAGCCTGAGCGCATACCGGCCGACGGGCCAGCGAGGAGCCAGGGTTTCGAGCGCGATGACGGCTTCGCGAACGGCCTCGTCGTCGCCGGTCTCGAGGGCCATACGGGCCGCCACATCGATGCCGTACACCGCTTCTTCTTTCCGGATCGGGGCGCGAGATGCCAGCTGGCGATAGGCATCGATGGCCTCACGAAGGTCCCCGGCCCGAATGGCCGCCGCACCGAGTTTTGCCTGAATGCCGGGGTCGTCGGTACGGTCGCTGGCCCGCCGGTAGGCCTGGAGGGCTTCGGCAAATCGAGCCTCACGGTAGGCAACGTCGCCGACTTGCTCTTGTCCCGCGAGCCGGCAGGAGACGAGAAGCACGGCCCCCACCAGGAAGGCCCGTCCGGGAACGGCCCTCATTCCTCCGCCCGCCCGACCATGGCGAGGTAGGCTTCCACGCGGACGTTTTCCGGGCGACGGGCCAGGCATGCCCGCCACACATCGGCGGCGCCGGCAGCGTCGCCGGATAGGAATCGGGCCAGCCCGAGCGCCGCGTGGGCATCGAGGAAGTCGGGGCGCTCCTCGACGACGTGTTCGAGTTCGTCGCGGGCCTCCAACGTGTGGGCCGACTCCAGAAGCAACCGCGCCATCCGATACCGCAGATCGAAGAAGCCCGGTCCCAACTCGATGGCCCGACGGTATTGGGCGACGGCCTCTTCCACTGCACCTGCCTCCGCATACGCGTCGCCCAGCGCGGCGTGGCGATTCGCCAAACAGCCCGCTACGTGGGCCGGGAAGCCTGCCACCGTGGGGGGGTCGGCGCGTTCGGCAGCTTCGAATGATCGACGCGCGTCGTCCACCCGGCCAAGCTCGTTCAGGACGATCCCGCGGTGCACGTGCGCTTCCAAGTATCCGGCATTGAGGTCGAGCGCGCGCTCGAATTCGAGCAGAGCCTCTTCGGGCTGACCGAGCATGGAGTGACACAGCCCCAGCAGATGATGGACATCGGCAAACCGATGTCCCATCGCCACGACCTCGTTCAAAAAATGGATCGCCCCGTGATAGTCCCGAAGCGCAAACCGATCCCGCGCTTGGGCAACGAGGTGATCAGGGCTCGTCGTCATGATGTTCTCGAAACCACGCAACAAATCGGCGAATCCCCTCTTCAAAGGAGACGGCGGGCTGGTAGCCGAGCATTCGCTCGGATTTGGTCAGGTCCGCCGCCGTGTTCCGAACGTCTCCCGGCTGCATAGGAGCCCATTCGATGACGGGGTCGATCTCCAGGGCCTGGGCCAGCGATGAGACCATCTCGAGGAGCGGCACCGCTCGCGCTCCACCGAGGTTGAAAATCTCCATGCCGACCGGGGCACGGTCGGTCCACGCGAAGGCTCGGAGGAGCCCAGCCACGATATCGCTCGAGTAGGTGTAGTCGCGCGCCTGGGTTCCATCCCCGAATAAGGTAATCGGTTGGCGCGCCGCTATGCGGCGGGCAAAGTGATGGATCGCGAGGTCGGGGCGCTGCCGGGGGCCGTAGACCGTAAAGAGGCGGACGGCAGCGACCCGGAGGCCGAAGTGAGGCGCGACCGAGTCCAGCAGGAGTTCCGCACCGCGTTTGGTCGCGGCGTAGGGGCTGACGGGGCGGACGGCCGGGGCATCCTCGCGGAACGGCGCCGGGGTATCGTCGCCATAGACGGACGAAGACGAGCCGAACACCAGGCGTGACACGCCCGCGGCCCGCGCCGATTCGATGACGGAGGCCGTGCCCAGCAGGTTGGCCTCGACGTAGGCGTCCGGGGCAGCGAGCGACGGTCTGACCCCGGCTTTGGCAGCCAGATGGACCACGACCATCCCCGGGGCGAGCAGGGCCCGCAGGGCGTCGCCATCGAGGATGTCGGCCTCGTGAAAGGTGAACCCGGCGGCGCCCTTGAGCCGGGTCAGGTTGCGTTCCTTGATGGCGCGCGGATAGAACGGGTCGAAGTTATCGATGCCGATGACGCGGTCGCCCCGGTCGATCAGAGCCTCGGCCAGGTGCGAGCCGATAAACCCTGCCGCCCCAGTCACCAGCACCGCCGTCATATGCCGAGCTGGGTCCGAAAGTGCGAAATAGTCTTAGTCAGGCCTTGTTCGAGACTGATCTGGGGAGCCCAGTCGAGCAGTCCCTGGGCACGCGAAATATCCGGCCGGCGCACCTTGGGATCGTCCGTCGGGAGTGGCCGTTCGATCAACCTCGACGTGGAGCCGGTGAGCTTCAGAATCAGCTCGGCAAGCTCCCGGACGGTGAACTCGACGGGATTCCCGACATTGACCGGATCGGCATCGCCGCGCTCAAACACGCGCAGGATGCCCTCCACCAGATCGCTGGCGTAGCAGAAGGAACGCGTTTGCGACCCGTCTCCATAGATCGTCAGCGACTCTCCCTTCAATGCCTGGACGATGAAATTCGAGACCACTCGGCCGTCCCTGGCGCGCATGCGCGGGCCATACGTATTGAAGATGCGCGCAATCCGGGTATCGACCCCGTGGGTGCGATGGTACGCCATGGTCATAGCTTCAGCAAACCGCTTGGCCTCATCATAGACCCCACGCGGTCCAACCGGATTCACATGGCCCCAGTAATCCTCGGTTTGCGGATGGACCTGAGGATCGCCGTACACTTCGGACGTGGAGGCGAGCAGGAAACGTGCTCCCTTTGCCTTGGCCAGGCCGAGTGCGGTGTGAGTGCCGAGCGACCCGACCTTGAGCGTTTGGATGGGCAGCTCGAGGTAATCGATCGGGCTAGCCGGCGAGGCGAAGTGCAGCACGCCGTCCAGCGGACCGGCCACATACATGAACGTGGTGACATCGTGCTTGGCGAAGGAGAACTTCGGGTTCCCCAGTAAATGGGCGATGTTGTCGGGTGAGCCGGTGATGAAATTGTCCATTCCGACGACGTCATACCCCTCGGCGATGAACCGATCGACGAGGTGGGATCCTAGAAACCCCGCGGCTCCCGTAATGAGGACTCTCACCCGGACTGCCTCCCGATGCCGAAGTAGTCGAACCCAAGGCTCCGGAGCCGGTCAGGTTCGTAGAGATTGCGTCCATCCACAATGAGTGGGCGGCGCAGCAACGCCCGGATCCGCTCGAAATCCGGGTTCCGGTACACCAGCCATTCGGTCACGATCACGAGCGCATCAGCGGACGGGAGTGTCTCGTAGGGGTCGTGCACATAGCTGACGCGATCGCCGAACACCGTGCGGGCAATTTCCATGGCCTTGGGGTCGTGCACGCGGACGGCCGCCCCGCGTTCGAGTAACCCCTCCACCAGCGGAATGGCAGGACTCTCCCGCATGTCGTCCGTCTCCGCCTTGAAGGCCAGGCCCCACACGGCAATCGTCCGATTGGTGAGCGACGGACCCAAGGCCTGCATGAGCTTGCCCAACAGCACTTGCTTTTGCCGCCGATTGACCGCTTCGACTGCCTGGAGGATATCAAACTGCATCCCGCGTTCCGCAGCCGACCGGATCAAGGCCTGGACATCCTTGGGAAAGCACGAGCCGCCGTACCCGGGACCGGGAAACAGAAAGGCGGGTCCAATGCGGCGATCGGTGGAAATGCCCTTGCGCACGTGGGACACGTCGGCTCCGACCAACTCACAGAACGCCGCAACTTGATTCATGAACGAGATGCGGGTGGCCAGCATAGCGTTGGCGGCATACTTCGTCACCTCCGCCGATGGGATGTCCATGAACAGAATCGGATTGCCCGTCCGCACGAAGGGTGCGTAGAGCGCAGTGAGGACGTCGCGAGCCTCCGCATTATCAACCCCCAACACGACGCGGTCGGGTTTCATGAAGTCCTCGATCGCGGCCCCTTCTTTGAGGAACTCCGGATTGGAGCACACCGAGAATGGAAACCCGGCATGCTGCGCGATAGCCGCACGCACCCGTTCGGCCGTGCCGACGGGCACGGTAGACTTGGTCACGACGATCTTGGGTCCGCGCATGAACTTGCCGATGGCTTCGGCAACGTCGAGGACGTGCTGCAAATCGGCCGACCCGTTTTCCTCCGGGGGAGTGCCGACCGCAATGAAGATCACTCGACCATGGTCGATGGCCGCAGCGATGTCGGTGGTGAAGCTGAGGCGGCCCTCGTCCTGGTTCCGGTGGACCAACGGCTCGAGACCGGGCTCGTAAATCGGGATGCGGTTCTGTTGCAGTCCTTCGATCTTGGCACCATCAACATCGGCACACACCACGGTATTGCCGGTCTCGGCCAGGCATGCACCGGCAACCAACCCCACGTATCCGGTGCCGATGACGGTGACCTGCATCGCTTACCGTCGGCCGAGCGCGTTGCGGGTGTCGACCACGGCCCGCGCCCGTTCACGAACCAATTCGAAATCGATGGTCGAATGATTGGTGACGATCATGACGCAGTCGGCGGCCTCGATCGCCTCGGCCGTCAGCGGGACGGATCGGTGTTCCCGCCCATCGTCCCGGAACGTCGACACCAACGGATCGTGGTAGCTCACCTGGGCTCCTTGGTCGGCGAGCAGGCGAAAGATGTCAATGGCCGGACTCTCGCGCGTGTCGCTGATGTCGGGCTTGTACGCGACCCCGAGCACCAAGATCTTCGACCCGCGGACGGCCTGCCCGCGCTCGTTGAGCGTTTCCCCGACCTTCCGGATCCAGAAGAGCGGCATCTCAGTGTTCACCTCGCCAGCCAGATCGATGAATCGCGTCTTGTAGTTCAGCCCGCGCATCTTCCAGGCGAGGTAGTGGGGATCGATCGGAATACAATGCCCGCCCAATCCCGGCCCCGGCAGAAACTTCATGAAGCCAAAGGGCTTCGTCGCCGCCGCGTCGATGACCTCCCAGACGTCCACCCCCAGCTTGTCACAGACGATCGCCATCTCATTGGCCAGACCAATGTTCACGATGCGGAACGTGTTCTCCAGGAGCTTGACGAGTTCTGCAGCCTCCGTCGTGGAGACCGCCACCAGCGTGTCGATGGCGGCGGCGTAAAAGGCAGTCGCGACGCGACAGCAATCGGGCGTGATCCCGCCGATGACCTTGGGAGTGTTCTTGGTCTGATACCGGGCATTGCCGGGGTCGACCCGCTCCGGACTGAAGGCGAGAAAGAAATCCTCGCCGACCGTAAGTCCGGTTCCCTCGAGGGCGGGTAGCATGATCTCCCGGGTCGTTCCGGGATACGTCGTGCTCTCCAAAATGATGACCTGGCCGCGACGCAACGAGCCCTTGACGGCATCGGAGGCGGCGACGATGAAGCTGACATCCGGATCTTTGAATTTCGACAAGGGGGTTGGCACACAAATCGAAATGGCGTCGGTCTCGCTCAGCCGTGCCATGTCGACTGTGGCCGTGAACCGCCCGGCGGACCGGATGGCGGCCAGCTGGTCGTCGGTGATGTCCCCGACATGGGAGCGCCCGGCGTTGAGGCCATCCACCACGCGCTGATTCACATCGAAGCCCACCACCTCGTAACCGGCGTTGGCGAGTTCGACGGCCAGCGGTAGCCCCACGTATCCAAGCCCGATGACCCCGAACCGGGCCTTCCGGCTTTCGGCTTTCGCAATCAGTTCATCCGCAAGTCGCATTATGTACGCCCAATTGAAGTGGGAGTTCCCCCCGCAGCGAGGGACCGCGAGGCCGCCTCGAGCACTTGTACCACCCGAACACCATCCTGCGCATCCGTCCGCGGCGACTCGCCGTGTTGTACGACCCGAGCGAAATGGCGCAGCTCGGCCGCAAGCGGTTCGGTATTCGGAAGCCGCGGTATGAAGATGTCGCCTTCCCGAATCGCCAAACTCTCACCGTACGATGCGTACTCCGGCGGGCGCGTAACGCCCTTATCGTAGATCCGGAGCTTTTCCCGAGACTCCATGTCGTCGAACACCGCCATCTGCCGAGCGCCAACCACGGTCAGCTGGCGCTCCTTGTGGGGGTCGAGCCACGACATGTGCGCATGCGCGACGACTCCACTGGCGAAGGTCAGGTGCAGGAACACGATGTCCTCGATTCCCGCCTGCAGGTACGACCGCCCCTGGGCGGTGACCGACGTCGGGACCTCCCCAAGCAAGTAGAGGGCCATTGAGACGTCGTGGGGGCCGAAGCTCCACAGTGCGTTCTCGTCCGGCCGCACCTGGCCCAGGTTGACCCGAGTGGAGTACAGGTAATAGAGGTCGCCGAGGGTGGCATCGACGATCATCTGGCGGAGCCGCTCAACGGCCGGATGGTATTCGAGCAAGTGTCCTGCCAGCACGGGGACACCCGCTTTTGCCGCCGCGTCCGCCAGCCGCTCGGCCTCGGCCACGGAGAGCGCAAACGGCTTTTCGATCAGCGCAGGCACCCCCGCGTCCACGGCTTGGTGTCCCAGCGGCGTATGGTCTCGGGCCGGCGCCGCAATCACCACAGCTTCAACCCGGCCGAGCAGATCGTCGGCCCGCGCCGTTACGTGGACACCGGGGTAGGCGCGCTCGATTTGGGCGCATCGGTCGGGGTTCACGTCACAGACCGCGACGAGCTCTACCTCCGGCATGCTCGCAAAGGTCCGGACATGGTTCCTGCCCCAGGCTCCCGCCCCAATTACACCGACGCGAAGCGGTTTCATGCGTAGAACCCGGTCACGGCATCGATCACCGCGTGTTGCTGGGCGGCGGACAACTCCGGATAAATCGGCAACGAAATGACTTCAGCCGACGCCTCTTCGGTCCTCGGCAGCTGCCCCGGCCCATATCCCAGGCCTCGAAAGCACGGCTGCAAATGGAGCCCGATCGGGTAGTAGACCTTGTGACCGATATTCGCCTCGCGCAGGTGGGCCTGGAGGGCATCGCGGTCGGAGACCCGAATCGTGTATTGGTGGAAGATGTGTTCGTTCGCTGGATCGACGGTCGGCGGCTCGATACCGGGCTGATCCGCGAACGCCTCGGTGTAGTGGGCGGCGGCTTGCCGCCGGGCCTCGCTCCATTCGGAGAGGAACGGGAGCTTTGCCAACAGCACGGCCGCCTGCACGGTATCGAGGCGGCTGTTGTATCCCACCTCGTCGTGATGGTACTCCTTATCGCCCCCGTGGAGGCGCAGGCGGCGCAGGCGCGCCGCACGAGCGTCGTCGGACGTCAGGATCATGCCGCCGTCACCCCACCCACCCAGATTCTTCGAAGGGAAAAACGAGAGGGTCCCCACAGCCCCGAGGCTTCCCGCCACGCACCGACGGCCATCCATCATCCGGGCCGCTCCCACGGCCTGCGCCGCGTCTTCGATCACGGTCAGGCCATGCCGTTCCGCCAGGGGAAGGATCCGCTCCATCGCCGCCATTTGGCCGAAGAGGTGCACCACCACGATGGCCCTGGTCCGTGGAGTGATCGCCGCCTCGATCGCGTCAGGAGCGACGTTGAACGAGTCACGCTCGATATCCACGAACACCGGTGTGCCGCCGGCATTATGGATAGCGCCGGCCGTGGCAAAGAAAGTGAAGGCGGGCGTAATGACCTCGTCGCCCGGGGCCAAGTCGAGGGTCCGCAGTGGAAGAAGAAGAGCATCGGTGCCGCTGGCACACGCGATGGCGTGCTTCACCCCCGCAAGGGCGGCGAGTTGTTGCTCCAGCTCCGCGACCTCCGGCCCCATAATAAAGGATTGCCGGGCAATCACACGCATGATTGCCCCGATGACGTGATCTTCGATTTGCTCATGCTGCGCGACGAGATCGAGCAACGGTACTCGCACTGGAGTCTCCCTCAGCAATGCCCCACCCTCAGGCAACGGAAAGGCCCGCACCACCCTCAACCGCCGCGGGGCACGGGCATGAGCACATTCATCGGGCTCGATCGGGCCCCAAAACTAGCGGCTCCCGGAGGGAGGGTCAACGAGGTGAAGCCCACCGTCGCGTTCCTCATACGTGGTCCCGCAGGCGCCGCACACCGTCGCCGTTTCGCCGAGGGGAAGCCGGTCACCGCAGCGGCACATCCACCCGACCCGGCGGGCGGGCACTCCCAGCATCAACCCAAAGGCCGGCACGTCGCTCGTGACCACCGCTCCCGCACCGATGAAGCTGTACTCACCAAGCGTGATGCCGCAGACGATAGTGGCGTTCGCGCCGATCGTTGAGCCGCGCCGGACGAGCGTGCGCTGAAACTCATGTTTGCGGGAAATGTGACTTCTGGGATTGAGCACGTTCGTGAACACACAACTGGGGCCGCAAAACGTGTCGTCTTCCAGAACCACCCCTTCGTAAATCGAGACGTTATTCTGGATCTTCACATTGTTGCCGATCACGGTACCCGGCATGACCACGACGTTCTGGCCGAGCGTCGAGCCGGACCCGATGACCGCGCCCGGCATGATATGGCAAAAGTGCCAGATCTTCGTACCCTGGCCGATGCGTGCACCCGCGTCGACGTAGCTCGACTCATGCGCGTAGAAATCTGCCATGGTATTCCTTGAGGTTCATGATTCTGGACGGATGGGACGTGGCCGGCTACCCGGCACGCTGACCGGGCCCACCGTGGCGTAGGTCCCGTCAGCTGCGACCAATTTGACTTCCGTCTCCAGCACGACACCGAATCGCTCGGCCACTCGCTCGCGGGCATGTTCGATCAACGTCTGGACCTCTGCCGCGGTGCCACCGCCCAGATTGACAAAATAGTTGGCATGCACAGGGGAGATCTGGACCCCGCCGATCGTGAAGCCCTTGAGGCCGGCGGCATCCAGGAATTGCCCCGCCGTCGAGAGGCCGCTCGGGTGACCGCCCGGCGGAAGAGCCGGGTTCTTGAAGGTACTTCCGCAACACGGCTGGTTGAACGGAGTCCCCTCCTGCCGCCACTTGAAGAGCTCATTCGTCCGACGCTGGAGCAGGTCGGGATCGGACGCGGTGAGGGTGACCTCGGCCTCCAGGACGATCCTCTGGTCGAGTCCACTCCAGCGATACTGAAACGGAATGGCAGCGCGTTCGAGCACAGCAGTCCGGCCGTCGGCCTCCATCACGGTGACCCGGGCCACGACCTGCGACCACTCCGACCCATGACACCCGGCGTTCATGTACACCCCGCCTCCGACCGTGCCGGGCACCCCGACCATCGTGTGGAGCCCGCCCCACCCCGCCGCGGCAGTGCGACGAGCGGCCAGCGGCGCCGGGAGCCCGGCACCGAACCACCACCGCTCGCCCTCAGACCGGATCGCGTCCATTCCCTTCCCGAACCGGATCACGAGCGCATCGAGCCCTTGGTCGGGTAGCAGCACGTTGGAACCCAAGCCCAGCACGAACCACGGCACGCCCACGCGGCGAGCCAAGTGCAGTGCGGCCTCGACGTCGGCCACGCTGGCCGGGAGGGCGATCGTGGCCGGCCCACCAATTCGAAACGTGGAGAAGCGCGCGAGCGGTGCCTCGGTCAACACCTCTCCCGCGATGACCTCACGAAGCCCCTTGACGAAGGCCGGATTTCTGGCCGTCATCCCGTCGGCCCTTCCTGGAGTTCGGCCGCCATCTCATGCCATTCTTGGAGGGAGCGCACCGGCTTGGCCCTGCTCCGCATGGCGATGACGGCGTCGCACGCGGCCGATGCCGCGGAAAGCGTAGTCGTGTACGGAATGCGCTGCTGCAGGGCCGTGCGGCGGATCATGTAGTCATCGTATTGGGTGAGTTTCCCCAGCGGCGTGTTGATGAGCAGCTGGATGTCCCCGGAGACGATGTGGTCGATGACGT
>DATHRW010000195.1:0-1931 GCA_035464955.1 Gemmatimonadales bacterium
GCGTTTTCTGCAGAGGGCGGGGGATGAAGGGCGTGGAGCTATATGGACGGGTTCGCTATGCGGTTCGCATTGAGGGTCTGAGCGAGCGGGCGGCGGCCCGCCGGTTCGGGATCGATCCGAGAACGGTCTCGAAGATGTTGACCCGCATTCCCCAGATGGCTCCACTAATTGATGCGCAATGACGATTATTATGATATAAGAATCAATGCGTTGGATGCATCTGGAGGCGAAGCCGATGGCGAACCCGGCGGGTGAATCTGGGAACCAGCCTTTGCGGCTCGATTTCGACCGCCGCCTGAAGCTTGAGTTCCACGGTTCCAGGATCACCACCGACGCCGGATTGCTTGCCTACCGCGAGCTTGATGACGCCCTCGGGTTGACGGACATGGTTGGCGATGGACTGGTTGACCCGCGCACCGGCAAGAACGGCCTGCACGCGATGGCGGGATTGTTTCGCCAATCCGTCTTCGGCCGCCTCGGCGGCTATGAGGATGTGAACGACGCCGACCACCTCGGGCATGATCCGGCCATGCGGTGGATTGTTGGAGGCGGAGCCGTGACGAAGCAGGCCGCATCGGCGAGCCAGATGGGACGCTTCGAGACGGAGTTTCTGGCCACTGACGACAACATCGCCGCCCTTGCCGATCAGTCCGGGCTTTGGATCGACCGGGGTCACGACCGCCGTCCGCCGAAAAAGGTGATTCTCGACCTGGATTCCAGTGTCAGCCCGACCTATGGCGACCAGGAGGGCACGGCCTACAACGGCCACTTCGGATGCACCTGCTACCACCCCCTGTTTCTGTTCAACCAGTTCGGCGACCTGGAGCGATGTTCGCTGCGTCCCGGCAACGTCCATAGCGCCCACGACTGGCGCGACGTGCTGGAGCCGGTTGTCGCCCGTTATCGGGATCGAAGGCTGCGGCGCTACTTTCGAGGGGATGCCGCCTTCGCCTCACCGGACATCTATGAGTTCCTGGAAGCCGAGGGCTACACCTACGCCATCCGTCTCAAGGCCAACGCGGTCTTGCAGGAATGCATCGCGCATCTGCTCACGCGTCCCGTCGGTCGCCCGCCCAACCATGTCCGCCACTTCCATGCCAGCTTCGGCTACCAGGCCGGATCGTGGGACCGCAAGCGCCGAGTGGTCGCCAAGGTGGAGTGGTATCCGGGCGAGCTCTATCCCCGGGTCGGCTTCATCGTCACCAAGCTGAGGCGTCCCGCCGAGCGCGTCGTGGCGTTCTACAACCAGCGCGGCACGGCGGAACAGTGGATCAAGGAGGGCAAGACGGCGATCAAATGGACACGGCTGTCCTGCCGCAAGTTCAACCACAACGCCGTCCGACTCCAGCTTCATGCGCTCGCCTACAACCTCGCCAACTTCATGCGGACCTTGGCGTTGCCGAAGGAGGTGGAGCACTGGTCGCTGACCACCATCAGGGAGAAGCTGGTCAAGATCGGCGCCAAGGTCGTCGCTCATGGCCGCTACGTCACGTTCCAGATGGCCGAGGTCGCCGTGCCCGGCGGTCTGTTTCGGAGAATACTGAACCTGATCGACGGACTGCGACGACCATCCCTGGCGGCAGGCTGATCGGAGGGAAGAAACGAGGGAGAGCGGGGGAGTGGTGTGTCCGGTTGAGGTAAAATCGACCCGGAATCGGCCCCCGGACACGGCTGGTCGCCCTATCTGGCGCTGCCTGGGCTCGAGAACGGTTCATGGTTCCCCGATACGGCCTGTTCGGATATTATCGGGGCAGATGTTGGGAGTCATCTGGGGAATTTCGGATCAATGCGCTGCCTGCGTATCTGTGGGAGTAGATCCCGACGATGCTTTGTGAGTTTTGGAGGTCCCAAATGAGCACGGTGCGACACATCTTGGATCAGAAGGGTAACAATATTTGGTCTATCCATCCGGAAGCTACTGTTTTCGATGC
>DATHRW010000196.1:0-28081 GCA_035464955.1 Gemmatimonadales bacterium
GCGCAACCACCGCGGGTATCATGTGTTCGAGGACTTGAACGTGCGGCCGTCGGTCATGTATCTGGCCAAGGTGCGGCATGAGCGGGAGGCCTAGCGCGTGGCGACCATAGCGCACGAGCACGCGGTACCGACCCAGACGCACGCCGAGGTGACGCGCGATGTGATCGCGACCCTGGGTAAGCCGAGTCGGGGCTATGTCCTCATGTTCGTCGGTGCGGTGTTCCTGTTCCTCATCGGGCTCGCCACCTTTGTGGCGCTGGTGAAGGAGGGGCTGGGACTGGCCGGGTACAATCCGCCCGTGATGTGGAGCGTCTACATCACGACTTTCGTCTTTTGGGTGGGGATCGGCCATGCCGGGACGCTGATCTCGGCTATTCTCTATCTCTTCCGCTCGCCGTGGCGGACGGCGGTCTATCGCGCGACCGAGGCGATGACAGTCTTTGCCATCATGACGGCCGGGCTGTTCCCGATCATCCACATCGGCCGGCAGTGGATCTTCTACTGGTTGTTGCCGTACCCCAACCAGCGACTGCTGTGGCCCAATTTCAAGTCCCCACTGATGTGGGACGTGTTTGCCATCGGAACCTATCTGACCGTGTCGACCACCTTCCTGGTGGTCGGGTTGGTTCCCGACATCGCGGCGGTCCGGGACAAGGTGTCGGGCTGGCGCAAGAAGCTCTACGGGTCGCTCGCGCTCGGCTGGACGGGCAGTGACCGTCAATGGCGCCACTATTCGCGCGGGTACTTGTATCTCGCCGCCCTAGCGACACCGCTCGTGTTGTCGGTGCACTCCGTGGTGTCCTGGGACTTCGCGGTCGGCATCGTCCCCGGATGGCACGGGACCATCTTCGCGCCGTATTTCGTGGCCGGGGCCATCTACTCGGGCATCGGAATGGTGTTCACCTTGCTCATCCCGCTGCGCAAGGTCTTGAAGCTCGAGCACATGATCCAAGAGCACCATTTCGACAATTTGGCCAAGCTCACCCTGCTCACGGGATCGATTCTCTTCTACGCCTATGCGATGGAGTATTTCATCGCGTGGTACAGTGGCGTGTCCTGGGAGCAGACCACGTTCTACCTTCGGGCCTTTGGCCCCATGTGGTGGGCCGGCTGGACCATGATCATCTGTAATGCGTTCGTGTCACAGCTACTGTGGTTCAAGACGATCCGCACCAACGTGACCGCCCTGTTCATTATTTCCATCTTCATCAATATCGGGATGTGGTTCGAGCGGTTCGTCATCATCGTATCGTCGCTGCGCAACGACTTCGATCCATTTGCCTGGGGCCAGCTCACGCCAACGTGGGCCGATTGGGGCGTCCTCGCGGGATCGTTCGGATGGTTCCTGATGTATTTCCTGCTATTTGCTCGGACGTTCCCGATCGTCGCGATCCAGGAGATCAAGGAAATGATTCCCATGCCGCGGAAGCGACCGGGAGGGTCGCACTAGATGGGCAAGCCCGTTCCCGGCGTGTTGGGCTCCTTCGTCCATATCGATGCGGCGACGGACGCCATTCGCGCGCTCAAAGCCAGGGGCTACTCCGATCTCGCGGTGTATACCGCGGCTCCCAACCACGAAGTCGAAGAGGCCATGGCGCACCGGGTCAGCCCCGTCCGCCTGTTTACCCTCATTGGGGGCCTCACCGGGTGCGCCGCGGGTTTTGCGATGACGATTTGGATGTCAAATGACTGGCCGATCCTCGTGGGAGGGAAGCCGATCGCGTCGATTCCGCCCTATGTCGTGATTGCGTTCGAGCTGACGATTCTCCTGGGCGCCTTGAGCACGGTCGCGGGCATGATCATCCTTCCCCTCCTCAAGCCGACGCGGGGGTATATGTACGACCCGCGCTTCTCCGACGACCAGGTGGGAATCTTCGTGCCCTGCGGCGCCGACCGCGCCGCGGAGGTCCAGGCCATGATGACCCGCGCGGGGTCCGTCGAGGTACGGCATGAGACCGGCTAACGGCGTCCGCACCGTCCTCCTTGCGCTCGTCCTCGGTTCGGCCGGTTGCGGCTGGTGGTACAACGACGTGCCGTCGCCCGACGACCTCTGGCACCGGGTCCCGTGGTTCGACCATATGCTGGGCTCCCGGGCGGTGTACCCCTACAGCAGCGCCGCCGTGCCCCGCATGACCGTGGCCGGGACCGTCCCAGTCGGCGGCACCGAAGTCGACTATTTCTCAGACTGGCAGCGAGGCAACACCGATCGGGCCAACAGCCTGCAGAACCCGACGACCGATCTCGCCGCGAGCCTCGCACGCGGGGACACGGTGTATCAGACCTTTTGTTTGACCTGTCACGGTCAAACTGGTGTCGGTGATGGCCCGGTTGGCCGAAAGATCGGCAGCATGTCGATCGTGTCGATCCGGGCCCAAGGGCTGTCGGACGGCTACATCTACAGCATGATTCGGTACGGACGCGGGATCATGGGCCAATATGGCGACAAGATCTACCGCCCCGAAGATCGATGGGCGGTGGTGAACTACGTCCGCCACCTCCAGCAACAGGCCGCTGCGCCGGAGCTGCCCCAATGACCGGTCTCACAGTCCGCCATCGTCTGGTGGAGCATTCGGTGACCGGTCGCTATGGTCTGATGTTCGGCCTCGGGGCGCTGTTCGCGGTGGTTGGCATCGCCGGGTTCCTCCTGGCCCTGTCCCAAGGCCAGGCAGATCGCGCCTGGCATCTCTTCCATGTGAACTGGCTCTACTTTACCGGACTGGCCGGTGGCAGCGTGGCCTTGGCCGCGGTCCATAAGGTGGCCAATGCCAAGTGGTCGGGGGTCATCCTCCGGTTCGCGGAAGCCGCGGTTGCGTTCTTCCCAATTTCGTTCATCGCGTTTCTGCTGATCTTCTTCGTCGGATACGACCACATCTATCCCGACTTCCACGGCCTTGGCCACGGGAAGGAGCTGTGGCTCTCATTTCCCTGGATGGTCGGACGGCTTGCGGTCGGGCTCATTGCGCTCTTTCTGCTCGGGTGGGCATTTGTGCGCGCGGATCTCTTGCCCGATGTGCACGAGGCACAAGCATCGGTGTCCGGGTCCCGCCGGCAACGCTATCTCCGCATGGCCGAGGCCTACGACGATACGCCGGAGACCCGCACGGGGCACGAGGTCAAGATCCACCGCCTGGCTCCCGTCTACATCCTCGCCTATGTCATCGTCTTCAGCGTGCTGGCCTTCGACGGCATCATGGCGCTGCAGCCCCACTGGTTTTCCAACCTACTGGGCGGCTTCTACTTCATGGGCTCCTTTCTGGGCGCCCACATGCTGCTCGCGCTCCTCGTGTTCTATGCCGGGCGCCAGACCGGGGTCGGAATCCTGATCTCTCCCAAGCAGCGGCATGATCTCGGCAAGCTGTGTTTCGGCTTCACCGTGTTTTGGGCCTACCTCATGTGGGCGCAGTTCTTGGTCATTTGGTATGGCAACCTGCCGGAAGAGACCGGCTTCGTCTTTGCCCGGCTGTGGGGGCCGTGGCTTCCGGTTGGGAAGGCGGTGTTCGTGGGCCTGTTCCTCATTCCGTTCTTTGGCCTGCTTGGGGTCGCACCGAAGAAGTTTCCCCTGACCCTCAGCCTGTTCTCGACAATCAGTCTCACGGCGCTCTGGCTGGAGCGGTACCTCTTGGTGATGCCCTCCGTGACCCAGGAATTCGGCCCTGTGGTCGGCCTGCCCGAGGTGAGCACGACCCTGGCCTTTCTGGGCCTCTTCCTCTTTGCCTATGCCGTCTTCGCGAGGACCTACCCGATGGTCTCACCCCGTCTCGCCGAGGTTACCCTGGCGCGGGAGACCCACCACGAGACCATCGAGTACGAACACGAAGAGGCAGCGGAAGACTACGTGAGCGAAGAGATCATCGAGCACGACCTGTACCCCGAGCAGTAGTCCGGACACCCGTCCCTGAAGTCCAGCGCCCCTCCGGAGTCTCCCTCCGGAGGGGCGCTGGATCATGGAGATTGGCTGCGGTCCTGCCTAGCGCACCTTCAAGAGGAAAGCCCTGAGGGTGTCGATCGGGACGCTTCCGTAAATGGCCAGCATCCGATCGTCCTGCCGCGTGCCGGAGTTGTCGTTCATCTCGACGCTGGCCGTGACGGTCGGTCCGCTTTGGTGAGAGAGCAGGTCGGAGACCTTGGCAATCGGCCCTTCCACCGTCTGGATCATCTGTCCGGAACTCAACCGCTGTGCCACCACCGTCAGCGGCTTCCCGCTACCTTGTTGGTCGCCCTGGACCTGAACCGTGACCACTGGAAGGCCCTCGACCCGCGGTATCCACGCATCCGATTCGGCTTGTGCCCCGTCCCAGGAAACCGAGCGCCACAGCCCCGCCGTCGGAAGATCGCCGGCAAGCTGCTGCACCGGGATGATCTCGACCCGGAGCGGCTCGGTCGGAATGCCCGCCGCGACGGATTGGAAGCGGTCGGTCGCCGGTGCGAGGCTGGCGTCGGGCGTCTTCGGCTCGGGCTCACGAGTCGGAGCGGGAATGGGATGGGGCTCGGAGGCCACCCGAATCTGGGATTCCCGGTCGGGGACCTCGACCGGGGAGGCCGGAGCCGACTCGGGCATGGCCACCGGCGTTGCCGGCAGCGGGGCCACGGCCGTCGCCGGAGGCGGACCGGCGCCGATCCACGAGTTGGCGATCCAGCCCAGCCCCAGGGCCAAGGAAATGCTGGCGGCCCACCCGACGGCGCGAACGATCCGTCGCTTTTTCAGGATCCGGGCCGCGGCCTGGGCCCGAAGGTCGGCGTAGGCCGGCTTGATCGGGCGGGGCGGAGCAAGGGTGGCCAAGAGGGCGGTCGTCCGGTCTCGGAGAGCTGCAATACCGTCGCGAGCCTGCCGGCACGGGGGGCACGAGGCGAGGTGACTCTCGATCTCGACGCACTGCGACCGGCTCAGGGCCTGGTCGAGATATGCGTGAAGCTCTTCTTCAGGAATGTGCCGCATGTCTCTCAGCTTCTTGTCGATCAAAGGCATCCACCAGCCGGCGTCTCGCCCGAGCGAGTGTTGTTCCCACCGCGCCGACCGCCAGCCCCGTCTGTTCCGCGATTTCGGGGTAGCTCAGCCCGGCGTCCCACAACAACAGCACTTCTTGGTCCCGCGGGGTCAGCGCATGGAGCGCCTCACGCATCCGCTCGAGCTTTTCGTTGTGCTCGATGAGGTCTTCCGCCGAGCGCTGCGGCGATGTCAACGGCGTAGGGTCACTCTTCAGGAGTGTCAGGTGCCGCTTCCGCCGAACTGCCGCGCGGGCCTCGTCGCGGGCCAAATTGGCCGCAACGGCGAAGACCCAGGCCCGCGGCTTGTCCGGGTTGTGCTTCATGGCGCGGACGAACACCTCCTGAGCCAGATCTTCGGCGCGATCCGGATCCCACACCTTGCGGTACAGGAACCGCACCACGGCGGCGTACGTGGTCTCATAGAGGTTCTTGAGGTCGTCGGTCACCCAGCGGACTCCCTAGGAGTTGTCGGAAACGGCTGCCGTCCCAGCGGCCACCTCGTGAGACGACCCATCTCCATGATATTGCACAATCTGGACCGCGCCTCGGGGTCAGCGCCGCCGCCGTTTCAGGAAGACGCATCCGGTGTGGAGGTTCGGGTCCTTCGGCGGCCAGTCGAAGCATAACGAGGGCTTGGCCGTCCGGCCATCGGTCCGTTTGCGGCCGTGGAGTGTGCAGGCGACTCCATCCTTTTCCAAATATCCGCAGGCTGAAATGATCTCGACTTCGACCGCGTCCTCCTCCTCCCGCTCGAATTTGCAGAGGTAGGGTGGCTTCCGCGTGCGCAGCAGCGTCTCGAGCTTGGTTTGTCGCTCGGTGCAGAGAATCTCGATGATCAGATCGCGACAACAAGCCGCGCCCCTCGTGTTGTCCCCGGTGCGGCATGGCGCTCCCAAACATGGGTTGTCCTCGGCGACGACGGGAAGGCGACGTGCGGGCATCGGGAGGCGACGCTCCACCATCTTGTGACGGTCCATGATGACGAAGCGGTCGTTGCCAGCTTGACGAACATGGCGGGTGCGCCTCCGCTCGGGCGGGTGTGGCCCGGTGAAACCGTGCGCGGCACAGGTGGCGCCGCCCTCTCCCGGCTTGAAATACCGACAGGGCACGTGGAGTACGGCATCGGCCAGGAGGTCATCATCCTCCACGTACAGTTTTCGGAATGAGATTCGTTCCGTGTGGCCCAGAAGCCAGGTTCCGTCGTGATCGATCTCGTGGGGATCGTCGCCTTCGAACGTCCCGACCCGAATGGTGACCGGCAGCGAGGTGCACTGCCGGCCAAGGGCGCGGCACGGTGGGGTGAGGGGCACAGGCAGGGCTCCGGAGCAGGATAATCGAGCAATATAGAACGACTTACACGGCGTGGCGAGCCTTGAGCCGGGGGTCTGTTCACTGCCTCTCCCAAAACAGGAACCTCCGCCTTATCTTTGTGAACTCATTCACAAACCGAGTATCCGTTCTGGAGGACTGAATTCGATGCGCATCAAGTTCTTGGCTCTTGGTCTCCTGTTGGTCGGTGCGGCGTGTAGTGGTGGCGGTGAGCGTCCGGCCCAGCAAGAGGCCGCTGAAGGCACGCCGGCCGCGACGCCAGCTGCGGCTCCGACGGCCAACGCGGGCGAGCAGGTGTACAACAATGTCTGCGTCGTCTGTCACCAGCCGGGTGGGACGGGGATGCAGGGCGCATTCCCACCGCTTGCAGGATCGGCCGTGCTGCTAGGCGATCCCGCGGTACCGATTCGTGTGGTGCTGCATGGTCTGAGTGGCGAGATGACCCGGGGTGGCACGACCTACAACGGCGTGATGACGCCATGGGGCAGCCAGCTCTCGGATGCGGATGTCGCAAACGTCCTGACGTACACCCGCTCATCCTGGGGCAACAGCGCGGCAGCGGTGACTGAGGCGCAGGTCGCCGAGGTCCGGGCTGCGACCGAGGCTCGTGCTGAACCGTTCACCACGACCGAGTTGGGAATCAAGTAAGGACCGGAAACAGCCCGGCGTGCCAGTGATTCGTCTGGCCGCGTCGCTGGCCATCCTGGCGCTGGCGAGTTGCGGCAAGGAGCCCGCCTCGCAGGCGGACGGGTCGTCCCGCGCTGCATCGACGGCGGCGGGGGTTCACGACGTCGATATGGTGTTCGACGGCTCGAGCTATCACTTCGTGCCTCGCGACCTGACCGTTCGAGCGGGCGACGTTGTGCGGTTCCACAACAGGAGTGGCGGGCCTCACAATGTGTCGTTCTGGCCTGACAGCATTCCAGCAGGAGCCGCTTCGGTGCTGCAGGATGCCATGCCGAATCAGATGAGTCCGCTGGTTGGTGAAATGATAATCACACCCGATGAGACCTACGAAGTCCCGTTCGGCGCGGCCCCGGCCGGCATCTACAAGTATTACTGCCTGCCCCACCTCCAACTCGGAATGGTGGGTGTGCTGACCGTGGAGTCGTAGGCGAGGGCTTCAGGTACGGCGGGTCCGTCACACACGAGCGCTTGTCACCAAATCTGGTGACGGGCGCTCGTGTTGCGTCCGGGAGCCGAGCGATGCTCGCCAGGCGACCACGCCGATGACTCCGGCAACCAGCAATCCGGCGAGGACATCTACGGCATAGTGCATCTGGGTGTAGATCACGCCGACGGTCAGGAGCGCAGCGGGTGCAATCATCCCGAGCCCCAAGCGCGGAGCGCCTTGCAATGCGGCGATGGTCGCGACGGCGGTCGCCGCCACGTGCGAGGACGGGAAGGCCGCGCCGAACGAGCTGCCCGCGGCCAAGGTGGCGTAGACCAACCGTGCCGGGAGGTTGTCGATGAAGCCCCTGTCGGGGCGTGCGAACTCGTAGTAGGGTCCCGCCACCGGAAAGAAGATGAACATGAGGTAGCAAGCCAGGAAGGCCGCCATCACGAGCAATACCGTTCGGCGCATGTTCGTCCAGTCACGCCGCCATGCGAAGTAAGCCACGGGCAGGGGCACGAGCACGTAGTACGACAGGTAGGCGCCGTGCAGGACCGACGACCACCCGGGGCTCGGCGCGGCCTTCCACCACTCACGGCTCACCTGCAGACCGAACAGGCCCTGCTCCCAAGCCTGGACGGTCCGATCGTGGGTTGCAGCGGCTCCGCCTCCGTTCAATAGGTCGAGCGAGGCGTATAGGGCAAGCAACAGCAAGAGAGGGCACACCTCCCGCATCAGGCTGCCCACGCCCCTCCCGGTTGGGCGGATGAGGAGCAGGATGAGGGCTCCAATGAGACTGTTGGCCGCCACGACTCCCATGGCGCGCGGGTAGGCCGGCATACGCACGAAAGCCACTGCAGTTGTGATCCCGAGGTACCCGAATAGCAGGAGATCGACCGGGAGAAACTTTCGGGTCACAGCCATCCTGCGTTGCGGTACCAGGTCGCGGTGTCCGACAATCCCGCCGGGAGATCGTGCGCCGCGTGCCACCCCGTGTCACGCGTCAACGAGTCGGGATCCGCGGTCCATGCCGGCTGGAAGAACTCATTCGCCTTGTCCGGATTGAGCACGGTCGCCCGCCCGGCCAGCCCAGCGAGTGCGGCCGTCACGCCGAGCAGTGGCCGGGCCAAGCCTGCTGGCAGACGGAGCGGCCGCACTCGCTTGCCGAGCGCTCGTCCGATGTGCCCGATCAGTTCCGCGCTGGTGAAAGGGTCTGGGTGGCAGGGGTAGTACGTTTGACCGATGGTTTGGCGTGTCTCGGCTACCACGACCAGGGCCTCGGCCAGATCCGGGCCGTACACCGCGGACAATTCCTGCTGTCCGGATCCGAACACCGGCGCGATCCCGAGCCGCGCCACTTTGAACAACTTGAGCACTTCGCGGTCCCGTGGCCCGTACACGATGGGTGGTCGGACGATGGTCCAGTCCAATGCGGTGTTCCGCACTGCGTCTTCCGCCGCCAACTTGCTGCGGCCGTACGCGGTAACCGGATGCGGTGCCTCGGACCCGCGAAGCGGCTGACCCGGCCGGCTCGGCCCGGCGGCCGCGAGGGATGACACCAACACGAATCGACCGACCGCGGCATCGCGGACGGCCGCGAGCAGGTTCACGGTACCTTCCCGGTTGGCCCGATCGAAATCCACCTCGTGTCGTGCGGCGATGAGGCCGGCAACGTGGAAGACTATGTCCTGTTCCTTTGTGGCGGCCGCGAGCGCGCTCGCATCGTGCAGATCGCCCAGGACGAGCCGTAGGCCGAGCTTCGCGAGCGGCGCAGCCCGGCGTTCGGACCGGACGAGTGCCGTTATTTGGTGTCCACGGTGATGCAGGGCTTCGATCAGGTGGTGTCCGACGAATCCCGTGCCGCCGGTGACCAGCACTTTCATACTGGGCGGTCGTACAGGCGGTATGTCTTGTAGCGGATGAAGCCGATCTTTTCCATCGCTGCGTTCATGGGTGGGTTGTCCTCCAATATCCAGCCCGCCTCGCCCCAATGGATGTTCATCGCGTGACCGTGGGTCCACATCCAGTTGTAGAGCATGGCGTCGATGCCGTTGCCCTGGAAGTCCGGGTGGACCCCGAGGAGGAGGATCCGTACCCGTGAAATGCGACGCCGGCGAATGTTCCACAAGAGCTTGAGTGCGGCCGGGAACATTCTCCCGTTGCGGTTGCCGCGCAGCACTTCGTTGAGGTCGGGGATTGCAATCCCAAAGGCAATGACCTGACCGTCCTTCTCGACGAACGGCACGAGTTCGGGAACCACGACGGGCTTGAATTGCGTCGCGAGGTGATTGATTTCCCGGTCGGTCATGGGAACGAAGCCCCAGTTCACTTCCCACCCGTCGTTGTAGATGCGCTTGATGCTCTCCACATCCTCATCGAACTTGGCCATGTTGATCGCGCGGACCGTGAGGCCCAGGCGTCGTTGAACCAGGTCCGCGCCCCGGGCTAATCGGCGGCCGAGCGGATCATCCGGGGCGGGGCCGTGCCCGTAATACACGAACAGGTCCTTGGCCTTCCGGAACCCGGCCTGTTCCAGTAACGCGGCGTAATACGGCGGGTTGTGGGGCATCATGATCGTCGGCGGGGTGTCGAATCCGTCGACGAGCAAGCCGCATTCATCGTTTACGGAGAACGACATCGGGCCCCGCATGGTGTCACAGTCGCGGTCCCGAAGCCAATCACCGGCGGTAGTGGTAAGGGCCGCGACAATCAGGGGATCGTTGACGGTCTCGAAGAAACCGAAGAACCCCACGCGGTCGCGATGGGTCTGGTTGTGGAGCTGATTGACGATGGCGGCGATTCGTCCGACGACCCGTCCGTCGCGTTCAGCCAGGAAGTACCCAGCCTCTCCGTGATCAAAGAACGGGTTCTTGCTCCGGGACAACAACGATTGGACGTCCCGCCGGAGCGGTGGGGCCCACAAGGCGTCATCGGCGTAGTGCCGATATGGGAAATCGATAAAGGCCTTGAGGTCGCGGGAAGTCCGGACCGGTCGAACGTGCACGTGCTATATGACGCCCAGTTCGCGGCCGATCTTCGCAAACGTCTCGAGGCAGTAGTCGATCTGTTCGGGCGCGTGCGTAGCCATCAAGCTCGTACGAAGCCGGCACTCGGTGGCGGCCACGGCCGGCGGCGCCACCGGATTGGTGAAGACCCCGGCATCGTACAACTTCCGCCAGAACATGAACGTCCGTTCCATCGAGCCGATGAGGACCGGAACGATGGGTGTCTGGGTCGGACCGATGTCAAACCCGAGGCTCCGGAATCCGTCCTGCAGTCGGTGGGTGTTCTCCCAAAGCCGCGCCCGGCGTTCCGGCTCCGATTGCAGCACTTCCAGGGCGGCGAGCACGCCGGCGGTATTGGCTGGTGGCAGGGACGCGGTGAACATGAGCGGCCGGCTGTGGTGGCGCAGGAAATGGGTGACACTTTCCGGGGCCGCGACGAATCCGCCGATGGACGCGAGTGACTTGGAAAACGTGCCGGCGATGAGATCGATTTCGTCAGAGAGTCCGAAATGCGCGGCCGTCCCATCACCCTTGGGTCCGAGCACGCCCAGCGAATGGGCGTCGTCGACGGCCAGGGCGGCACCGAATTTCCGGGCGATCTGTAGTAGGCCCGGGACGTCGGCGATGTCACCCTCCATCGAGTACACGCCGTCTACGATGATCAACGCGGCGCGATCACCCAACTCGCGCTCCATCTTCAATTCCAGGCTGGAAAGGTTGTTGTGCCTGAATCGGATCGTCTCGCCGTAACACAACTTCGCCCCGTCGACGATCGAGGCGTGGTCCAGCTTATCGAGGTACACCACGTCGTTCCGGGCCACGAGCCCAGCGATCAAGCCCAGGTTCGCACTGTACCCGGTCGAGAAGACGAGGCAGGACTCCTTCCCGAGAAAGTCCGCGATGGCCTGCTCCAGCTGCCCGTGGAGGTCGAGCGTCCCGTTCAAGAACCGGCTGCCCGTGCAGCCCGATCCGTAGCGCTTGAGGGCGCACTCGGCTGCCTCGAGGACCTTGGGGTGGTGCGTGAGCCCGAGGTAGTTGTTGGAGCCCAGCATGATCCGCTTCTTGCCCTCGATCGTGACGACCGTGTCTTCCGATTCGGAGATGGGCTTGAAATACGGATAGAGGCCGGCTGCCTCGACCTCGCGGGCCTTGGTGAACTGCCTGCACTTTTCAAACAACGCGACTTGTTGCAGTGTTGGGCTCGTCACGTTCCCTCGAGAATGAGCTGAATATGTGACCAATACGGGCCCTATGTAGCAAGGACGCATCAAGTTACCGAGAGGGCCCCTCCCACACAAGACGCAAGACGGATTCCAGGGATGGGGGCCGATCGAGCGGAGCGATGGGGTCGCACCGTCGGTCCGGCCTCGACCGCCGGTAATCCACGGCCATTACGATGCTTAGGCGCTAGGAACCGGGTCGAACCGGCCCGAGTCAGGAGGCGCGGGCGTCTACCTTGGTCTGGGGCGCTATGGGGTGCCGTGGGGGGGTGCTATCTTGGGTACCGGTCGGCAGCAAGGACACAGACGGGGCGTTAGCTCAGCTGGGAGAGCACTGCCTTTGCAAGGCAGGGGTCGCGGGTTCGAATCCCGCACGCTCCATGAGGTCAAACACCCGCCTACGAGCTCGGCCGCAGACTTCGCGTCGACCGGCCCAGCGTTGACCCTCAGCACCGGGGCATCCATAATTCCGCCCTGATCCCGCCCCCACCCTGACCTGCACAACCACTCGGCCCGCCCGAGTTCAGCAAGGAGTCGACTGATGCCATTCACCCTTCCGCCCCTGCCGTACGCCTATGATGCCCTGAAGCCGCACAT
Organism: Gemmatimonadales bacterium; assembly: GCA_035464955.1. Classification (GTDB taxonomy): domain Bacteria; phylum Gemmatimonadota; class Gemmatimonadetes; order Gemmatimonadales; family GWC2-71-9; genus JABDII01. The sequence goes on from DATHRW010000196.1 coordinate 12,252, forward strand.
CGACGAGCGGACCATGCAGATCCATCACGACAAGCACCACGCCGGCTACGTCAACAACCTGAACGCGGCCCTCGAGTCCCACCCACAGCTCGCCGCAAAATCTCTCGAAGCCTTGCTCGGGGATCTGTCAGCCGTGCCCGAGGCGATCCGCACGGCGGTTCGAAACAACGGTGGCGGACACGCCAATCATTCGCTCTTTTGGGGAATTATGATGCCGGGGGGCGCCAAGGCGCCGGACGGCCGGCTTGCCGATGCCATCACCGAGGCGTTCGGGGGATTCGACGAAATGAAGGCGGGATTTGGCAAGGCGGCGCTGACGCGCTTCGGTAGCGGCTGGGCCTGGCTGTGCGTCGATGCGTCAGGAAAGCTGACGGTCGAGAGTACTCCCAATCAGGATACCCCGCTCATGGAGGGCCGCACGCCAGTGCTCGGCTGTGACGTCTGGGAACACGCATATTACCTCCACTACCAGAATCGCCGTGCCGACTACGTTGCGGCATGGTGGAACGTGGTCAACTGGACCGAAGTGGCGAAGCGGTACCAGGCCGCCAGCTGAGCCCCCCAGCTCACGACACGCGCCCTCCCGAGAACCGCCCATGTCCTCGCCCGCCGTGGGGTCAGCTGCTCCGGATTTCACGCTTGCCTCGACGTCCGGAGCAGATGTGACCCTTTCGTCACTGCGTGGGAACCGTGTGCTCATCGCCTTCTTTCCCCTCGCGTTCACCGGGGTGTGTACGGCCGAGATGTGCGCCTTTTCCGACCACTACGATCGCTTTCAAGAGGCCGGGACGGTGGTTCTGCCCATCAGTGTCGATTCCATTCCGACCCTGAAGGAGTTCAAGAGGAAGGAAGGAATGACCGTCGACCTGTTGAGCGACTTCAAGCGCGAGGTAAGCCGTCGGTACGGAACGTTGTTGGAGGAAGCATCCTTTTCCCGGCGGGCGTACTTTCTTCTCGATCGGAAGGGAATCGTCCGCTGGGTTCACATCGAGGCAGAGCTGGGGCACTCGCGACCGGTCGACGAGTTGCTGAACCGCATTGGCGAGCTTTCCTGAAGGATGAGTCACGGCGTCCGCGCCTTCCGCGTGAGGTCGGTACCCTGTGGAGAGGGACGGATCCCGGGCCGATGAACGGCGACGTGTTTTCGCAGAGAAGGTAAATTCCTGTCATGTCCTCGGAGTCTGCCGGTGCTCACACCGGCCTGACGGTGGTCGGGGCGGTCGCGCGATTGCTCTCGAGCGGCCTCGGTGTGGAGGAGGCCGTGGCGGCGGCGGCCACGCTCATGTACGAACGCCTACCGCTCCGGGGTATCCGGATTGTGCTCCGACGGCCGCACGACGCGTCGCTCTGGTTGACGATCGCACCGACCCATCTCACAGCGCCGGGCAACGCCACCACCCTCGAGACCGTTGAGCCGCTGTCCCCCACCGCCAAGACCTTCGATCTCGTGCACCATGGCGAGCGGCTCGGCATCCTCGAAGCCGAATTATCTCCGGGCACCGAGGGCTACGCGGATCAAGCCCTGACGATCCTGGCGGACCTGCTCGCTCCGTTCGTGGCAGCGATCCAGCTTTCCGAGCACCTGGCCTATGAGGTTGCCGTCAGAACGCGGGAGGTGGAGGAGCAGCGCCGCTTCACCGGGCTCATCATCGACAGTCTCCCCATTGGTCTCTACGTCGTCGACCGCGATTACCGCATCCAGATCTGGAATCGGAAGCGGGAAACCGGCACCCAGGGACTTCGGCGAGACGACGTAGTCGGACGTCGCATCTTCGAGGTCTTGACGCGGCAGCCGGCCGACCAGTTGAAGGCGGAATTGGATACCGTGTTCGAGACCGGGCAGATCAGCCAGCTCGAAATCGAAGTTCCGGCGGGCGAAGAATCGCGCTTCTTCCGCATCAGCAAGATCCCCATGCGGCTGGACGGGGAGCGCGTGTCGCATGTCATCAGCGTGGGCGAGGACGTCACCGAATGGCAGATCGCTCACCAACGGATCCTGCAAAGCGAAAAACTGGCCGCCATCGGCCAACTGGCGGCTGGGATCATGCACGAGATCAACAATCCTCTGGCGACTATCGGGGCGTGCGCCGCGGCAATCGAGGGTCGCCTAGGCGAAGTGGCCGGCCCCGCCCGCGGGTCGCTCAAGGAATACGCCGACATCATCGACCATGAGGTCCAGCGATGTACCGCAATCGTCGATGGGCTGCTCGACTTCAGCCGTCCCCGGAAAGGTGGCAAGACGAAGGCCCCCGCAGACGTGAACGAGCTCGTCGAGAACACCCTGTTCCTGCTGAAGCATCACCAGCGATTCAAACGGCTCACGGTGGTGCGCGAGCTGGCACCCGGCCTGCCGTCGGTTACAGCCAATCCTGAACAACTGATTCAGGCCTTCATGGCGCTGATGCTCAACGCGCTCGATGCCATGGAGCATCGCGACGGCAGCTTGACGGTCAGGACTCGACAGAACGCACGCGGCGACGAGGTCATGGTGGAGTTCGAGGATACCGGGAGCGGCATCCCTCGCGCCGAGTTGTCGAAGATCTTCGAGCCGTTCTACACCACGAAGCCGCAAGGGCGGGGCACCGGGTTGGGTCTTTCGATCTGCTACGGCATCATCGAAGATCACATGGGGCGGCTCGATGTGGAGAGTCATCCTGGGTTTGGGACCATCTTTCGGGTCGTGCTTCCGATCCACGGGAAGGGAGTGGCAGGGTGAAGGTCCTGGTTGTCGAGGACGATCCGACCGTCGGCACCTACGTGCAGCGTGGCCTGGAGGAACATGGGCACCACGCCGACTTGGTCGATGATGGCCTCGAAGGGCTGCGCCTGGCCTCCGGCGGACAGTATGACCTGATCGTCCTGGATCTCAGGCTCCCCAACATGACCGGGCTCGAAGTGCTTCGGATGCTGCGGGATCGGGGCAAGACGACGCCGATTCTCGTGCTCACGGCCCAGGATGCCGTGGACTTCAAAGTTCAGGCGCTTCGGGCCGGCGCCGACGATTACGTGACGAAACCGTTCGCCTTCGAGGAATTCCTTGCACGAGTGGAGGCGCTGAGCCGTCGGCCGCAGCAACTCCAACCCCCAACCCTGTCCGTGGGCGATCTCGAGCTGGACACCGGGACCCATCAGGTCCGGCGTTCGGGCGCCGTGATCGAGGTGACGCCCAAGGAATATTCCGTTCTCGAGTACCTCATGCGGCATGCCGGTCGAGTGATGTCCCGGACCCTCATTACCGAGTATGCCTGGGATTACCACTTCGATCCGGGCACCAACGTGGTCGACGTCGTCATCAATCGCTTGCGGAAGAAGGTGGATGCCAAGCACAAGACCAAGCTGATCCACACCGTTCGCGGCGTGGGATACGTGGTAAAGGAATAGCGTGGCGACGATCCGGCGGCGCCTCACGATCTGGTACACGGTCGCGCTGAGCGCGACCGTGCTGGCCTTCGGGGTGGCTCTGTATCTGGAACGACGCGGTTCGATCCTCGCCGAGCTGGACGAGCGGGTTCATGTCGAGGCGCAATTCGTCGTGCAGTACCTTGCCCGCTCGTACACTGTGCTTGGGCAAATCACCCGGGAAGGCCCACCCCCGTTCCTGGGGGACACGCTCGATTCCCGTCCTGGCAGGGCCGAGGTGCACAGCCTGGAGCCCTCGGTTGGTGCGCCGCTGGACGGGCTCCGCGGTTTCCTCATTGTGGCCGATCGCAACGGACACCAGCTGTACACCTCCGACCCCGCTCGGGAACTGAGTTTCGCCATCCTGGACGAGCTCTTGGCCCAGGTCCGAACGGTTCCCGATTCCGTTCTGCTCGGCACGCTCCACACGCACGAAGCGCTTGGGTCGCTTCGGTATGTCATCCTGCCGGTCAGAGAGGCCGGACCCCTGGTGGGTGCGGTTCTGGTCGCCCTCCCGTTGTCGGACATTAGTTTCGGCCCCGCCGAGCTGTTGCGATCGATGTTCCTGGTGGGGCCGCTCATTCTCCTCGGAGCCCTCGTGTTGGGATATTGGCTTGCGGGACGGCGCCTCCGGCCGTTGGATCGCATGATTGACGAGGTCGAGGCCATCACCGATGGCACCAGCCTCCATCGCCGCCTGGCGGTGCCGATGACGGGGGACGAGTTGTCTCGATTGGCGCTCACGGTCAACCGCATGATCGCCCGTCTCGAACGGAGTTTCACCAGCCTGCGCCGGTTCACCGCCGACGCCAGCCACGAGCTCAAAACGCCGCTCATGGTGGTCCGAGCCGGTGTCGAGCGGGCACTCACGCGTCCGGAGATTCCCCCGGAGAGCCTGGAGACGCTCGACCAGGCCCTCGAACAAACCAACTTCATGGCGGAGCTGGTCGACAACTTACTCACCCTGGCTCGAGTCGATGAGGGGCGGGCTCCCCTTGTTCTCGAGGAATGCGACGTGCGGGACGTGGTCCTCGATGTCTACGAGACCGCCGGCATTCTCGGGGAATCGGCGGGTGTCGACGTCGCGACGCACATGCCCGACCAGCCCGTGCTGATCCAGGCAGACCGCGGTCGCATTCGGCAGATGCTGTTGAACCTCCTCACCAACGCGATCAAGTACACTCCGCAAGACGGGCGGATCGACATCGAGCTCGAAGACCTCGACACGCAGGTCGTCTTCGTGGTCCGTGACACCGGTATCGGCATCGCGGCCGGCGACCTGGAACACATCTTCGATCGGTTTTGGCGGGCGGATGTGGCGCGCTCCCGTGCCGGCGGCCGGCCGGGCGTGGGCCTGGGGCTCGCCATCACCAAATGGATTGCGGAGGCTCACGGCGGGTGGATCGAGGCGGAGAGCAGGCCTGGTCGCGGCACCACCTTCCGAGTGACGATTCCGCGATCGGCAGGAGTGATCCAGCCTGCCGGCGAGCGAGACGTTGCGCCCCCTCTGGTGTAGGTCGGATCTAGGGGTATATTGGCCAACTTGCGGGCTATCCCGCCCGCCAGTGTGGTGACGAAGACCGTAATCTCTCTGTCATCGATTTGTAATGTTGAGGCCAGTCTGACGCCATTTCACGTGGGTAGATTGATCTCAGTCAGTTGAGTCGTCGAATGCTCCCACGGAGGTAGCGCTCGTGTTCGATCAACTCATCGCTTCGAAAGCGACCAAGCAGCGGACCTTTACCCAAGGGCTCACGTCCTTGGTCCTGCACGTGCTGGTGATCTACGGGGTCGTGCAGGTGACCCAGGGAGCTGCAGAAGCCGTTCGGGAGATCATTCAAGACACGACTATCGTGTTCCTTGCCCCGCCCAAGGCCACACCGCCACCGCCAGAGGCGCCGCCCCCTGAGGCGATTGTGAGCGCCAACCCCCCCCCCAAGGGCTTCCAGACCGTGGTGGCGCCGGAGGCGATCCCGACCGAGATCCCGCCCATCAACGTTGCCGAACGGTTCAATCCCGAGGACTTCACCGGGAAAGGCGTCGAGGGTGGAATTGCTGCAGGTATCGTGGGTGGGACCGGGGAGGTCCCGGTGACGGGTGAGGTATTCCTCGAAGCCGAACTGGATGATCCACCACGGGTCATCTCGCCTGCCGAGCCACGGTATCCGCCCGTGCTCCAGAGTGCGGGCATTTCCGGCCGGGTCATCTACGAATTCGTGGTCGACACGACAGGGCATGCGGAGAACAACTCCTTCAAGCTCAAGTCGTCGACCAACAAGGCCTTCGAGGCTCCGGCCCGCGAGGCCATCATGAAGACCGTGTTCAAACCTGGCCGGGTGCAGGGTCGGCCGGTGCGGGTGTTGGTAGTCCAAGCAGTGAGCTTCAACGCTAATCGCTGAGTTTGTCCCTTGGCCGCCCTCACCGATCGAGGGCGGTCGTTGTCCTACATCGAGGAGACCGATCGCATGGGTGTAGATATTCTCGAACTGTGGCACGCCGCCGGCTGGTTCGCGCGTGGGGTGATCATCCTTCTGATCGCCATGTCGTTGTGGTCGCTGACCGTCGCGATCACCAAGTACATCTACTTTCTCAAGAGCCAGAGTGCGACTCGGAAGTTCGCACCGCAGTTCTCGCGGGCGATTCAGGAAGAGCAGCTCGATCAGGCCATTGCGCTCGCGGAGAAAAACAAGAAGAGCCACGTGGCTAAAGTGCTCGGGGGGGCGTTGGCCGAGGTGAAGCCGCTGCTTCGGGACCGCGCCACCATCACCTCTGCGGACATCAACTCGGCGGAGCGTGCGGTAGAGCGCCAGATGATGATCGTGCTCTCGGAGTTCAAGCGGGGCATCGGCATCCTGGCAACCGTGGGATCGACCGGCCCGTTCGTCGGTCTGCTTGGGACTACGATGGGCATCGTGAACTCGTTCACCGGCATGGCTACCTCCGGTGCGAGCGGCGGTCTCGCGGCGGTATCGGCCGGTATCGCGGAGGCGCTGCTCACCACGGCGCTCGGCCTCCTGGTCGCGATCCCCGCCGTGTGGTTCTACAACTACTTCACGACCAAGATCGAGTATCTCACGGTCGAGATGACCTACACGTCGAAGGAACTCATCGACTACCTCATCAAGAGCGTCGGGAGCGAATTCGGTCGTTCGATCTTCACCAAGGAATTCCAGGCACAGAAGGCGGTGAGCGGCAGTGGGCATATCAACAAGTAGCGCCGGCACCACAACGGTTAAGTCGGAGCCCAACGTGGTTCCGATGATCGACATCATGTTGGTGCTGTTGATCATCTTCATGATTGTCACACCGCTGATCGCCGCCGGGTTCCAAGCCACGATGCCGCGCGGGGCCAATCTGGACCCCCGACCCGAGGGCGAGAACGAAGTGATCCTGGGCATCGACGTGAACGGCAGGTACTTCCTGGATGGACGCCCGGTGCAGGACGGAGCGCTGGAGGACATCCTGCGGAGCGTCTATGCCGCGCGATCGGAGGACAAGATCCTGTACTTCAAGGCCGACCAATCCTTGCGCTTCCAGAAGATCGAGGAAGCCGTGGAAATCGCCCGGCGCTCAGGCGTACGCGTCATGGCGGCCATCACCGAGCCGCAGCAGAGCGGGTCTATCTTCGGCTCGGAGGAATAGACCATGGCAATGTCAACTGGCGGTGGCGCCGGAACGATGACGTCGGAGCCCAATGTGGTCCCGATGATCGACATTCTGCTCGTGCTGCTCATCATTTTCATGATCTCGCAGCCATTGAGCCGGATGGCGCTCGACGTGCAGGTACCCCCGCCCCAGACCTCCCAGGCCTCGGGTCCTTCGAATCAGATCGTACTCGAGGTGCGGGATGACGGGAGCTACGCGATTAACTCCCAGCCGGTGCCGAAGGACCAACTGGACACTCAAATCCATGCGATCTACGACACTCGTCCAGTGAAGCTCATGTTCGTCAAGGCGGGCCACACCCGTCGCTACCAAGAAGTCATCGAAGCGATGGATATTGCCCGTGGCGCGGGCGTGCAGGTCATCGGGTTCACGCCGGCCGAGGCGCAGGGGTCGGACCAGGCCGCGCAGTAGCAGATCCGTTCGAGGATCGTCAGGGGCCGGGCGCCAGTGCAGAGGCGACCGGTCCCTGCGGCATTCTGCGGTTGTGGCGGTCCCTCGCTTCCGTCTCGCGACGGACGCCGCCACACCGGCGTCGACGAAAGTGGCGGCCCATCCCTTCGACCTTGTGTCACCTGGCATCCATACGACGTCCTAGTCCGAGGAGCGCCGAGGCGCGCCGGCGCCGAATGCCATGGCTGGCCGCTCCCGACAATCGGGCCTCGGTCGCCGCTCTTGTAGCGGTACCCACGCCCGATTTTGTTTACACGAGATGACCAAGCAGCCTGTGCCCGCACTTCGCTTCATCATGCCCAAGGGCCGACGCGAGCCCGTGGCCGGACTCATCCTGTCGCTGGCGCTGCACGGGGCTATCGTCGGGCTCCTCTGGTATGGACTGGCCAACGATATCCTGACCGGGCGGAACCCGGGCGCGGGACTCGACGGTGGCGGAGGCGGTGGTGGCGGAGGTGGTCGGGTGCACCTCATCACGTTGCCACCGCCGCCGCCCCGCAGCGACGTCGTCATTGTCGAGGTGCCCCGGCCTGTTCCGCCTCCGCCCGTTGAAGTCTCGAGTATTCCCCCGATCGACATTGCCGTGGTCGACACGCCCGTCGTTGCGCAGAACGACTCCATCACGGTGGCAGCTGTGGGCCAAGGGGACACGCCTGGAGCGTCGGGGGCGGGTCAGGGTCCTGGCTCCGGTGGAGGGTCGGGTGGTGGCCAGGGAGGCGGGGTCGGGAGCGGCATCGGCAGCGGGACCGGCCCCGGCACAGGTGGGGATGGCTCGCTGGCCCGGAACCCGGAACCTCGACAGCTGCTCCTTCCCCCGGAGGTCAAGGACAAGAAGCTCCGGGGCCAAACCTACGCGGTCACATTCTGGGTCCGGGCCGATGGCAGGGTCGACCGGATTCGGGTCATTCCGGAGCTGCCGGACAGGGAATACGCCGAGAAGTTCCGCGAGCGGATGGAGGGCTACCTCTTCCGCCCCGCGCGTTCCCCGAGGGGTGAGCCGGTGCCCGGCACCATCAAAATCAGTGTGAGCCTCTAGCCCGCCGCCAGGGCCGCTGCGAGGGTGAGCGCGCCTTGGGCCGGCTCGACCGGGTGGTCGACCATGGCGAAACGGTCGTGGGCCTGGATGGCGGCGGCCACACGATCGCGAAGCGGCATGCCGGCTCGGAGCATCCCGCCATGCAGGGCGATCGCCACGGGAACTTCGCCTTCGAAGTGGGCCAGCATGCTCTCGGCCAAACGCACCAGGTCGCGGGCGCTTACTTCCACCAGGCTCTCTGCGACCGAATCATTGGCCTTTGCCGCCTGGAGCACGGGCAGGGCCAGCGAGGCCACAGCGCCGGGTGCGGCGGTGGCGGCCCAGCGGACCAGCGCGTTGAAGTCCCGCGTGCGGGTCACGGCCAAGAGTGCCGCTGTCAGTGCGGTTGCCGGGCCACGACCGTCCTGAGCCCACCCTACTGCACCCAAGGCTGCTCGCCCAAGCGCGTATCCGCTTCCTTCGTCGCCCATCTGCCAGCCGTACCCGCCGCCGCGATGGATCACCCCGTCACGGTCGCGAGCGACGGCTGCACTGCCCGTGCCGGACGCCACCACGATGCCCGGCGCATCACCGAAAGCGGCGACGACGGCGATCTCCAGATCTGTGGTTACGCGGATCTGATCGGCCAGATCTTCAATGCGGAGGGCCTGCGCCAACTCCGTCCGATCCGTTGGGTGGCCCGCGCCCGCGGCGCCCACGACGAGCGCCTTGCAACGGAGCACGCCGGCCCCCGCGAGCGCCTGCCGCACGCATTCGGCGATCGGGCTGACCGACGCGAGCGCTCGCCCCGGGCGTACCGCGGCGCCCGGGCCCGTGGCCCGACCGGCCACGGCATCCGGCATTCCGACCAGCGCCACCGTCTTGGTGCCGCCGACATCCGCACCGGCTACGATCGTCATGAGACGCTACCTCCCCGGGTGGGCACGAGGCTGAGCCCGATCCCTGCGAGCACGGTAATAACCGTTCCGAGCGGCACGTACCAGGGCCACGCCAATCTTCCCACGATTCCGAGCCACGCCAGCCCGCTGGCCCCCGCGAGGGGGTTGGCGAACACCACCACCAGCATCACGAGCACGGTCGCCGAGACGGCGCCGATCACGTCCCGGCCGCGCGCCCGGGGCCATCGGCCGGCCAGGAGATACGTCCCAAGCAACCCACCGTAAGTAATCGATGCGATCGAGAGGGCCAAGACCACGACGGGGGTGTTCTCGGCCCCGGTGGAGCGATGAAACAGCAGTGCCGCCCCGATCAGGCCGCCGGCCCACGCGGCCGAGAACCAGCGACCGGCGCGAAGCAGCGCCTCCGGATCGCGGACTTTCGTGAGACCAGCATAGAGATCGTGTGTCACGGATGAGGCGAGCGCGTTGATCGACGAGCTGAGCGTGCTCATTGCAGCCGCGATGATGCCCGCGACGACCAGACCGGCGAGGCCAACCGGAAGGTGCTCGATAATGAACTGCGGAAAGTAGTGGTCGGCCGGCTGGTCGAGCGGTGCGAGACCGGCAGCCCAAATTGCGGACCCGACGAGGAGAAACAGGAGAAACTGCGCGATCACCACCACGCCGGACCCGACCAGCGCGATACGGGCCTTCCGGAGCGATCCGGTTGCCAAGAGACGCTGGACGATGAGGTGGTCGGTCCCGTGCGAGGCGGCGGATAACAGCGCGCCGCCGACCAGTCCGCCGAGCAGCGAATACGTTGTCGTCAGATTGAACACAGGCTCGATCAACCGGAGCTTTCCGGCCACGGCGGCGGCGTCGAGCGCGGCGCCGGCACCACCGGCGAGGTTCCAGGCGATACCGAGCGCCGCGGCACCGCCCGCCACGTAGACCAGCAGTTGGAGGACGTCGGCCCAAACCACGGCCTTGAGTCCGCCCAGGAGGGTGTAGACCAGCGTCACCGACCCAATGGCGAGTATCGCGGCGGGAATGCTCCACCCCGTGACGAGAGCGAGCGGGATGGCGCCGGCAAAGACGCGCACACCGTCGCCGAGAAACCTGGTGACCAGGAACACGGTCGAGATGAGGCGTCGAGTTGTCGGGCCGAAACGTGACTCGAGCCGGGCGTAGGCGGTTTCCTGGTCTCCCGTGAAGTACCCGGGCAAAAGCCAGATGGCGACGCCGATACGGCCGATCAGGTACCCGAAGGCAAGCTGCAGGAAGGTGAGATCGCCGCGGGCTGCAATGCCGGGGACGGAAATGACGGTGAGCGCCGATGTCTCGGTGGCGACGATCGACAGCAGGATGGCCCAGGCCGGCAGGTGGCGGGCACCCAAAAAGTAGTCGCCGGCGGTTTCCTGCCGGCGCGAGACCCAGAGTCCGAGTCCCAGTGTAACAACGAAGTAGACGGCAATGACCGTAAGATCGGCTGGGCGCATCAACAAAAAGGGCTCACACGCTGTGGCGGTGAGCCCTCGATGGAGTGAATGGCGACCTTACGCGGAAAAACTGTCGCCGCAGCCACAGCCACCAGTGGCGTTGGGGTTCTTGAAGGTGAAGCCCGAGGCCTGCATGGTGGACACGTAATCAACTTCCATTCCAACCAGATACTGAGCGCTGAACCCGTCGATGAAGAGACGGACGTTGTTGACCTCGAGTACGAGGTCATCTTCGAGCGCGCGCTCTTCGATGTTCAGGCTGTATTTGAATCCCGAACAGCCACCAGGGAGTACGCTGACGCGCAGTCCCGCGGTCTCTTCCGGTACCTGCTCCTGTGCTATGAATTGCTTGACTTCCTGCGCCGCCCGGTCGGTGAGCGTCATTTGGAAGCCCGACTCTGCCGTCTGATGATCAGTGGTGCTCACCGCTTCCTCCGTGGCACTCCCCCGTAGCCCCGGGGGTGTGGATGGCCGGACTCGCCCGGCAACAACATCAGTCAAAGCTAGAAAACGCGATCGATCCTGTCAAACAAACGCTGCTCGAGGGGCTCAGTGGGGCTCCAGCACGCCGACAACCCGGTCTGCCACCGCTCGGCGAAGCGGGCCGGTCCGATTATTCTCGCGGGTGGGGTGTACCCGATTGGTCAGGAGGACAAGAACGAGTTTCCGGTCCGGGTCGATCCAGAGCGACGTGCCCGTGAAGCCGGTATGGCCGAAACTCGATGCGGATAACAGGGTCCCGGCACTGTTCGTCCCGGTGGGTGTGTCCCATCCGAGGGCCCGGCTCGAACCCGGCACCACCTCCTGGCGCCGGGTGAATTCGCGCACCGCTGGCCCGGCACATGCCAATAGCGGCAGCCGGCGTGGGGGTGAGTCGCCTTTGCAGCGCGGGTCGTCCTCGATGTCGGCCTCGGCGAGCCGGGCCAAGTACCACTCGCCGAAAGTGATCAGATCGGTCACGGTGCCGAACAGCCCGGCGTGGCCCGAGACACCGTCCAGCCGGGCGGCGTTTTCGTCATGGACCTCTCCCCACAGCATCCGGCCGCGCCACGGGTCCCGCTCGGTCGGGGCAATGTGCGCTCGAAGAGCGGCGGGCGGGAGGTAGCGTGTGTGCCGCATTCCGAGCGCGGGGAACACGTCGTGAGCCAGGATGGTGTCGATCCGGCTGCCCCACACAGTCTCCACCGCTTGGGTAAGCACAATAGCGCCGAGATCCGAATACACGGCCACGCTGCCGGGCACCGTGTCGAGCGGGGTCGAGTCGGCGAGCGCCAACGCCGCATCACGCGATTCCGCTTCCCGAAAGAGTGGCCGCCATGCCGGAAGCCCAGTCGAATGCGTGAGCAAGTGGCGAATGGTCACTCGATCCTTGCTGCCGCCGCCGAAGGCCGGAACGTAGCGGCGCACCGGTGCGTCCAGTTCGAGCAGGCCGCGGTCGACGGCGATCATGACGGCCGTGGTCAACCCGATCACCTTGGTGAGCGAGGCGAGGTCGTAGAGCGTCAAAGAGTCCGGTCGGTCCGGCAGATCGAGGCCCAGGCGGCCCGTGCCATAGATCATGCGGCGCCCGCTGGCACTCACCCCCAACACCGCGCCGGGCACCACCCCGGCGCGCACCGCCGAATCGAGCACCGACGTAACCGGCGACCAGTCCAGATCGGCGGCATCGCCCGTCGGGATCGCGGGCGGTTGGGCCGTTGAATGAACGCACGCGCCGGCCGCGAGAACGAGCCCGAGGAGGCCGGCCGCTCTCATGAACCGTCGATGCGGATGCCGGCGCCGATCGGCAGGAGCGGCGGGATGGAGATCGGCAGCGTACCGGTGAGCGGGGATGCGCCGGTAAGGGCTCGAGCCACCGCCTCCTCCGTGGCCGGACGCGCTACCCATCCCAACAGGAACGACGGCACGCGTGGCGCCTGATTGATGATGTAGGGCGAACCCAGCGAGATGAGCACGGTCGGACGCGTGCGGGCGATGCTGTCGATCAAACCCGCTGCGGCGATGGGGAGGTCGATGCTCGCGGTCCAGGGCGTGGGCCGGACCGCGCTCAGGAAGATGGCGACGGCGCCGCGATCGATGACCGCCCGAGCCGAGTCGTAGCTGGCTGCGCCGCTCTGCGGCCAAAGGGCGAATCGCTCGGTCGGGTAGCCCGCGCTCCGCAACTCGGCGGCGAGCGTCATTCCGACCCCAATGTTGCGCTCGTCCGCCATGGCAATAAGTGAAATCGCAACGGGTTGCCGGCGGAGTCCCGCAACCACGCCGCCTTCGTCCCGCGCCAGAACCAATGAGCGGGCCGTTATGTCCTGGGCGACTTGCTGGAACGCCTCGGCTCCAACGATTCCGGGAATGCTGTCGAGCCTGACTGCACGCCGATCCAGCTGACCAAGCTGCACCTTGAGGGCGAGGACTCGTCGCACCGATGTTTCCAATCGTGCGCGGCTGATACGACCGGCGGCGACCGCCTGCTCCATGGCCTCGACGGCAATGGCTGGGTCGGTCGGCTGCAGCAGCAGATCGGCCCCGGCGAGGAACGCCAACACCACGGCCTCACCCGGGCCGTAGGTGTTGACTACACCCCCCATGGTCAGCGCATCGGTCACCGCCAGTCCGCGAAACGCCAACGAGTCCCGCAGCACGGCGGTGAGCAGGTCCGGCGATAACGTTGCCGGTCTTGCGTCGGTCCGTGCGGGGTTGAGTGCGGGGATCGCGATGTGGGCCGACATGACGGCTGTCACTCCGGCGTCAATGGCCGCACGGAACGGGATCAGCTCCAGGCTATCGAGCCTGGACCAGCCCGCCGCGATGGTCGGGAGCGAGATGTGGGAATCCGTTTCCGTGTCGCCGTGTCCGGGAAAATGCTTGGCCGTCGCCGGCATGCCGTGGTCTTGGAGTCCTCTGACGCTGGCCGCCGTGAGACGCGCGACTCGCTGGGGGTCCTCTCCGAACGACCGTACGTTGATGATGGGGTTGGCGGGATTGTTGTTGACGTCGGCGACGGGGGCGAGTGCAATGGTGACGCCGACGGCCCGGCCTTCGAGCGCGGTGACGCGGCCCACCTCGTAGGCGTCCGATTCACTTCCGGTGGCGGCCACACCCATATTGGGAGGGAAGGGTGTCCCGCCGAGGAGGCGGATGGCGGTCCCAGATTCGAAGTCGGCCGCGACGAGCAGTGGCAAGCGGGAGCGGGCCTGCAGATAATTGAGCTTTGCGGCAACGTCGAGCGGTGAACCGACCGAGATGATGATGCCGCCAACCTCCAGCGAATCGATCCACTTGGCCGCCCGCGTGACGGCCTCATCGTCGAAGGCGGCATACGTTCCGGCAATCCACGGCACGATCAGTTGCCCGATGCGCTGACGGGTAGACAAGGTGGCCAGGATGGAATCGGCCACGTGGGCCGGCGACACCGCCGGAGCGGGTGCTGCGGATTGCGGGGTCTGGGTCGAAGCCTGGGTCCTGGGGCCACAGGCCGCGAGGATCGAGAGGATGGTGAGCCGGGTGAGACGCAAATGATGCACGGGAAGCTCGCGCTCATGGGAATGGCGGTGGCGCTCTGCGCCTGCCAGCCCAGTCAGGGTGCTCAGCCGCCCCACACCCGTCCTGGAATCGATGTGCTCCTGACCGACAGCATCCACCTCGTGCGCGGTCGGCGGATCGGCCTGGTCACGAATCAGGCCGGCGTCGACGCTGCCGGTGTTCCGAACGTGGAGCGGCTCCGCTCGGCCGGTCTCGACCTGGTGGCCCTGTTCAGTCCGGAACATGGCTTTCGTGGCGCCGCAGCGCCCGGCGCCCGGGTCGACCACGGGGTCGATTCCGCAACTGGTCTTCCAATCTACAGTTTATATGGTGTCGTGTCCTCTCCCACGGCCCAGATGCTGTCGTCGGTCGATGTCATGATCATCGATCTGCAGGATGCCGGCGCCCGCTTCTACACCTATCTCGCGACGGCGGTCGGGGTCGCGCGGGCCGCTGGCCAGGCAGGGATTCCGGTTCTGGTCCTGGACCGCCCGAACCCGATCGGTGGGCGCATGCAGGGCAATGTCCTCGACCCGGCCTACGCCTCCAACGTCGGGCTCCTTCGAGCCCCCATGCGCCACGGCTTGACCCTCGGTGAGTTGGTGCGGTTGGCGCAGTCGGACCTGGACCTCGACGCGGATATCACGGTCGTGCCGCTCGACGGCTGGGATCGGTCGCACTATCTGGACGAGACCGGCTTGCCCTTCGTGAGACCGAGCCCGAACCTCCCGACCGTCGAGTCTCTCATCCACTATCCCGGCCTGTGTCTTTTCGAAGGAACGGCGCTGTCCGTGGGACGCGGATCGGACGCCCCGTTCGAACAGATCGGCGCCCCGTGGCTCGATACGGCGGCGGTGCTCGCCGCAATCGGTGCGCCCGGGATACCAGGCGTCGCGATTCGGGCGGTCGGCTTCCGCCCAACCGAGCCAGGAGATGGCAAGTTCGCGGACACCGTCGTTCCGGGCCTCCGGCTCCATGTCATCGATCGTGCGGCATACGATCCCGTGGCGACCGCCGTGGAGTTGCTGGTTGCGATCGTCGCCCGCCACCCCGATGCCATCGGGTGGCGTGCGTCCCACTTCGATCGTCTGGCCGGCGGGCCTGGACTGCGTCAAGCGATCGTGGCCGGCAGTTCCGCCCGCGAGATCATGCGCCACTGGCCGCAGGAGCTGGCCGTGTTTCGCGAGCGGGTTCGGCCCCTGGTGCTCTATGCCCTGTCGCCGGGGCCCTGATTGCCCCGCCGGTGCTCAGCGGTTATCCTACCGCGGCCTTGACCAGGGATACTTGCGTGCCAGCTGAGCGGGCCAAGGGCAGCCACCGGTGAAGCTCGTGCCGCCAGGGTTGGAGCGGTGGTTCTTTGGTGTCGTTCGGCCGCTGATCGACGCC
>DATHRW010000197.1:0-5858 GCA_035464955.1 Gemmatimonadales bacterium
CGCTCAGCCTGAAGCTCCGCGACTCGGCTTCCGTGTGCCTCCGGGCCCGTCCGACCAGCACCACGAGCAGAACGAAAAAGGCGTAGGCCACGATCCGATGAGTCAGATGCACATGGGCCAGCGGGTCCGGCGGGGGCAGGATGCCGCCCCGACAGAGCGGGAAGCCGAGGCACGCGGGGCCGGCGTTCAGATTGGCCACGTAAGCGCCCAGAATGACCGCGGCAAAGCCCGTGAGTGCCGTGACCCAGGCCAGGCGATGGAGCGGGTGGCGTCCTGCGGGTGGCGGTGATGTGCCCGCCGGGCCTGCCCGGAGGGCCGTCACCACCACGGCCGTCAAGAGCAGGAGCGCGTTCACGAAGTGCACGATCACCACCACGGGGGGCAGCTCGAGCTTGACGGTCACGGCGCCGAGTAGCACCTGGCTGATCAGGAGCGCCACGCCGAGCGTGGCCGGCACGAGCAGCCGTGGCTCGTGTCGGTGCCGGCGCCAGGCCACGGCCCCCGTGACCAGGACTGCGACGCTCACCAGTGCTGCCACCCAGCGGTGGAAGATCTCGATGAACGTGGGCAGATCGAGGGGCGGGAACCACTCGCCGTTGCACTTGGGCCAGTGCTCCCCGCAACCCATGCCCGAACCGGTGATCCGGACGATGCCGCCGAGCACGATCAACGCGAACGACAGCACAGCCGCGGTGTAGGCGGTTCGTCGAAGGAGAGTGTAGGATGTCATTGGTCGCCGTCAGCTATTGGCTATTGGTCGTTTCGGACTGGCATCCCGCGGCCTTGCACCGGCCGGATCAAGAAACGGCGCCCGGCCCGACCTTGTCAAGCCTATCGTCCGGACCTCATATTGACCGGTCTTGCCGCGCCCAGCGGCCGCGTTCGCCCTATCGGCCGCGACTCCCTTCTCGATTGTGACGCTGAGCGACCCTATGGAAACCATCGGCTGGCTGTCGATCCTTCCGCCCATCGTCGCCATCGGCCTCGCCATCAAGACCAAGCAGGTCTATCTGTCGCTCGGCCTCTACATCCTGCTCGGCTGGACCATCATGAACGGCTGGAACCCACTCGCCGGTCTGATCCAGTCGGTCGACGTGTTCGTGAACGCCGTGACCGATCCCGACAACGCGCGCACATTGCTGTTCAGTGCCTTGATCGGGGCGATGATCATCTTCACCCAGCTGTCCGGCGGGATGGAAGGCTTCATCACGTGGGTCGAACGAAAGGGGCTGGCCAAGTCGCCACGGTCGGTTGGGATCATGACTATCCTGGTGAGCATGGCGGTGTTTCTCGAGTCGAATTTCGGGTTGTTGGTGGCGGGGTCGGTGGCGCGGCCCCTGTTCGACAAGTGCCGGATCTCCCGCGAGAAGCTGGCCTACATCATCGACGCCACCTGCTCGCCCAAATGCATCCTGATTCCGCTCAACGCCTGGGGCGCCTACGTCATCGGGCTCCTCATCGCCCAAGGGGTCGAAAATCCGGTGCCGCTCCTGGTGGCGGCGCTCCCGCTCAACTTCTACGCCATCCTGGCCATCGTGCTCGCGGTGATCGTAGTGCTGACCGGATGGAATATCGGACCCATGCGTGAGGCCGAGCGGCGGGTACGCGAGGAAGGCAAGCTGCTCCGCGACGGCGCAACACCGATGATCGCGACCGATGTCGCCATGACCCAGAAGAAACCGGGAGCACCGGAGCGGGCCCTCAACATGATCGTCCCGATCGCCACCATGGTGGCCATGGTGCCGGTGGTCCTCTGGCTGACCGGGGACGGCAACATCATGCAGGGGAGCGGGTCGCGGGCGGTCCTCTGGGGCGTGATCACCGGCCTGCTGCTCGCTGCGGTCAGCTACCGGGTGCAAGGGATCATGACCATCGGCGAGATCACCGAGAGCGCCATCAAGGGCATCCAGGGCCTGATCCCGCTGGTGATCGTGCTGGCCTTGGCCTTCGCGATCGGCATCACCACCCGGGCCCTCGGTACGGGGGTGTTCGTGGCCCAGGCGGCCCAGGCGGCGCTCCATCCGGGCCTGGTACCGGCCACCATCTTCCTCCTGGCCTGCTTCATCGCCTTCGCCACGGGCACCTCGTGGGGCACCTTCGCCATCATGATCCCGATCGTGATCCCGATGATTGCCATTCTTGGCCTGCCGCCGAGCCTGACCCTGGCGGCGGCCCTGGGCGGCGGGATCTTCGGCGACCACTGCTCTCCCATATCGGACACTACCATTGTGGCCTCCATGGCCTCGGCCACCGACCATATCGACCACGTGCGGACCCAGCTGCCGTACGCCCTGATGACGGCGACGGGGGCGTTGGTGTTGTTTGTGGTGTTCGGCTTCGTGCTGTGAGAATGGGGGCTCTTGGTTGGCAATCGAGGGCCCTCGGGAGTGGCCGTTATCGGGCCCCCAAGTGGCCTGTAACGGCTCCAAGACCCGTCCTTGACCTCATATGACGGGGTGGTATACTAGTGCGATATGGACTCGTGGGGATGGGCCGCGCCCCGTACCGGGCCTCAGGGTCCTGGGGTCTGTTCGTCTGCGGCCACTCTGTAAGCTGTTGTGCTACAACAAGTTGGAAGGCTACCAGCAGCGCGGCTCATGTCAACAGTCGAATGTCACATTTTGTCCGACCCGGCTTCTTCCTCATCAACCCACCTCCAACCAAGGGTGTGCACATGAGTTCTTGGATTCGTAAGGTCAGGCTGGCACTCCTCGGCCTGGGCGCGGTCGCGCTGTTTGCGGGCTCGCTCAATGCGCAGGGTGTCACCAGCGCCGCCATCGTGGGGACGATCACGCAGACGGGTGGAGCACCCGTGGAGGGCGCGATCGTCACCGTGCTCAACACGTCCACCGGCGGGCGCTGGCAAGCAGTGACCCGGGGCAGCGGGCGCTACTTCCTCGAGAACGTGGCGACCGGCGGCCCGTTCACCATCGAAGCGAGAGGCATCGGGTTCCAGCCGTCCCGCAAGACCGGGATCATGCTGAACCTGGGCCAGCGTTATGAGGCCAACTTCGAACTCTCGACCTCTCCGGTCGAGCTGGAAGAACTGGCGGTCTCGGCCGCGGTCAATCCGCTCATCAACAGTGCCCGGACCGGTCCAGCGACCACGATCTCCGACTCGGCGATCGCTCGACTTCCGCTCCTGGGCCGGGACTTCACCTCCTTGATTCAGACTGCGCCACAGGTCGTGGGCACGTCGGTCGGTGGGCAGAACAACCGGTTGAACGAACTCCAGGTGGATGGCGGGGTCAACAACGACCTGTTCGGTCTGGGCTCGACCGGCGCGCCCGGCGGCCAGGTGCAGAGCCGAGCGGTCTCGGTTGAGGCGGTCAAGGAGTTCCAGGTTTTGATCGCGCCGTTCGACCTGCGCCAGGGCAACTTCACCGGCGGTCTGATCAACGCCATCACCAAGTCCGGTGACAACGATTATCACTTCTCGATGTTCGGCTACCGGCAGTCGAGCCGGGACCTCGGGATTCGCCTGGTTGGCGACACCCAGGTGGGCGACACGGTCTCCGACTTCTCGGTGACCCAGTTCGGCGGCACCTTTAGCGGGCCGATTGTTCGTGACAAGGCCCACTTCTTCATCTCGGCGGACATTCAGGACCGCTCGACACCGTTCGACGGCGTGACTCTGGCCGAGGCCGGTGGGCTGGCGAGTGATGTCACCCGGATGGAGGCCAAGCTTGCGTCACAGGGGCTCGATGCCGGCACGGCGGGAGCCTATGTGTCCAACCAGCCCAACGACCTGTTCCTGGGCAAGGTCGACTGGCAGGTCGCCAACAATAGCCGGCTCGCGCTCACGTACAATTACGTGACCGCGGGAGAAGGCACCATCCTCCGCAGCACCAACGGCGACTACGGTCTGTCGGGTCATAGTTATAACCAGAAGTTCAACAATCACTCCGTCCGGGCCAACTTGAATTCGGTCATCAATGACCGATTCTCGAACGAGCTCATTGTCGGGTATCAACGGCTCCGCGACGTCCGCGAGCCCTTTACCACATTCCCGACGGTTCGAGTGGAGTCCGGTACCGCCGTCTTGGTGACCGGGGCCGAGCGATTCAGCCATGACAACGCGCTGGATCAGGACATTTGGGAGCTGACCGACAACTTCACCTTCGACCTGGGGCAAGGGCACCGGATCACCATCGGAACCCACAACGAGCACATCAAGTTCCGGAACGTGTTCTTCCCGCAGTCGCTCGGCCAATGGGAGTTCGACTCAATCGACGACTTCGAGGCCGGCACTCCGTCCAAGTACGACCGCGCCATCGCGCTGGTTCCGAATGGGCCGGAGGCGAACTGGAAGGTCATCCAGTTGGGCCTGTATGCTCAAGATCGATGGGCGGTGACCCCGAACCTCACCCTCACCGGTGGCATCCGGATGGACGTGCCGATTTTCCCGGACGATCCCAATGCTAACCCGGCCTTGGCGGCCAGCGCGATCGGGGTCAATACCACCGACTTCCCGAGCGGCAACATCCTCTGGTCTCCACGGGTTGGCTTCAACTTCGACGTCAAGGGCGACAATACCACCGTCGTCCGCGGCGGCGCCGGCCTGTTTGCGGGCCGTCCGGCCTACGTCTGGCTCAGCAATGCGTACAGCAACAGCGGCGTCGAGCAGGCCAACCTCGACTGCTTCGGCCCCGACCCGGCGCTGACCGCGGCCTACAACGACGACCCCACCACGGTGCTGGACGTCTGTCCCGGTGGCGGCGGCGTCTCCGCGGGGATTCCGCAGATCAACGCGTTCGATCCGGACTTCAAGTTCCAGCAGAACTGGAAGCTGGCCCTCGGGTTGGACCAGCAGCTGCCCTGGGGCATGGTCGGCACGCTGGACCTGCTCTACACCATGGCCCGGAACACGCTGTACTACACCGATGAGAATCTGGTGGGTCCGACTGGCGACGTCCTCGCCGGCGAGGCCAACCGGGTGCTGTACGGCACGCCTACTCTCGTTGGCCAGAACTGGGTTGAGGACCTCATTGATCCTACCGTCGCAAGCAACGTGCTCTTCGGGCAGAACCCGGGGGCGCTCAAGACCGACATGAAGGAGGATCGGTCCTATCAGATCACCGCTCAGCTGCAGAAGAGATTCGCCAACGGCCTTTCGTTCAATGCCGGCTACACCTTTACCGATGCGGAAAACCTGTTCGACCTGACCTCGAGCACGGCGAGCTCACAGTATGGGTTCAACGTGCTGGATGGAACGCTCGACCAGCGGAACCGCACCACGTCGGTCTTCGAGCGTCGGCACAAGCTGACGCTCAGCGGCTCGGCGGACCTTCCTTTGCCTGAGTCCTGGCCCGTAACGGCCGACTTCTCGGTGATCTATGTGGGTGTGTCGGGCTCGCCGTACAGCTACATCGTCGACGGCGACGTCAACGCCGACGGCATCGGCGCCGGCCGGCAGCTCAACGACGAGTTCTACGTGCCGCGGGACGCCAGCGACATCACGCTCGCCGCGGGCGAGAATTATCAGGACCTCGAAGATCTCATCCTGATGGAGCCCTGCCTGCGCGAGCAGCGCGGCCAGCTCAACAAGCGGAACAGCTGCCGGAACCCGTGGGCCAACTTCCTCAACACCCGGCTCGCGGTTCGCCTTCCGACGTATCGGGGGGCGCGGCTCGAGCTGGCGTGGGACATCTTCAACATCTTGAACTTCATCGACGGGGACTGGGGCCTGATCAAGCAGACCGGCGCCTTCTCCGGCGAGGAAATCGTGGAGCTCGAGGGCTATGACCCGGTCAATGACCGCGGCATCTACAGCCTGTCCTTGCCCAACTTCGAGCGGGTGCAGGACAACTCTTCACGGTGGCGGATGCAGTTCGGGGCCAAGCTGACCTACTAACCCC
>DATHRW010000198.1:0-2490 GCA_035464955.1 Gemmatimonadales bacterium
AGGTGGTGGTAGTCGCCAACGACGCGACGGTCAAAGCGGGAAGTTGGTGGCCTGAGACAATCAAAAAGATTCTTCGCGCGCAAGAAGTAGCCATGCGGCAGCGAATTCCGATCATCTACCTGGTCGATAGCGCAGGTGTCAACCTCCCCTATCAGGGCGGCGTCTTCCCTGGGCAATACGGTGCGGCGCGGATCTTCTATTACAACTCCATCATGCGGCGCTTCCTGCACGTGCCCCAAATCAGTGCGGTCATGGGCAGCTGCATCGCCGGCGGGGCGTATCTCCCGGCGCTGTCGGATGTGATCTTCATGGTCGACGGTACCAGCTTCATGGGCCTGGGCGGTCCGAATTTGGTCAAGGGAGCCACCGGTCAAATCGTGGATGCTGAAACGCTGGGCGGGGCCCGCATGCACACGGAGATCAGCGGCGTCGCGCACTATGTGGCGGCGGACGACACGGAATGCCTGGTGACAATCCGCGACTATGTCGGCCGGTTGCCGCGGCCTGAAGGCATCCAGCACCAACTGCGATCCAGTGTGGAGCCGGCGCGTCCGCCGGAGGACCTGTACGACATCCTCCCGAACGACCACCGGATGTCGTACGAGATGCGAGACGTGCTCGCCTGTCTCCTCGATGACGGCCAACTCGACGAATTTCAGCCGGATCTCGCGAAGGAGATGATCTGCGGCCATGCTCACATCGAGGGGCATCCCGTCGCAGTCATCGTGAATCAGCGCGGCATCATCAAGGGCCGCCCCGGGGAACAGCCCCGCTTCGGCGGGATCATCTACACCGAGAGCGCGGACAAGGTCGCCTACTTCATCGAAACCGCGAGCCGCGAACGCCTCCCGATTCTGTTCATTCAGGATGTGAGTGGATTCATGGTCGGGACGGACGCCGAGCACTCCGGGATCATTCGTGCCGGGGCCCATTTCGTGGAGGCCATGGCAACGGCCGTTGTCCCCACCGTTGTCTTGACGGTGAACCACGCATCCGGCGCCGGCTACTATGCCATGGCGGGACAGGGCTTCGATCCGGATTTCATTCTCTCGTGGCCCACCGGCCGGATGGGAGTAATGGAAGGTGAGTCGGCGGTCATGGCTGTGCACGGCCCGGAGCTCGACCGGGCACAGCAGGAAGAACGCGAACCGCCTGAATCGGTCCAGAACGCGGTTGCGTCCATGCGCGCCGACTACGAGCACCAGCTCGACGCCAAGTTTGCCGGGGCGCGGGGCTTCGTCGATGTCATCGTGGCGCCGGAAGAAACGCGCGATCAGCTCGCGTTCGTCCTCCGAATCGTGAGCAACTACGCCGGTCCACATATCGGCCCATTCGTCTTGCCCCCCCTCGATCCGGCCCTCGGTCGGTGATCGCCGCGCTCCGATTCGGCGGCTTCGGGGCGGTCCTGGCCCTGGCCGCCTGCAGCCAGACCATGCGGCCGGTCGCTCCGGCTCGACCATTGCCCGGGTCCGCCCGCACCCCCGCCGCGGTGCCGGCGCCGACCCGCGTGGCGCGAGCCGAGCGCATCGCCCCACCCGATGCCGCATACGCGAGCGGCTGGATGCCACTCGAAGCCACCGGTGCGGCCGCCTTCCAGCGGCGGTACCCGACCTACGACGGTCGCGGGGTCCTGATCGGGATCCTCGACAGCGGAATCGATCCGGGTGTCCCGGGGCTCGAGACTACTTCAACCGGGCAGCGTAAGTTGCTCGATCTGAGGGACTTCTCGGCCGAAGGCCGCATTGAACTCGCGCGGGCTGAGCCGCGCGGGGACACCATCGAGGTTGGTGGCAGGGCACTGGTGGGGTTCGGCCGCGTGGTGTCGGTGAGTACCGACCAGCGCTACTACACCGGCACAATCGCGGAAATCCCGCTCGGCACCCCGGCCGCGACCGACCCCGAGCTGCCCTCGCCCTCTGACCTGAACGACAACGGCAGCTACACCGATACCCTGGGGGTGGTGGTGACCCGGGCCAGTGATGGCTGGGTAGTGGTGGCCGACACCGACGGCGACGGCTCGCTCGGCGACGAGCGCCCAGTCCGGGACTACCTCGTGGCCTTCGAGCGGTTCGGATGGCATGCCGAGGGCAGCGAGCCGCTGATCACGCTGGTTGCCAACTTTGCGGAGGTCGACGGGGCGCCGGTGCTCGACCTCGTGTTCGACAACAGCGGCCACGGCACTCATGTAGCCGGGATCGCCGCCGGGCATGACATGTATGGAGTGTCGGGCTTCGACGGGGTGGCGCCCGGCGCGCAACTCCTCGGGCTCAAGATCGCGAATGACGCGCAGGGCGGCGTCACAGTCACCGGCAGCATGGTCCGGGCGATGGACTATGCCATCACCTTCGCCGAGACTCGCCGGCTTCCGCTGGTGCTGAATTTGAGCTTTGGGGTCGGGAACGAGGCCGAGGGATCGGCCAGGATCGACCAGATGGTCGATTCGATCTTAACGGCGCACCCCAACGTGGTCTTCACGGTCAGCGCCGGTAA
>DATHRW010000199.1:0-7716 GCA_035464955.1 Gemmatimonadales bacterium
AATGCCATGACCGCCGGGCGGTCGCTAATAGCCGACAGCCGAAAGCGGGGGTGGGGGGTGCGGTCGGGCAGGCTATTGGTCTCGCCGCCGCGCAGATATACTTCCGGATGTCCAAAACGTCGAGTGAAGCCCGTTTCTCCCACCTTGCCCGCCGGCAGGCAGCGCTGCTGCGCCTGTCGACCGGCATTGCCGCCGCACATGACGAGGCGGGAATCTTCAATGCCGTCGTTCGCGGCCTCCACGATGAGGCCCTGGGCTACAAGTTCCTCGGCCTGTTTCTGCTCGACCCCACCACTGGCGAGCGCGTGCTGCGAGCGTCGGTCGGCTGGCCCGGGGTGCACGACGGCTTCCGGGTGGCCCCAGGCGCCGGCATCTCCGCCCGCGCCATCGAAGATGGCAAGCTCAACTACACCCCCGACGTACGCAGCGACGAGAACTACATCGCAAGCCTCGCCAGTGGCTCGGAAGTGGACGTCCCGCTCAAGGTGAACGACGCCACGGTCGGCGTGCTGGTGGTCGAGAGCAGTACGCCCGACGCGTTCGGCCCGGAGGACTTCGAGATCCTCACCGCCGCGGCCGACCAGGCTGGCATCGCCCTCGCCCGCGTGCGGCTCCTGGCCGAGGAGCGCCGCCGCGCCGACGAGCACGCCGCCCTCCTCGACTCGATGGCCGCGCTCGCCGGCGACCTCGAGCTGAACAGAGTACTCCAGGTAGTCCTCGAGCGGGCAGTGGCCCTGCTCGGCGTCACCGGCGGCGAGGTCGCGATCTTCGACCAGCCGGCGGGCGAACTCGTGGTCATGGCCAGCGCCAACATCGGCAAAGACTCGACCGGCACCAGGCTCAAGATCGGTGAGGGAGCCATGGGCCACGTGGCGCGCACCCTGGAGCCCATCATCATCCCCAGCTACCACGAGTGGCTCGGCCAATCGGCCAAGTACAGCGACGTCCGGGTCCACTCAGTGATGGCCGCGCCGCTCTTGATCGGCCGGCGGCTGGTCGGGGCCATCGCCACCATTCACTCCGATCCGAACCGGGTATTCGGCCCCGAGGACCTCCGGCTGCTCAACCTGTTCGCGCCGCAGGTCGCCGTGGCCATCGAGAACGCGCGCCTGTTCACCGACGTGCAGCGCCAGCAGGCCTATTTCGAATCCCTGGTACGCGAGAGCCCGGTGGCCATCGTGACGCTCGATCAAAAGGCGCGCATCACGATGTGCAACCCGGCGTTCGAGTCGCTGTTCGGGTACACCGCCGCTGAGGTGCTGGGCCGGGACCTGGATCCGCTGATCACCACCGAAGCCACCCGGAAGGAGGCCGTGGCCTATACCCAGGCTGCTACCGACCGCGCCATTCACGGCACCGGACGGCGGGTCCGGAAGGACCGCACTCTGGTGGACGTTGAGATCCTCGCGGTGCCGGTGGTGGTGCGCGACGAACGGGTCGGTCTCATGGCGCTGTACCACGACATCACCGAACTGACCAAGGCCCGCCACGACGCCGAGACCGCCAACCGTGCCAAGACCCAGTTTCTGGCCAGCATGAGCCACGAATTGCGTACGCCGCTCAACGCCATCATCGGCTACAGCGAGCTGCTCCGCGAGGAGGCCGAAGAGCGCGAGGTAGAAGGGTTCGCGGTCGATCTCGACCGGATCCGCGGTGCCGGCCGCCATCTTCTCATGATGATCAACGATGTGCTCGACCTTTCCAAGATCGAGGCCGGCAAGGTCGAAGTGCAACCGGCGCCGTTCCCGGTGCAGCGAGTGATCGACGAGGTGACCGCCACCGTGGAGCCGCTGGTGAAACGCAATTCCAACCGCCTTGCGGTAAGCTGCCCGGCCGATCCGGGCACCATGCACTCCGATGAGATCCGGATCCGCCAGGTGCTCTTCAACCTCCTGTCCAACGCCTCCAAGTTCACCGAGCAGGGAACGATCACCCTCGACGTTGCGCGGGACACCGACTGGATTTCCTTTGCCGTGTCGGATACCGGCATCGGCATGACCCCGGAGCAGGCAGGCCGCCTGTTCGAGGCGTTCGTGCAGGCGGACGCGTCCATCGCCGCGCGGTTCGGCGGGACCGGCCTCGGCCTTGCCATCTCGCGCCGCCTGTGCCGACTCATGGGCGGCGACATCGAAGTGGCCAGCGCGCCGGAGAAAGGCAGCACGTTCACCGTTCGGCTCCCCGTCACGGCACCGGCATGAGCGGCGACACCTCCGCCGCAGAGATGCGTTCCGCCCTGCTTCGGCTCAGTACCCGGATCGCCGAAGCGCAGACCGAGAACGACGTGTGCCGCGGCGTGGCCGAAGGACTGCGGCATGCCGCCTTCGGGTTCGACGGCGTCGGGGTGTTTCTCGCGGGCACCGAGCGCTTCGAACCCGCGCTCAGGGCCAGCGCCGGAGCTTTTGGCACGGCTGACGGCTCGCCGGCCGAACTTCGGATTCCACTGCTCATCAACCAGAGCGCCATCGGCGAGCTGGTGGTACAACGGGAGCAGGCCCACGCCTTCGGCCAGGGCGATCTGGAGATCCTGGGCGCGGCCGCCAACCAGGCCAGCATCGCGATCGCCCGTGCCCGGCTGCTCGAGGCCGAGCGGCGGCGGGCGGGCGAGCAGCGCGCCCTGCTCGATACCCTCGCCGATCTGTCCGGGGAGCTGGAACTCGAGAAGCTGCTTCAGGCGGTGCTGGGCCGCGCGGTCTCGCTCTTGGGCGTGACCGGTGGTGAGCTGGCAGTGTACGACGAGACGACGCGCGAGTTGGTGATCGCCGCCAGCCGTGATATGGGCACCGATTCGCGCGGGACCCGCATGGCGCTCGGCGAGGGAGCGATGGGGCACGCGGCCCTCACCCAAGAACCGCTCATCATCCCCAGCTACCAGGTGTGGAGCGGGCGCTCGGCCAAGTACACGCAGGATACGGTTCAATCCGTCATCGTGGTGCCACTCGTCATCGGCCAGCGGCTGGTCGGCGCCATTGCCGCAGTACATGCCGATCCCGAACGCAAGTTTGGCGAGGCGGATGTGCGGCTCCTCAACCTCTTCGCCGCGCAGGCCGCCGTCGCGATCGAGAACGCACGGCTCTACTCGGCCGAGCGGGAGCGCGCCGGAGAGCAGCAGGCGTTGCTCGACACCCTGGCCGACCTCTCCGGCGAGCTCGAACTCTCCAAGCTGCTCCAGGCGGCGCTGGAACGCGCGGTGAGTCTGCTCGGAGTGGACGGCGGGGAGCTGGCCATCTTCGAGGAGGACCGCCGCGAGCTGGTGATCGCCGCGAGCTATAACATGGAGACCAACGCCGTCGGCACCCGCATGGCGCTGGGCGAAGGAGCGATGGGGCAGGTCGGCCAGACCCACGAGCCGCTCATCATCCCGCGCTACCAGGAGTGGGCCGGCCACTCCGCCCAGTATGAACACAGCAGCGTGCAGTCGGTGATGGCGGCGCCGCTCTTGATCGGCACCCGGCTGGTGGGGGCCATCGCCAGCGTACACTCGGACCCGAAACGCGAGTTCGGCGACCGGGACCTCCGGCGGCTGATGCTCTTCGCCCCGCAGGCCGCCGTCGCAATCGAGAACGCACGGCTCTACTCGGCGGCGCAGCGTTACTTCGACAGCCTGGTCCTCAACAACCCGGTCGCGATTGTCAACCTCGACCTCGAGGACCGCATCACCTCCTGCAATCCGGCCTTCGAAGCGATGTTCGGCTGGCGCCAGGAGGAAGTGAAAGGAAAGGTGCTCGACGAGCTGGTCACGACCGAGAGTACACGGGCCGAGGCGCGTGCCTACACTGCGGCGGGTGAGGCCGGCCACACGACCCATGGCATGGGACGGCGCCGGCGCCGTGATGGCTCGCTGGTAGACGTGGAGCTGTTCACGATCCCGGTGTTGGTGGGTGAGACCCGGGTCGGCATGATGGCGCTCTATCACGACGTGAGCGAGCTGCTCGAGGCGCGGCGCCAGGCGGAAGACGCGAGCCACTCCAAGAGCCGGTTCCTCGCCAACATGAGCCACGAGCTGCGCACGCCGCTCAACGCCATCATCGGCTACAGCGAGTTGCTGCTGGAGGACTCGGCGGCACACGGGCAGGAAGAACTGCTTCCCGACCTCAAACGCATCCAAGGGGCGGGGCGCCATCTTCTTGGCCTCATCAACGACGTGCTCGATTTGTCGAAGATCGAAGCCGGGCGAATGGAGTTGAACCTGGAGACCTTCGACGTCAGGGATGCTCTCACCCCAGTGCTCGAGACCGTCCGGCCGTTGGTGGAAAAGGGCGGCAACCGGCTCGAGGCGCGGTGGGGCGAGGGCCTGGGCGCGGTGCGCTCCGATGCGACGCGGATCCGCCAGGTGCTCCTCAACCTCATCTCCAATGCGGCCAAATTCACCGAGCATGGGGTGATCAGGCTCGACGCCGAGCGAGTGAACGGCTCGGCAAACGATGGGGAGTGGCTGGTGATGCGGGTGAGCGACACCGGCATCGGCATGACACCGGAGCAATTGGACCGGCTGTTCGAGGCGTTCTCCCAAGCTGAAGCCTCCACCGCGAGCCGTTTCGGCGGCACGGGGCTGGGCCTGGCCATCAGCAAGCGGTTCTGCGAGATGCTCGGCGGCACGATCGGCGTGACCAGCGAGGCGGGCACCGGCTCCGTCTTCGAAGTCCGGTTGCCGGTGGAGACACGGGCGTGAAACGAGAGAACGCACTGCTGCGCCTCAGCACCGGCATCGCCGAAGCGGAGAGCGAGACGGACGTGTGCCGCGCCGTGGTGGCGGGACTGTACGACGCGGCACTCGGCTACGATTTCGTCGCGGTGCTGCTCGTGGATCAGGCGACGGGTGACCGGGTGCTGGTCGCGAGCGAGGGCTGGAAGGACGCTCCGCCCGGACTGCGAATCCGCCCCGGGCAGGGACTCAGCGAACTGCCGCTGCTCGATGGCCGGATCCACTACACCCCGCGCGTCACCGAGGAAACCCGCTACCTCCCCACTCGCAATGAGGGATCCGAGGCGGATGTGCCGATCCTGGCCAACCGCGAGCTGGTGGGGGTGCTGGTGGTGGAGAGCAACCGTCCGGACGCCTTCGACGAGGACGACCTGAAGATCCTCACCGCCGCCGCCAACCAGGCGGGCATCGCCATTGGGCGGGCCCGACTGTTGAGGGCCGAGCGTGCCCGGGCTGATGAGCAGGAGGCGTTGCGCGCTACCATGGCCGACCTCGCCGGCCGGCTCGACCTCGGTACCCTGCTCAAAGCGGTCTTGGAGCGCGCGGTGCGACTGCTCGGCGTGAGCCACGGCGAACTCGCGATCTACGACGCGGAGACGGAGGAACTAGAGATAGTCGCGAACCACAACATCGGTCGGAAGGACACCACCGGTACGCGGATGAAGCTGGGTGAGGGAGCCATGGGCCACGCGGCCCGGACCCATGAACCACTGCTCATCCCAGACTACCGCGAGTGGTCCGGCCGTTCGGCGCAATATGCCGCGGTGGATTTCCACGCCGTCATGGTGGCCCCGCTCCTGATCGGCGGCCATCTGGTCGGTGCCATTGCGTTCATGGACAAGGATCCGGCCCGCCAGTTCGGCACCGAGGACCTGCGGCTGCTCAACCTGTTCGCGCCCCAGGCGGCCATCGCGATCGAGAATGCACGACTGTTCACCGCGGCCCAGCACCAGCGGCAGTACTTCCAAGAACTGGTGGACAACAACCCAGTGGCCATCGTAACGCTCAACGAACACCACGACGTGGTCTCCTGCAATCCGAGCTTCGAGAAACTGTACGGGTATACCCAAGCGGAGGTCGTGGGACGGAATCTCGACGACCTCATCACCACGGAAGCAAGCCGCGCCGAGGCCGTGAGATACACCAAGCAGGCACTGGAACAGCGGCCGGTGAAGGTCATTTCACAGCGGCGCCACAAGGACGGTACTTTGGTGGACGTCGAGGTACTGGGCGTGCCGGTCATCGTGAACGGCAAGCGGGTCGGGCTGATGGCCCTGTACCACGACATTACTGCACTTCTCAAGGCACGGCGCGAAGCCGAGGAGGCAAGCCGAGCCAAGAGCCAGTTCCTCGCCAGCGTGAGCCACGAGCTGCGCACCCCGCTCAACGCCATCATCGGCTACAGTGAGCTCCTCGGTGAGGAAGTGGAAGAACTGGGTGTGGCGCAACTGGGTGACGATCTCGACCGCATCCACGCCTCAGGCCGGTTGCTCCTCTCACTCATCAACGATATTCTCGACCTCTCGAAGGTCGAGGCGGGGAAGATGGAGATCCATTGCGAGACCTTCCCGGTCGCACCGCTGGTGAAGGAGGCCGCAGCAACGGTCGGTCCGTTGGTGGAGAAGAACGCCAACCGCCTGGTGGTGGAAGGCGCGGCGACCGCCGGCACAATGCATGCGGATCGCACCAAGCTGATGCAGATGCTGCTCAATTTGCTGTCCAACGCCTGCAAGTTCACGCGTCAAGGCACCATCACGTTCAGCGTGTCCCGCGATGGCGCGGATGGTGACGGGCGCGTGGTGTTCCGGGTCCGCGATACCGGCATCGGGATGACAGAGGAACAGATGGGGAAGCTGTTCCAGGCGTTCTCACAAGCCGAAGCTTCGACGGCCAGCCGCTACGGCGGCACCGGGCTTGGGCTCGCGATCACGAAGCGATTCAGCCGCCTCATGCACGGCGATGTGGTGGTGGAGAGCACGCCCGGCACGGGCTCGACATTCACGTTGACACTCCCGGCGGTGGTGCAGGACAGCGCACCGGCCGGAGTTCTTGGGGGAGACTAAATGGCGAGGATTCTGCTGGTCGAGGACAACGAAATGAACCGCGACATGCTGTCGCGGCGGCTGCAGCGCAAAGGCTTCGAGATCGAGATGGCCGTAGACGGCAAGAGCGGCGTCGAGATGGGGCGGGCGGGGAAGTACGACCTCATTCTGATGGACATGAGCCTCCCGGAGATCGACGGGTGGGAGGCCACCCGCCAGCTCCGCGCCGCGGCCGAGACGGCCGACGTGCCGATCATCGCCCTCACCGCCCACGCCATGGCGGGCGATCGCGAAAAGGCGCTGGAGGCCGGCTGCAACGACTACGATACCAAACCGATCGAGTTGGATCGGCTGCTGCGGAAGATGGCGGCACTGCTTGGAAATGAGGGCGCCGACTCTTGAGCCACTCCGCTCCCGGCAGCAACCCGGTCGCGGCTCTGCGCCACGACCTGCGCACCCCCGTCAACCACATCGTCGGCTACACCGAGATGCTGCTCGAGGACCTGGAAGGTCCCGAGCACGCCGGCCAGCGGGAGGCGCTGGAGGACACACTGGCCGCGGCGCGAGACGCGCTTCGGGCAATCACCTTGGTGCTGGCACCGACTCGCGATGCGGTAGAGCCGGGCGAGCTCGAAGGACTCTATGCGCGGCTCGAGGAGCCGCAGCGGCGCATTACCGACGTGGTCCACGCGTTGCTCGCAGCGGCGGGCGAAGCACCGACCCCAACCTTCGTCGATGACCTACACAAGATCGCAGCGGCCGCCGCGCGGCTGGTACCGACGCACGGCCCCGCAACGCGGGTCGCCCCGACCACCCCGACCGACAGCGCCGCGGGCAAGGCGCAGGTGCTGGTGGTGGATGATGAGGAGGGCAACCGCGAGATCCTTCAGCGCAGGCTCGAGCGTGAGGGCTACGCCGTGGTCACCGCCGCGGGCGGGCACGAGGCGCTGGCGCTGGTCGAGCAGACTCCGG
>DATHRW010000200.1:0-13980 GCA_035464955.1 Gemmatimonadales bacterium
CGATATTGCCACAGATTGTGCCGGTTGATTGCACACTCGGGCGTGTAGGAGCCATGTTTCCGATCAGCTAAGAGTCCGTGTCCCCGGGCGGTCGCGCTTCCGTCGCGTCCTCACTCCATTCGTCACTCGCTGCGATGACCAATACCCTGTTACTCTCCGTCGTGATTCCGGTGTACAACGAGGAAGAGTCCGTGAGCAGACTCTTGACTCGTGTCCTGGAGGCCCCGCTTCCCGCGAATCTCTCCTTGGAAGTCGTCGTGGTCGATGATGGGTCCACGGATTCAACCCGTGACCGGCTTGCGGCATTCGAGAACAACGAACGGGTGAGGGTCTTTTTCGCTCCCCGCAATATGGGCAAAGGAGCAGCCCTGCGGCGCGGGTTCCAGGAAGCCCGCGGCGACCTGATTCTGATTCAGGATGCGGATCTCGAATATGACCCGCGCGAATATCGAAAATTGCTCGCGCCGGTCCTCGACGGTAACGCCGATGTGGTCTACGGTTCGCGGTTCATGGGGGGGGATTCGCATCGCGTGCTGTTCTTCTGGCATTATCTGGGCAACCGGTTCCTTACACTGGTCTCCAATGCCTTCACCAATCTCAACCTCACCGACATGGAGACCTGCTACAAGCTGTTCCGGTCCGACGTGCTCCGTCAGATCACGATTCAAGAAGATCGATTTGGGTTCGAGCCCGAGATCACCGCCAAAGTGGCCCGCCTCGGGGCCCGCATCTACGAGGTTGGCATCAGCTACGCGGGCCGCACCTACGCCGAAGGGAAGAAGATCGGCTGGCGAGACGGCGTCCGTGCGCTCTGGTGCATCCTCAAGTACAACCTCTTTGTCGGGGCTCGACCGGGCGGTTGACCATGCCGGATCAGGCAGCCGTCGGCCCGTTTCGCGCGACACAGGGAACTGCCTCGTGGTAGCTGACTGGCTCATGACCCTCCGGCAAGCCCTACCCAGAGCCGCGATTCTGGTGCGGCACATGCGGCCGACGCTCGCACTTCCGGACGTGGGTGCCATCGAACCGGCGCTGCTGGAGTCGCTCGGCATCGAGGCCGTTATCTGGGACGTCGATGGAACCTTGATGCCGCGCCATGCTCGCGAGGTGGCGGAGCCGTTCCGCTCGTCATTCCGGCGCCTCGTTCTGGCCCCACGACTCCGGCACGCCATCCTCTCGAACGCCGATGAACCACGGTACCGGGAACTGGGCACCATGTTCCCAGACATTCCAATTGTGCGCGCCTACGCGACTGCCAACGGCGTCGTGGGACGGATCCTCCGTCGGGGGTCCGAGTCGTGGGATCCCAGGGTACTGCCAGCCACCGCGATCGCGACGGCCCGAGCGTTCCGAAAGCCGAGCACCGAACTCATCGCCGTTGCCCTCAAAGCGCTCAATGCCGATTCCCCCGAGCGGGTCCTCATGGTGGGAGACCAGTACCTGACCGACATTGCCGGAGCGAATCTCGCCGGTATTCGCTCCCTCAAAGTCCCCACCTACGCACCGGCCAGCTTTCCGGCATCCGTCCGGATCCTCCAGGCCTCCGAGCGGTTGTTGTACCGGGCCACCCATCGTCGACCATAGAAACGGCGCGCCCGCCTTTGGGGCGCGGCCTCGGTGAATGCCCTGGCATTGGTGCGATCGGGGCAGTCGATGGGAAGGGGCTACCAGCCACCACGGCGGAAGAGGATGACCGGAATGGTCTTGAGCATGATCCGCAGATCCTCCGCCAAGCCGCGATGCGAAATGTACTCCAGGTCGTACTCGACTTTTCTGCGGACGTCGTCCATGCTCGAGTCGTACGATTGATTGATTTGGGCGAGTCCGGTAATGCCGGGCCGCGTCCGCTGGCGCCCGGAGTAGTTTTGGATCTTGCCTCGCATGTCCGCAAAGATCGCCGGTCGTTCCGGCCGCGGCCCGACGATATTCATGTCGCCGCGGATAACGTTGAACAGCTGCGGCAGCTCGTCGAGCCGGAATTGCCGGAGCACGCGCCCGACCGACGTGACGCGCGGGTCGTCCTCTTGCGCCCACACCGCGCCGGATCCCCGCTCAGCATTGACCTGCATGGTGCGGAATTTGTAGATGCGGAACGGGGCGCCGCCGAGATCGCGCACCCGCTTCCTCTCGTATTCGTCTCCGCCTTCCTCACGTCGTCGACTCCTGCGGTCCATCCCGATTCGGGCCTGTCGGTAGAGAACGGGGCCCGGTGAGGTGAGCTTGATGGCGATGGCAATGACGACGAGCAGCGGCGCGGTCAGGAGCAGGCCCAGCATCGCGACAGCGATGTTGACTGCCCGCTGGAGCTTCGAGTCTGCCGTGGCGGCTGGACCTGGCTGCTCACTCTGGGTGGCGGCTGGTCCCTCCGGGGCACTCGCACCCGGAATCACGTCCGGCTTGCTCGGCCGGTTTCTGCGACGATCCGAGTACCTGGTCCGGTCCTCAGGAATTGTGGTATCCATAGGCTAGGTCAAAACACCCGCGAAAGGACCCATAGCAAGGTGAGCGGCGCGGTCACAAGGACCATGACCCCTTGAACGGAGCTTGTGAAGCTCGACTTGTCACCCACGTTGATCTCATCACCGCCCTGGATGTTCAGGCGGTCGAGTGTGGTCCCGTATGTCAGAGCAGCTTGAGTCTCATCGCGATTCAGGAACTCCGACGACTGCCGACGAACCGTAATCTTCTTGGTGTCTGCGGTGGATACGGGTCCACCAGCGGCCATGATGACGTCACTCAGGAGCGTCTGGGCAGGAAGTGCGTAATACCCTGGCCGTCCCACGGCTCCGAGAATGGCCACGCGAATCATTGCGACGGCCTCCACCGTGGGTTCTCGGAGGTACTTGCCGAGCTCCGCCGTGAGGTAGTCTTGTACCTCCGAGCGCAGGACACCGTGGAGTGAAATGTCAGGGATGTTCGGCAGGGTAATGGTGCGCCCTTCCTTGACCGTGAAGGTATCGGTGAGGGTCGGGTCTTGAAGCACAATGAGCGCGATGCGGTCGCCGACTTGGAAGTCGCCGTTCGCCAGCCGGTCCTGAAGCATCAACCGCTCGGCTGGCTCGAGATTGGAACCCGATCGAGCGAGCAGATCTTCGAGTTCGGCGCGCGTTGTCTGGGCCCGCCGAGCGTCTGGATTGCCTTGAGCCTCCAACGCAACGCTGCAGCAGGTCAGCAGGACGAGGGCCACCCAGGTCACCTTGGCAACTTGCATTACTTCACACCTCATCCGGGGGCTGGTGTCGGGGCCGAGCAGGCGCTGGCACCGATCTCAATGGAGTGGAGATCCACCACCAGGGCCGGCCGCCCACCCGTAACACCAATTAAGGGTACGAGCTGCAAAATACTTGCCAGACGCAACTTCGGAAGGCCCTGCGCGGCATGAGACGGTCGTGACACGGTCACCTTCGAGGCCCGGATCAGTGTGCCGGCCGTCTCCAGTCCGGGGAGAACAATGGTGCAGGGGTCTCTCCCAAACCGAAGCTTCGGAGGCGGGCGAGGAAGCCGGTGCGAGCATCATTGGCGCACCCGTATTCGATAGGCTCGCCGCACCGGTCGCACCGAATGTCGGGGGCCACGGGATCGGGCTCGTCGGAAGGCTGTCCGCCATTGGATCCATCGCATTGGAGACAGAGCATGAGGGCTACCTGCGCTGGGGGCCGTTGGCTCGGGTTGAGCACTCCTGCCCTCCTCATCATCAAAAGCGTTGCCGGTCTCGCGGTCCGGTAGACCAGGGACTGCGCAGGGCGATGAGTTCGCGCTAAGTCGCTGTCACATAGCGAATTACCGAGGTTCCCATCCTCCACGTCTCCCCCGGCTCGAGTGGGCGATGTGGCTGCGGAGCCACATCAGCTCGGCTCGTCTCCGCCACATGATGCCCTTGTGAACCCGGCGTCCGAGCTGTGGACTGCCCCGGCCTTTGTGTTGCGGTGCCGCATCGCCTCGCGCCACTGGACATCTTGCGCCCGACCCCGCATAAGTTCTTCCTTGGAATGCGATTACCTGGCAGCGACGGCCACCGCGGTCGGTCGCCACGGGATCGCACGACTCCTGCACGGTGAAGCCAGCCATGACCGACGACAACAACGCCGGAGCCAGGGCTATCGACCTGCCCGCCCAGCGTCCCCCTCGTGAGATGACCGAGACGCGCCCGCCACTCGTCCTGATCGCTAACGACCAGGAATGGTCCTCCCGATCGCTCGAGAGCATCCTCGCCCCGGAAGGGTATGCGGTGCTCCGCGCCTATACCGGACTCCAGGCACTGGAGCGGACCCGCACGGCTCAGCCCGATCTGGTGATCATCGAGGCGCAGCTGCCCGATATCTCAGGCTTCGAGGTCTGCCGGACCCTGCGCGACGACCCCAGGTTCTGCGCCACGATCCCGGTGATTATCACCACCGCAGGTCCGTCCGGACGCGCGCAGCGGCTCGAAGCCCATCGCGCTGGCGCTTGGGAGTTTCTTGGCCAGCCGCTGGACGGCGAGTCGCTGCTCTTGAAACTGCACACGTTCCTCCAGGCCAAGCGCGAGGTCGACATTCTGCGCGACCAGAGCTTGCTGGATCATGATACGGGCCTGTACAACATGCGCGGTCTAGCGCATCGCGCTCGCGAGATCGGATCTGAAGCGTATCGCCACCACCACCCGTTGGCCTGTGTGGTGTTCTCACCCGAGCCTGCCTACCCCAAGGAGCACGAGGGGACCGAGGACTACGCCGCGGTGGTGGCCGAGGCCGTCGGAAATGTCATGCGTGAACGCGGTCGAACGTCCGATGCGATCGGCCGGCTTGGGCCACGGGAGTTTGCGGTGATTGCCCCGGCGACCGACTCGGAGGGCGTGCTTCGCTTGGTCGATCGTTTGGGTGAGATCATCGAGGCCGCGCCCGTACCTGCGCAGGAGTTGGTCCGTATTCGTCTGCGAGCCGGCTATTCGGTTGTGCCCGACTTTGCGGAGGCCGCGCTCGACCCGGTGGAGCTCCTCCTTCGGGCCACGACTGCCCTCCGCCGGGTCCTGGGTGAGCCGGAGACTGCCGCCGGACGTGTGGTGCGTGCCTTCGAAGGCCCGGTCCACTAGGATCACACCGAACCGAGCAACAGAAAGGCCCTCCCACTCCGGGAGGGCCTTTCTGTTGCGGCCTCGGTCTCATCGACCCGGCTCACGGATCATAGTCGGTACCTTCATCGTTGCCGTTTCCATGGCCAACCGGCAACTGACCGACTACCTCGTCGTCCGCGGTGTAGCCGTACACGTACGAGTAGTACCGGTAGGTACCGTGCTGTGTCTGGATGTCGTTGAGCACCGCGCCGAGCATCCGGATCGGGAGGCGATCCATCAGGCGCAGCTTGGCCTCCGCCATCTGGCGATCGGTTTCGCCGGAGCGGAGGACCAGGAGCATGTGTCCGGTGGCGGTCCCGAGCACGAAGGGGTCGATGCCGGCGCCCAAGGGCGGGCTGTCCACCACAATGGCGTTGAAGCGTGATTTCACTTCGGCCATGAGTTCCGTCATCGGTGGTGAGCCCAACATCTCGGGGCCTCGGTGGCGCCGGGTCCCACAGGGAAGCACGGTGAGGCCGCGGTGCGTCGTCGGCTTCAGCACTTCGTCCAGCGTGGCCTCCTGGGTCAGGAAGTCCAACAGGCCGGGCTGGCGGTTGAGGCCGAACATGCGATGCAGCTCGCCCCGCCGAATGTCGCCGTCGAGCAACAAGGTCTTATAGCCGGCCTCGGCAAACGACAGGGCGAGGTTGGCTGAGACGAGCGACTTCCCGTCCCCGGGGCCCGGACTCGATACCGTGAGCAAGACCGGCCCTGCCGCGCCATAGGAGTGGGCCAGGTTGAGCCGGATGGTGCGGAACGCCTCCACCACTTGAGACGCCTCTTCGGTGTCCCGCTTGCCCACCTTCACCTTTCGGATGGCGGGGATCGCCCCCAGGATGGTCAGCCCCAACTCGCGGGTCACCTGGTCCGGATAACGCACGCGCCGGTCCAAGCGGTCGAGGATGAGAGCGAGGAGAATGCCTGCCCCGAGGCTCCCGAGAAATCCGAGGAGCCAGATCTGCGGCGCCGTGTTGCTGGTTGGGCGAGCCCGTCCCGCTGCATCGAGCAGGCTCACATCCGGGATCGTGCTCGCGAGGGCAAACTTGGTCTGCTCGTAGTTGTTCTGCAGCTGCTGAAACAAGACTTCCGCCGAGTTCTTCTCACGCGTGAGCCGCTGCTCGGTGATCGTCCGGCTGGGAATCTGCTGCAGCTCACGGGATGCCGTTCCGAGTTGCTCTTCGAGGGCCTGTTCCTGGATACCGATCTCGGCGATGAGCCCCCGCGCCAATTGCGGGATCGTCTGGGTGCGTAGCGATTGGATCTTCTGCTTCCGATCCTGCACCAATCGGTGGTCCTCGGTGTAGACGAAGAGGTCGGTGCGAAGCTGCGCCTCCTCGGCCGCCAATTGCTGGAGGGCGCTGCTCAACTCGGGTGACGACTGGACCTTCGGAATCGCCTGGAAGGCTTCAATGGTGGTCGAGGTCGTGGCTGTACGGGCAAGGGCGCCTTCGAGGGCTCTCCGGTCCTGTTGGAGGGCATCCAGCGCCAGCCGTTGCTGGAAATAGTTGGTCATGACGGTCGGCTGGGTCGACGCGAGGCCAGCGGCCACCGGGACGCCTTCATTCGGCAGGGTGATGGTCCGGACCCGGAAGTTCTCGAGGGCGTTTTCCTTTTGCCGGAGATCGGCTCCTGCCAGATCGACCTGCTCTTCTAGGGCATCGAGCTGGGCCGTGAGCTTTCTGGTCTTCTGCTCGGCCGCGACCGAGACGAACTGATCGACGACCGCATTGAGCGTCTTGGTAACCTGCTGGGGATCCTTCCCCGTGTACGAAATGGTGAGGAAGTTCCCGCCTCCTGTGAGGCGAGGTGCCAAATGCGGTACGATCGCGGCCGCGGCCGCGCGCACGGTCGTGACGCTGAATGAGATGGTCCGGCCTGCCTTTAATGCCGCTGGATCGGGGGTCCAAACAAACCCGACGGACCTGCCGATCGAGTCACCCGGTGTTCCGGTCTCCACCGCTGTGGCACCGCTCCGGAGAACGTACTGCCGCCCGTCCGGGGTCACTGTGAGCGCGTACTCACCGGGAGTGTACGGCTCGCGCAAATCGAAGGTCTCGAATACGGCCGAATCGGTCGGCGCGGTCTTGAGGTAGAGCTTGGCCTTGAGTGCCGCCGAGTCGAGTACAACCCACGTGTTGAGAAGCTCGGCCCACGCCTCCTCATCCAGCAGCTCGCGCGCCCGGATCGGGCCGCGCTGTCCCGGATTGGGCTCAATCCAAATCTTTGCGGTGGTTGAATAGTCCGGTCGGATGAATCGGCTT
Source organism: Gemmatimonadales bacterium (assembly GCA_035464955.1). GTDB lineage: Bacteria > Gemmatimonadota > Gemmatimonadetes > Gemmatimonadales > GWC2-71-9 > JABDII01. The sequence goes on from DATHRW010000200.1 coordinate 7,351, forward strand.
CCGAACACGCCGCCTACAGTGCCGAGCACGGTCAGCCCGAGGATCATCCACTTGTAGCGCCGCAGTGCCGCGAGGTACCGGCCCCAATCGATGCCGAACTCCTCCTCGGCGTAGGGTGCTGGTGGCGCGAGGCTGGCCTGGACAGTCGGCGCAACCTCCGGCACCCCGATTGGGCGCCCGATATCGGGGAGATTAGGGTTGGGGCTGTCGGCCATCCAGTGAACTCCGAACTATGTGCGGGCTCGAGCGGCCCAGATGCCGCCCTAATCATGGAAAGTTATGTCCCCCTTCAGCAAAAGGAATACCGTGCGGGGCTCCCACGCCCCTCGAATCGCCCATTAGGCTGCCTGGTCGACCGGCGCTACATTTGATTGTGATTGTTGTCACAGCACGACAGTACTGTTGCCCCTACCATGCAGGAGATCGTTGCGCCGGCCACACGAAATTGCTTGCCCCGCGCGGCAGGGCTGTCGTGTCAGCGAGACTGAGCGCCGGAGCGATCGGGGCTGGCAACTTGAACGTATCATGCTGGATGACAAGGAGTTACGAAGGATGGAACGCTCAATCGCCGATTCCTCGACCCCCGCGGGCGCTTCAGCGCCGTCCGATCCGTTCTCGATCCCGGCCGAGGTGAAGGCGGGCATCAGGATCCTCGTCGTGGATGACGAGCGGACGCTCAGAGAAAGTTGCTCGACCGTGCTCCAGATGGAGGGGTACAACGTTACGACCATCGGGCGGGGATCTGAGGCGCTCGATACGGTCAAGCGCCGCCAATTCGACATTATCTTGGTCGACCTCTATATGTCTCAGGTGTCCGGGATGGACATCCTCGGCGCCGCGCTCAAGGCCCATAAGGACACAATCGTCGTCGTCATGACCGGGAATCCCAGCGTCACGAGCAGCATCGAGGCGCTCCGGGCCGGTGCGTGGGATTACCTGCCGAAGCCGTTCTCGGCCACCCATCTCCAGGTCTTGATCGGGCGGGCCTCTCACGCCGTGATGGTGGCCCGTGAGACCAACGAACTCAGAACGCAGCTGATGCAGCAGCCCGGGCACGGTGAGAAGTTCACTTTGATCGGAATCTCGGCGCCGTTCCGGCAGGCGGTGGAACTGGCACGAAAAGTTGCCGGCACCGACGCCTCGGTCTTGATCTCCGGGGAAAGCGGCACTGGGAAGGAAGTGATCGCTCAGTATATCCATCACAACAGCAGGCGGTCGAGCCGCACCATCGTGCCGATCAACTGTGCCGCCTTGCCGGAGCCCTTGCTCGAGTCGGAGATGTTCGGCCACCGGAAGGGGTCCTTCACGGGCGCTGACCGGGACAAGGCCGGGTTGCTCGAGACGGCGAGCGGCGGCACGCTGTTCTTGGACGAACTGACGGAGATGTCCCTCCCGCTCCAAGCCAAGCTGCTCCGGGTCATCCAAGATGGTGTGGTGCGACGGGTCGGGAGCGAGCAGCAAGATGCCGTCGTTGATGTGCGGTTCATCTCCGCGACCAATCGAGATCCGCAGGAGGCCGTGGCCTCCGGTGCGTTGCGCGAGGATCTCTACTACCGCTTGCGGGTGGTCCCAATCAAGCTCCCGCCCCTGCGGAAGCGTCTCGAAGACATTCCACTGCTGGCCAATCACTTCCTGACCTACTATTGGCAGCGGCATCGCCAGATGGGCGATCGTGTTCCTCGGCTCAGCGAGGGCAGCATTTCCTTCCTGCGGTCCCGTTCTTGGCGGGGGAATGTGCGCGAGCTCCAAAACGTGATCGAGCATGTTGCGGTCTTGGCGGAACCGGATCAGGCCATCGAGCCCAAGGACATCCCGATTTATGACGATGGCGGGGACTGGTCGCCCGAGAGCGGGACGGCGCTTGTGAGTATGGACGAAGCCTTCCATCTTGCCAAAGAGCGCATCATTAGCCAGTTCGAGCGGGAATATCTGTCACGTCTGGTAGGTCGTGCGGGAGGCAACATGTCCAAGGCGGCGCGACTGGCGGGTATCGATAGGACCACGCTGTATCGTCTCATGGACAAGCACAGCTTCCAGCGCAACGCAGCGTCGGATTCCGATGCGTGATCCCTGACCAGCCCGTGACCGGTCATATCACGGATGACCGACGGCGGGGCTCTGGGCGCCGCGTCCAGCCGCCCGACACCCAGAAGGTGCGGGAGGCGGGTGAAATCTGCCCGGAACTCTGGAGCGCCCTGGAGCTTGCGGGGGACGAAGTCCGGCACGAGTGGCAGGTGCTCTCGCGAGATGCGGTCTCGGCCGAGGAAGTCGGCGGGCACATCACCGCGTTGCTGGCCGCCGTGCGCGCCCTGGTCGAAGGCTCTGAGATTTCCGCGCCATCACTTCCCAAGACTCCCCTGGCCCGGCGGGTCCTGCAGCTTCTCCGCCGCCGGCTACTCGCACTCGTCGCCGGCCTCGAGCCGATTCCCGAGGCGAGCCAGATTCTCGGACTCCTCCGGGGTATCGAGACGCTCCAGACCCGGATCGAAGCCGACTGGTCGCAGCACTTGGCTGAGCGCCTGGCCGGGCCGGACGGACTCGAGTTGGTCGTCGAAGTTGCGCACGATTTGCGCTCACCACTCACGTCCATCTTGTTTCTGGCCGAGACGTTGCAGCGGGGCCGCAGCGGGAGCGTCACAGAGATTCAGGAGCGGCAACTCGGACTGATCTATAGCGCGGCATTCGGATTGAGCGCGATGGCGAGCGATGTGATGGAGCTGGCCCGCGGCGGCGACCGCTTGGTCGACCTGGACCCCATTCCGTTCTCGATTGCGGATATTCTCGAGTCTGTGCGGGACATCGTCCAGCCCATCGCGGAGGAGAAAGGCCTAACGGTCCGCATCGCATCGCCCGACGATGACTTTCGGGTCGGCCATCCAGTGGCCCTGAGCCGGGTCCTGCTCAACCTGACGACCAATGCGCTCAAGTTCACCGACGAAGGATTCGTCGAGGTGCACGCCGTCGCCCGCGACGACACCACGGTCGAATATTCGGTGCGCGACACGGGCCGCGGCATCCCGCCCCATGCCATGCGTACCCTCTTCGAGCCGTTCCGCCGCCGCCAGCAGCCCGGCAACTACGCCTTCTCCGGCTCCGGCCTGGGTCTCTCGATTTGCCGCAAGCTCGTTGAGGCCATGGGGTCCGAGCTGCTGGTCGATACGGTCCTCGGGGAGGGCACCCGGTTCTATTTCAGCCTCCTGCTTCCCCACGCCGAGCACGCGCCTCCGGGCTAGATCGGTGCCGGATCCCGGTACCGCGGCCCCAGCTACCCGCGCAGCCCGTTTGCTCCCTATATTGCTAGGCTGTGACCAGGACATTGAGGGGGATATTGGGCGCTCACCACCTAGCCAGCCTATTCGAGGAACTCGTCTCCCGGCACCCCGATCGCGACCTGGCGGTCTTTGGCGACCGGAGGTTGACCTTCGGTCAAGCCCACACGCGGGTCAACGCCCTCGCCGGTTCGTTCTCGGATCTCGGGGTGGCGCCCGGTGACCGGATCGCGGTGCAGCTGCCCAACTGGCCGGAGTGGATCCTGACCCTTCTCGCCGCCGCCCGGCTGGATGCGACCCTGGTCCCGCTCGACCCGTCGCAAGGCTTTCACGACCTCCAGTACCAGCTTCGGCACAGCGACGCGAGAGCCGCCGTGATACCTGCAGCCTATGGCGGGGTCGACTACCTCGAGGTGTTCGACGAACTGTTGGATCGCTTGCCGGCCCTCCGCTGCCTGGCGGTGGTGGGGGCGGAGCTCTGGACCGACGATCGGATTTATCGATTCGACGAGCTCACGCGGAAGGGTCGGGCTTCGGCACTCGCCACGCCGCTCGGCGATCCGGCCGAGACGCCGTTGGCCGTCTTCTACACCTCCGGAACGACGGGCAAGCCGAAGGGCGTGGTGTTGTCGCACCGGAACATCATCGAGAATGCCGTGCAGACGGGACGGGCGTTGGGCATGGGAGATGGGGAGCGAGTCTTGGCCGCCCTGCCATTCTTCCATTCGTTCGGCGCTTCGGTTTTGGTCGGTGCCGTTGCTCACGGGGCCACGGTGGTGCTGCAAGAGCGGTTCGAAGCGGCCGCCGCCCTCGACCTCATCGAACGCGAGCGCGTCACCTTCCTGCACGGCGTCCCGACCATGTTCCAGCTGCTCATGCGGGAGCCGACCTTCCCCTCGCGCGACCTCTCGGCGCTTCGCGGCGGTGTCGTTGGCGGCAGCCCGGTTCCTGCGGACCTGGTGTGTCGGATCCGGGCTTGGTGCGACGTCGAGATCGCCTACGGCCTCACGGAGACCGGTCCGACCGTGAGCCTCACGCGCCCGGACGATCCGGAACAGCAGCGGAGTTCCACAGTTGGGCGGCCGCTGCCGGATGTCCTGGTGCGGGTCGCGGACATGACGAGCGGGGCGCTTCACGACGGGGAAGCGGTCGGCGAACTCGCCGTCACCGGCCCCAACGTGATGCTCGGCTACCTCCGCATGCCGGGAGAGACCAAGAAGGTCTTTACACCCGATGGATTCCTCCTCACAGGCGACGTCGCCTCGCTCGATGAAGACGGGTTCATCCACCTGCTCGGCCGACGGACGGAGCTGGTTTTCCGGGGCGGGCACGGCGTCCCCCCGCGGGAGGTCGAGGATATCCTCCAGCTGCACCAAGGAGTAGGCGATGCCCGTGTCGTGGGTATTCCTCACGAGGTGTTGGGGGAACTAATCTGTGCGTGTATCCTCCCCATCGAGGGCGCCGTCATGACTGCCGACGAACTCAAAGACTTTTGTCGCGAATATCTCGCAGACCACAAGATCCCAGATCTGGTGCGCTTTTTCGACGCCTTCCCCACGAGTGGGAGCGGCACCGTACAACGCCAAGAACTCGCCCAGATCGTCAGCTTGGAGCTCAGCACGACGTGACGCAACCTACTGCTCGACCAGCCCGGGGTACCGTCCCGATGACGCACGCCCCCAATGCGGCCCTCCTGATCGATTTCGACAACGTGACGTTGGGTATCCGTTCCGATCTCACCAAGGAACTCCGCACCCTGCTGAATAGTGAGATCATCAAGGGCAAAGTAGCCGTGCAGCGGGCCTACGCCGATTGGCGCCGATACCCGCAGTACATCGTGCCCTTATCCGAATCGTCGATCGATCTCATTTTCGCGCCCGCCTTCGGCCCGAATAAGAAGAACGCCACGGACATCCGGCTCGCCGTGGATGCCATAGAGCTCGTGTTTACCCGGTCTGAGATTGGAACGTTCATTCTTCTTTCGGGCGACAGCGACTTCTCCACCCTGGTCATCAAGCTCAAGGAATACGGCAAGTACGTGATCGGCGTTGGCATTCGGGAATCCGCCAGCGATCTGCTGATTCAGAATTGTGACGAGTACTACTCCTATTCCGACCTCGCCGGGTTGACCAAAGAAGCAGAGCCGTCGTCCGTCCAGCGCGACCCCTGGGAAGTGGTGCGGGAAGCCATCGCGAGAATGACCGAACACGGCGACGTGATGCGTTCGGACCGGCTCAAACAGGTCATGCAGCAAATCGACCCCAACTTCGACGAGCGCAACTTCGGGTTCAATCGCTTCAGTAAGTTCGTGATCGAGGCCGGCAACAAAGGCGCCCTCCGACTGACCAAACTGGACAACGGGCAGTTCGAGGTCGGCCCCATGGAGGCGCTCCCGACGGTCAAGGCCGCCGCTGCGCCCGGAACCGAGGAAGGTGCCCGGCGCAGCCGGCGTGGGGGCCGTGGTCGGGGCGGCAAATCCGCGAAGAAGAAAACCGCGGCAGCGCCGGCGAAAGGCACCGGCGCACCAACCACTCCGCCGCCTTCGGGGCATCGGCTCAGCCTGGCCAAGGCATTCGACCTCCTGCGCCACGCGCTCGATGAAATGGACCTCCCCGCTCCAGCTGCCGCCCTCCGTGCCCGTATGGCGACGCTCCATGGCCGAGAGGATCAGTTGCTCGAGGAAGGTCGATTTCAGCGGCTACTTCGCCAGGCGCATGATGCGCACGTAGCGGAGGTGCTCAAGCTCGAGGACGGGACCTACGAAGTGAACCGCCTCGGCGACGTGGTCCGCGGAACGGCACCCGCGGCGCGAGCCACCCAGAAGGCAGACGCGAAGGCACCGAGCACTGAGCCGCCCGTCCAGCCAGAGGCGGAGGAGCGGGAGAAGGTCAACGGCAGACGGGCGGGGCTCAGATTCCGCCGTGGGTCCCGCACGCCGGCACGGAAGGAAGAGATCGCGATGGTCGGGGTCGTGACGGCCGATGACTCCGGTTCGGCCAAGACCAAGTCGAAGGAAGCCACCGCCGGGACAAAGTCCTCGAAGGCAGCCAAGAAGCGGAAACGGTCGCCCCGAAAGAAGACCGCCAGCGGGGCCAAGAAGAAAACGATGCGCAAGCGAGCGAAATCCGGAGCGGCTGCGAAGGCTTCGAAACAAATCGAAGAACCACCGGCCTCGCCAGACCCTTCCGCGTGAGTACCCGGCTCGACCCGGACTTCTTCCTGCGGCCGGCCAACCTCGTGGCCGCGGATCTCATCGGCATGCTCATCACATCGACGGTGGCGGGTACGACCACAGTCGGCCGGATCGTCGAGACGGAAGCATACCTCGGCCACCGGGATCCAGCCTCGCACGGCTACCGCT
>DATHRW010000201.1:0-2637 GCA_035464955.1 Gemmatimonadales bacterium
GCGCAGTAAGGGTTAGCTGGACTGAGACCCTGGCACGTCCGTTGCTCTACCTATCTGCTTGAGATTCTCTCGCCGGCAGACGGTGTGAATGACGGATTCCCGAACACTCAGGAAACGAACCGGGGCGTTGGGGCTCGACCAGGGCGGATTCGCTCTGGAGGCCACCATTTTCGTGCTGGTGCTCATGTCCGCCCTGACGATGGTGGCGGTAGTGGGGGTCGTCACAGCGACCCGGACGGCCAATTACGACTACCGCTATACGCAAGTCTCCTTTGCAGCCGAGGCCGGCGCGGACGCCATTATGGCCCAATTGGAGGACGCCATCCACGACGGGGCCATTACCGATGCGGAGCTGGCCGCCATCGTCCCGCCGAGCATCCCCGGCTTCACCTTCAGCGCGGTGAACGCCAACCGCCTCGGAGGGGTCCAGGTCCAGTCGATCACGGACGGCCCGTTCGCAGGACTGTACGCGCTCACCCAATTCATCGACATCTTCTCCGAGGTCCGGGATCCGATCGACAACTCGGCTGCCGCGATCGTGACGGCCAAGGCCCAGTCGATTCCCATCTTCCAATTCGGCGTGTTCTACGAAAAGGACCTGGAAATCACCAACGGCCCGCCGCTCGACTTCGAGGGATGGGTCCACTCCAACGGCAACATTTACCTGAGTTCCAGCAACGCGTGGTATCGTGAAGTCATCACCACGCCGAACAAGGTGTTTCACGACCGGAAGGATTTCCACAACATCCTGAACGGCGTCTTCATCAACGACGCCGTCGGCACCGAGGTTCCGCTCGATTTCGACAGCCGGAGCCATCCGACGCCTGCCGCCTTCATGACCGAGAGCCATGCCAAGTTCGACGACCGGCTGAAGACCGATGCCTACGGGGTGGACACGCTCCGCGTACCGCTGCCGAACGGCTTCCCGCCGGCGGAAATCGTGGCCCCCCGGCGGGTCACCGATGGGGCGATCGAGCGGCGAGCCAAGTTTTCGTGGAAAGCCGACTGGGCAATTACCATCAATCTTGCCGGCCTCAACAACCCGGCGGACAACCTGTGCACGGTCATGGCGTCGACCCGGGACGGTGGCGAGCAAGTTCCATCCGGGATCGACTGCGATACCATCTTCCGCTTCACGTGGGATGCCTGGTTCGAGGGCCGCGAGAAGCGCTACGTCGACGTACTGAACATCGATCTGCAGCAGCTGTTCAACTGGGTGGGCGGCAACCCGAGCCGTATGACCCAGATCCTGCACGTCACCTTTACCGGAACGGGCTACGATCCGAAGGGCGACGGGAACTTGCCGGTGGTCCGGCTGGTGAACGGCGACCAGATCGGCAACCCGTTCACATTCTCCACCGACTACCCGCTCTACGTCCAGGGACACTACAACCGCACCAACTGGAAGCCGTCGGCCCTGGCCGGCGACGCCATCACGATGCTCTCGAACGCCTGGAACGACGCCCAGCACCAGTGCACCACCTACAATCCCGCGGCCCTTACCCCGGCAACCGTCTGCGGCGGCTTCGTCCAGCGGCCTGCGGCCGCCACCCAAGTGTGGGCCGCGGTGCTGGCCGGCCATACCCCGACCCCGTGCGACCACGAACTTCCGGGGTGCCCTGGCGGCTACGCGGATTTCTATGGCGGCGGCGTCGAGAACTTCCCGCGCTTCCTGGAGAACTGGAGCGGCGTCACGCTGACCTACCGCGGCTCGCTGGTGTCGCTCCACTTCTCGGCCAAGGCGGCCGGCACCTGGAACGGCACCTACTACACGCCGCCGACCCGGGACTGGCGGTTCGAGACCCGGTTCCACGACCCCGCCAACCTCCCGCCGGGCACCCCGGTGGTGGGGAACGTCATTCACACGGCCTTCCGGCCGGTGTACTGAGGCGTGGCACTCATGACCGAATCGCGGAAGGGCTTCACCCTGGTCGAAGCGGTGACCGTGATGGTGGTGATGGGCCTCATGCTCGCCATCGGCATCCCCTACCTTCGGGTCAGCCCGTACCAGGAGGTCCGGAGCGCCGGGCTGCAGTTGGCGCGTGACCTCGAGGCGGTCCGCACCCGCGCCCTCGCCACTCGCAGCACCGCCCGGATCGTGTTCGATCCGGTAGGGGGGAGCTACACCGGGTTCCTCGACGACGACCGGGACGGGGTGCTCACCGAGAGCTCGGTGGAACAGCGCGCGCTGCGTGCTTTTGCCGGCAATCGTGCGCTGGGAACCGGCGTCACCTTCGGAAGCGGCGTCGCCGGGCCGGTGCCGAACGACACCGCGACAGGCCCGATCACCTTCATCAATGACCGGGTGGAATTCGACGGCCGCGGCGTGACCGCACCGTTCGGCACGCGTGGGGTGGTCTACTTGGTTAATCAGCGCGAGTCGACCGCGGTCGCGGCCGTTGCCGTATCGGGCGCAGGGTCGCTCAAGCTCTGGGTTTACCGCGAGGGAGCATGGCAGTGAGGAAGGACGCCGGTTTCAGCCTGATCGCGGTACTCGTCGCGATCGTGTTGCTCTCTATCGGGCTGCTCGCGATCTCGCGCGCAAGCACCCAAGTCCTGGCCATGCATACGTCCGCGGCCTCGCGCTCGGCAGGGCTCGCGGTGGCCCGAACCCACATGGAGACCCTCCGGAGCCAG
>DATHRW010000202.1:0-5673 GCA_035464955.1 Gemmatimonadales bacterium
CCCAATCTCCACATCGTCGAGGTGGCCGTTGGTGACGGCATAGATGACGACGACCTGCCGCTCCACCGGCACGGGCTCGTACTGCGGTTGTTTCAGGATCTCGACGGTCCGGGCACCACGTGCGAGCTGCTGTTGGGTTGCGGCATCGAGCTCCGACCCGAACTGGGCAAACGCCTCGAGCTCACGATACTGCGCTAGGCCGAGCCGCAGGGGGCCGGCCACTTTCTTCATCGCCTTGATCTGCGCGTTCCCGCCGACCCGGCTCACACTGATACCCGCATCGACCGCTGGCCGGACGTTTGAATAGAATAGATCGGTGGTGAGGAAGATCTGCCCGTCGGTGATCGAGATGACGTTGGTAGGGATGTAGGCCGACACGTCGCCCGCCTGGGTCTCGATAATCGGCAGCGCGGTGAGCGACCCGCCGGGCTTCACGATCCGGTCATCCAGTTTGATCACGTTGGGGTCTTCCGAGATCTTCGCCGCCCGCTCCAACAACCGGCTGTGCAGATAGAAGACGTCCCCCGGATACGCTTCGCGACCGGGCGGACGGCGAAGAATCAAGGACAGCTGCCGGTACGCGGCGGCCTGCTTGGATAGGTCGTCGTACACACACAGCGTGTCTCGCCCCTCGGCGTACATGAAGTGCTCGGCGATCGCACACCCGGCGTACGGCGCAATGAATTGGAGCGGGGCAGGCTCGGAGGCAGTGGCCGCGACCACGATGGTGTAGTCCATGGCACCCGCGTCTTTGAGCTTCTCCACCACCGAGGCCACCGTCGAGCGCTTCTGCCCAATCGCCACGTAGACGCAGATAACGTTCTGGCCCTGCTGGTTGATGATCGTGTCGACCGCGATGGCCGTCTTGCCGGTGCCCCGGTCGCCGATGATCAACTCCCGTTGGCCGCGGCCGATCGGAATCATCGAGTCGATGGCCTTGAGTCCGGTTTGCAACGGCTGCTTGACCGGCTGGCGCACGACGATTCCCGGGGCCACCATTTCGACTTGGCGGAACGCGTCCGTACTGATCGGACCACGGCCATCCACGGGACGGCCCAAGGCATCCACCACGCGGCCGAGCATGGCACGACCGACCGGCACCTGCAGCAGCCGGCCGGTGCACCGCACCTCGTCACCTTCCTTCAACTTCAAGTAGTCGCCGAGAACGACGGCGCCGACGTTGTCCTCCTCGAGATTCAGCACCAGCCCCGTGACGGTCTCGCCAGTCGCAGTCACGGTAAATTCCAGCATTTCGCTTGCGAAGGCAGACGTGAGCCCGTAAATCCGGGCAACGCCATCACCCACTTCGAGCACGGTCCCGACATCGCTGGTGTCGACAGAAGCCAAATCTGCAGCTTCGATTTCGCGCAGCAGGACGTCTTTCAGTTCGCCAGGACGGAGGACGGAATCGGTGGCCATAGACTCTGGAAGCTAGGGTGTACGCGTTTCAGGGTTAGATTGTGAAAATTATCACAATGCGATTGGCCGAGCAACCCACGAGCGGTGACCTGCCGGAGGGCCCGGCTCGGTTATCTTCTTGCCAATGAAAGAGTTCTCGCCCATCCCCCGCTACCTCGCCGTCCAGACCAGTGCGCTGGGCGACCGGGTCATCCAGTTGATGCTGCGGGCGGGAATCGGTGAGGGCCCCATCGTGCTGGGCATCGCCGCGATGGTCGGCACTGCGGTCGGCTTCAGCACCCTCATCTTTTACCGCACCATCGATGTCGCAGCCCAGGGCGTAGAACAGGTGCCGCGTTTCCTGGGCGTCCCGGTCGCCCTGGGCGCGATCGCAACACTCGCGTTCGGTCTCTGGCTGGTGCGCCTCCTGGTCCGCTACGGGACCCGCGATTCACCCGGCGAGAATATTCCCGACGTGATCCATGCCGTGGCCCGCCGCGGCGGAGTGGTGCACTCCCTCCCGGTGGCGATCAAGACCGTTGGCGCCGCGATCACGCTGGGAAGCGGCGGGTCGGTCGGGGCCGAGGGCCCGGTCGCCGTGCTCGGCTCCGCCCTGGGCAGCCGGATCGGGCGCTACTTCAGGTTCCGGCCCAACCGGCTCAAGCTCCTGGTCAGCTGCGGGGCGGCGGCGGGAATTTCGGGCGCCTTCGGCGCGCCGATTGCCGGCGTCTTCTTTGCGCTCGAGGAAATGGTCGGCGGGTTCAGGTCCATGGCGCTGGCCCCGCTCGTGGTGGCCAGCGTGGCCGCGGCCGCGGTGACGCGCATCGGGCTCGGGGAAGACCTGGTCATCAGCATTCCCCGGGAATATTCCATCGGCCCCACCCGCGACCTCTTTCTCTATGCCCTCCTCGGCATCCTCGGCGGCGTCGTGGCCACGATCTACGCCCGCGGTGTGTGGCGAATTCACGACTGGATGGAACGGGTGCCCCGTTGGGCCCGGTTGGTCCTGGCCGCGGCGATCATCGGAACCGTGTCGAGCCAATTCGAGCCCGCGCTCTGGGGCCGCGGCCACCAGACCCTCGACCTCGGCCTGGCCTTGGACCAGACCGCGACCCTGCTGTTCATTTTGGCCTTCGCCAAGATCTTCGCCACCGGATTGACCCTGGCCGGCGGAGGAGTGGGCGGCGTGTTCACACCGGCCCTGGTCATCGGCGGGACGTTTGGCGCGGCGGTTGGTGTCCTGCTCCAGCAGCTGGTTCCCGCCATAGGCATTCCGCCAATCGCGCTCGGCCTGGTGGGCATGACCGCCGTGGTAAGCGGCGCAACCCATGCGCCCCTCACCGCGATCTTCATGGTCATGGAGATGACCAACGACTACGGGCTGATTCTCCCCCTCATGCTCGGGGGCACGTTGTCCTACGTGGTAGCACGGGCTCTCCACCACGAGTCGATCTATACCGAATGGCTCGCACGGCGTGGCGAACGGTTCAGTCACGGCACGGACGAGGGTGCGTTACGCCGGCTGACGGTGGCGGATGCCTACAAGACTGATCCGGCTATCATTTATGCCGATGCAACGCTCGAGAAGACGATCCCCGTGATGCGGCAGAGCCCACAGCTCGAATTCCCCGTGGTGGACCGCGAGAACCGGGTGGTCGGGATCTTCACGTCCCAGGATCTGAAGCGGGCCCTGTCGGACCGCACCATTCCGGGCTCGACCCCGATCCGCGAGCTGGCACATCCGTTCAGCGAAGGCGTGACGATCGACGACGATCTCCTCACCGCACTGCGACGGCTGGGTGCGCGCGGTGCCCAGCTATTGCCGGTGGTCGACCGGATCGGGCCCTATCATTTGCGCGGGGTGATCGGCCGCGAAGAGATCTTCGCAGCCTACGAACGCGAGGTGGGAGAACTCTAGATCCGGCTCCGGGTCTTCCCGCGCACGAACCGCCGCAGGAGTTCTTCAGGCGTGAGTTCGCCGAGCTTCGCAGCTGGGACGCCAACCACCCGGCGCGCCGTGCGGCTCAGATGGCTGGAGGATGTGAAGCCGAGCAGCCGGACGACCGTTTGGATGGCGTACCCCGGATTGCACAGCAGCTGTGCGGCACAGACCGTCCGCGTGAGGTCCATCAACCGTTTGAGGTTCGGCGCTCCGCCTGCGCCGACCTGCCGCGAGAGGTGCTCCCTGCTCACCTTGAACCGGCGAGCCAATTCGTCGGTCCCCATGGGCCGCTCAACATCTTCGATCAACACATCCCAGGCCTTTCGCTGGAGCGGCTCGGTCAGGCGCAGAAGCCTCGGGGCCGCGGCCAGCCCGCTCCGTCGCGCCGCCGTTAGGCTGGTTCGACTGAGCGTCTCACCGAGGATTGCGTCGTCCACTCCTTCGACCAGGGCTCGGGCAATCCCCGCCTGGTAGCACGCGGACAGCAGGGCTCCGTCATCGGGCCGAAACCCTGCATATGCAATCATTGGGATGGTCGGGAACCGCTCCCGAAACCCCGCGACTTCCGAGAGGCTCGCACTCGTGGGGGCGAGCGCGACGGCGTCGACCAGGCGCTGGTCCATGAGCCGATGGAGCGAGCGAAAGCTGCGGCAGGAGACCACCTGGGGACCGCCTTTTGGAACGCTCCGGCGCAGAGCTTGGACCTGCCGACGGGTCGCGAGCAGCCCGGCGATGGTCGGCATGCTCAGCTTGTCGGAGCCCGCTTGGGTCGGCCGGCACCCACGGCCACGAGCGTGCGCGCCATTTCACCGGCGCGCTTGAGCACACCCCGGGCATTGTCGTAGCTCAAGTGGCGGAGCGCTTCCTCGAGAGGATACCAGCGGCATGCGGTGATGCCTTCGCCGACCTGCGGGTCGGATTCAGCTGCGGGGCTCTCGAACAAGAAGAAGTGACAGTACTTGTGAATCCGTCGGCCGCGAAAGCGGAAGTGCCAGTCGATGATCTTGATCGGACCGTGCAGCACGAGGTCGTTGAGCCCGGTCTCTTCGGCCGTCTCTCGCAGCGCCGCCTCGGCCGGAGTCTCGCCGTCCTCCAGATGCCCTTTGGGAAAGCCCCAGTGACGGTAGGAATCCCGGATGAGCAGAAACTGCGCAGGCTCCTCGGGACTGCGCCGAAAGATGATGCCCCCGGCGCTGACTTCCCGATCGACGTGCTGCTTCGCCATCTAGAATACCGAGAACTTGAAGTAGCGCCGCGGATTGGCCTGGATGTCCTCGAGCAGGTCACGGAGCGTGCGCACCGTGAGCGTGGCCTCCGCGTACAACGTCGAGTCCGACGCCAAGAGCCCGAGCGTCCCTGACCCGCTCTCGAGCCGGGACATGATGGAGTCGGTCGCGATCAAGACCCGGGTCAGGCTGGTCTCGTGGGCGCGCGCGGCCTCCATCAAGGCGCGGAAATCCGCCGACGCCCGCCGCAGATCCTCGCTCGACCCGCGCGCCGAGTTCACGATATCGGTGAGCTGCCGGTCCGCGGTGGCCGAGTCGAACCGCTCGGCCGCAAGCCGGGCACCACGCGCGGCCGCCGCGAAATCCGCCGACCCGCCGCTCAGATCGAGCGCCATCGTATCGAAGGATGCCATCTTCCCCCGAGTGAAGCGCCGCAGTTGGTCGGCGACATCGACGAAGTCCCGGATGCTGCTCCGCAGTTCGTTCACGGTGCTCGAGTCGAAGATCGCGCCGACCCGACCGGTGAGGAGCGCGATGTCGTTGGCGATCCGGCCGGCTTGCGCCGTGAGCTTGCCGATATCCGGCAATGTCGCGCCCGGCCACACTCCACCGCCCGGCGCGGCCGCCTCGGTGAGCAGCGCCTGAATAGCGGGGTCCTCCTGGGGCACATCGAGGGTGATGATCGTGGCCGCCCATTCCCCGAACAGGCTGGCCGAAGCGGCGATGACGCCAGGGTTGGCCGGGAGATCGACCACGCGGTCGACCCGGAGGTCCATCTCCACCCACTCATCTTGGCCGAGACGAATGGCCTCGACCCGCCCGACCCGGACGCCGCGAAGTGTCACCGGTGCCCCGACTCCGAGCCCCCCGACGGTTCGGAACCGCGCGGTGTGAATCTGTTCCTGCCCCGCGAGCCGGCGTTGTCCGAGCCAGATCGCCCCGCCGATCACCACGATGAGCCCGGCCACAATCACGGACCCGACCACCAACTCGTTGGTACGCTTCATGGCCCAACTCCAGTTCTCGGGGCCAGCCCCGAGACAGCCGGGGCGTTGGGTCGCCCCTCGATGAACTGCCGGACGAGCGGGTCCTGGGTCGCGCGGATCT
>DATHRW010000203.1:0-4364 GCA_035464955.1 Gemmatimonadales bacterium
CTCACGGAGGCCCGGACGCCACACGAGTACTACCTGATCAACACCGAGGGCACGGCGCGGGTGCTCAAGGCCGCCGCCGCGCACAACGGCGGCGCACCCAGGGTCGTGTTTCTCTCATCGCTGGCCGCGGCCGGCCCCTGCCGGTACGGCGAGCTCTTGTCGCCCGACACGGTGCCGATGCCGCTGTCCCACTACGGCCACTCGAAGCTCCTGGCCGAGGTGCTGGTGCACGCCTATCGAGACCGCGTGCCCGCGACGATCCTGCGCTTCACATCGGTCTACGGGCCGCGCGAGAAGGGAGTGCTCACGCTGTTCCGGATGATCAAGCATGGCGTGGCCCTGACCGTCGGTGGATGGGACCGCGAGGTCTCGATGCTCTATGTACGCGACGCGGTCCAGGGGCTGCTCGAGGCGGGCGACACACCGCGTGCAGCGGGCCGCACCTATTGCGTGGCGCATCCTGAGCCGGTCACCTGGCGTTCGGTCGCGGACGCGATCGGTCGGGCCCTTCACCGCGAGCCCCGGCTGGTGAGTGTCCCGGTTGGGTTGGCTCGCCTCATTGCGATTGCGGCGGAAGGCTGTGCCAAGGTCCGGCATGCCGCGGCCGTGCTCAATCGCGAGCGCGTGCGCGAGCTGACCCAACAACGCTGGGTGTGCGATGTGTCGCCCGCCGAGCAGGAGCTGGGCTTTGTACCAGCCTATCCGGTCGTGCGCGGCACCGAAGAAACCGCCCGCTGGTATGAGGAGGAACAATGGCTATGACACACCAAACCCGTCCCGTCGATGCGGTCGTATCGGGCTACAACGTGTTCCTCGCCGCGGTCTGGCTGACCGTGGTGTCGAACGCTGGCTACGCCCCGGCGATCTTCGCCGCGCACGTCGCGGCCGCAGCACTGCCGCTCTTCCTGAATAGAGCGCCGCGCGACCTGGCGCGGCCCGTTCAGATCCTGCGGGAGATCTACCCATTGCTCTTTGTCCTCGCCTTCTGGACCGAGCTCGGCTACCTGCGCGAGCTCTACCACGTGGGGGTCCACGATCAGATCGTCACCGCGTGGGACCTCCGGGTATTCGGCCAGCATTTCAACCTGACCTGGATGCCCCGGATGCCCGCCGTGTGGCTGAGCGAGGTCATGCACTTCATCTACTACGCCTACTACCCCTTGATCTTCATCCCTGTGATAGCGGTGGGGCTCATGGGGCGGCATACGGCGATGCGCGACATGACCTTCCGGTTGGCGGTGACCTACCTCGGCTGCTACGCGCTCTACCTGTGGTTCCCGGTGGATGGTCCGGCCGCGCTCTTGCCGCATTACCAGGGGGACTTGACCCAGGGCTTCTGGTATCAGCTGGTCCAGGCCGCGCACGACTCGGGCGACTCGCTCGGCACCGCATTCCCGAGCTCGCATGTCGCGGGGTCGGTCACCATCGCCTACCTGGCCTGGCGCTGGCTGCCGCGCGGGTGGGCCTGGCTCATCATCGCCGAGACCGTAGGCGTCTGCTTCGCCACGGTGTACACCCAGAATCATTACGCCATCGACGCGCTGGGCGGGCTGGTGTGGGCCACGGTGTTGCAGGTCGTGGCCGCGCCGCTCATCCGGACGGCGTTCAGTCGCGCGCCGGTCGAGCGTTTCCCGCTGCCGGTTTTTCCGCGGCTCGATCCCGAGGCCGAACTCAGCACCGGGGGTGGATCATGAGTGCCACGACCCTGGTAACCGGCGCCTCCGGCTTCATCGGGCGGCAGCTGGTGCGGCAATTGATCGAAGCGGGTGAGTGGGTGCGGATCATCTGCCGGCACCCCGAGGTATTGGCGCGAGCGCATGGCCCACGGCTCGAGGTGGTGCAGGGTGACATCCTCGACCGAACCGCGATGACTCGGGCGATGGACGGCGTCGGGACCGTGTTCCACCTGGCCGGCTGTGCCCGCGCCTGGAGTAGGAATCCACGAGAGTTTTGGGACGTGAACGTCGCGGGGACCGAGCTCCTGCTCGACCTGGCGAGCCGTGCGGGTGTCGATCGGATCGTGCACGTGTCGACCGTGCTCACGCTGCCAGAGCTCAGACGGACCTGGCTCCCGCACGGAATCCGGAAGCCCACCGAGTACGAGCACACTAAGCTCATGGGCGAGCGGCTGGTGCAGTCGTATGTGGCGAGCGGCGGCGACGCCGTGCTCGTCCATCCCACCCGGGTCTACGGACCAGGCCCGCTCACCGACGCCAATGGCGTGGCCAAGATGATCGCGCTCTACCTGGCAGGCCGGTTCCGGCTCCGCGTGGCCGACGGCGACGTGCTTGGCAACTACGCCCACGTAGCAGACGTGGCGCGCGGGATGATCCTCGCCGCTCATTGGGGACGATCCGGCGCCCATTACGTGTTGGGTGGCGAGAACGCCTCGATCCGCGACCTGTTCGAGTTGGTGATGGAGTTGACTGGCGTCAAGCGCCGCATGGTGGCGGTCCCGCCCACGGCTGCGATCGGCGTCGGGCATCTGTCCGAGTTCTGGGGCCGGTTGGGCGGTCAGGTCCTGATCACGGCCGACTGGGTGCGGGTCTATCTCGAAGATCAGGGCGTCGAAATCACGCCGACCGTGCGCGAGTTGGGCTACACGCCGCGCCCGCTCAGGACAGGCATTGCCGAGACGCTCGAGTGGCTCGGGTGCCGGGCCGGGCGGGAACAGGAGTTGGCCGCATGAAGCCCTTGCCTCAGCTGTCCGGTCGCCAGGAGCCCTTCTGGCTCCTCCTGGTCGCGACCTTGGTGTTATTCGTCTTCTATTATCTGGCGCGGGCCGACGTGGTGGGCGTGTTCTCGCCCGAGCGCGGTTGGTTCCCGCTGTCGAAACCGCCGCTCCACCCAACGGCGCACTTCGTCGTCTCAGGCGTCCTGCTCGGTCTGATCCCCGTCTTAGCAGCGCGCTGGCTCACCCGCTCGAGTTTCAAAGACTTAGGGCTCGGCCTTGGTCGCTGGCGGCTGGGCGTAGTCTGGCTCGCGATCGGCATCCCGCTCGCGGTGCTGGCCGGCTGGATCAGCGCCCCATCGCCCGAGCTGCGCGCGGTGTACCCGCTCGACCCCACGCTGACGGCGGAGCCGGCCCGGTTCATGCCGCACGCTCTCCGGCAGGCGCCCTACTTCTTCGCGTGGGAAGTATTGTTCCGCGGCGTCATCCTGTTCGGCCTTCGGAAGCACGTGGGCGGCGCCACGGCCAATGCGATCCAAACGGCCCTCTCGGTCCTGGCCCACTTCGGCCGGCCCATGGAAGAAACTTTGTCGGCCATTCCCGCCGGCCTCGTGTTCGGCGCGATCGATCTCCGGGTCGGCTCCATCTGGTACGTCGCGATCATTCACTGGGTGGTGGGGGTGGCTTTGGATTGGTGGATTGTTGGGATGTAGAGACGGGAGTGGGGAGTGGGGGGTAGGGAGTAGGTGGCGAGGAGTAGATAGTGAGGAGTGAGGAGGACCGGATAGCCACGAACTGTCATCCCGAGGGTGCGAAGCGCCCGAGGGATCTCGTCCACGCATGCCCGGAAGGCTACTGAGGTTGAAAGATTGGGATGACATCGGATGCAATGTCCGACAATCCCACTCCCCACGCCCCACGCCCCACTCCCTACTCACTACTCCCTCAATGCCACACCGACTGATAACTTCCCGACACCATGCCCTCCCTTCTATCCCACCGTCCTACCGTCCTATCCACTGCCGTTCTCATCACCCTGTGGGCCGTCGCCGGTTTCGTCGTGAACCGAAGCCAGGGCTACAGCGACGCGTTTTACGGACCTGACTATGTGGTGCAGGGTGTCATTCCGGGCGGACTGGCTGACTCGGCCGGGTTCCGCCCCGGCGACCGGGTGGTCACGGTCGAGAGCATTCCGGTCGAGGGGCTCGGCATGCAGTCGCGCTGGCCGCGGGCACTCGCGCCGCGGGTGGGGCAAACGCAGCGCTTCGTGGTCGAGCGGGGCGGGGAACTCATCACGCTCCACGTGACCTACGGCCCGACGCCCAGGAGCGTCATCATGCTCCGGCTGGGTGCCGCACTCGTGGGGCTCGCGTTTCTCTGGGCAGGCGTGTGGGCGTTGTTCAAGGTCGGGACCGTGCATGCCGAGAAACTCGCCGCGATCGGCCTGGCCGCGGGCGTCGGCATGCTCGGCATGGGGCCCAACCTGGGCCGGCTGAACGGGGTGGTCGGCCACATCTCCTTCGCCTCGCTGATTCTCTGGGCCGCGCTCCTGCTCCGCTTCTTCCTTACATATCCGATCACGAAGCGCGCCGGCGCGAGCGCGGTCACCACCGGCATCATCTACGGCCTGTGGGTCCTCTTCCTACCGCTCCTCGTGCTGGAGCTGGTCACCCACCCGGCGCTGTACCACACG
>DATHRW010000204.1:0-12640 GCA_035464955.1 Gemmatimonadales bacterium
AACAGCGTCTCCGCCGAGGCGATGGCCGACGCGGCATCCGTCGGGTCTGCGCCATTCAGGACGTTCAGCTTGGCGGCCCTGTACTGGTGCGCCCAGCTGGAGTACGCGTTACCGCTCGGCGAGGTCCAGAACACCTCGTACCAGGTCTGGCCGCTGAGGAAGAATGGCGTGTCCGGGCCGGACGCCAGCAGATCCCACGTACCATCGGCCGGTCCAGCGGGGCCATAGACCGAATGGGTCTTCCAGTAGCCCTGGGTATAGGTGCAACCCGGATCCGGGGGCGGGACGAAGGTGTTGGTGAACTCCACCAGCACCCCGACCACGCCACTCGGCGTGTCACCGCTGAACGCCTCGCTGGTCGAGTTGCCCGCGACAGGCGCATCGACGACCACGTTGTCCACGCCGCTCGTGCGGACCAGCTTGGTCTTGACGAACGATGGCGCGTAGCTGCCGGTGGCCGGCACCGGCACTTGCTCCGTCACGGTGACCAGATCCTGACTCGTTCCACCGTCGGTCCAAATCTCCTGGCACTCGCCATCGGCAAGCGTGACCTGGAAGGACACATCCGCGCCGGAATTGTCGTTGTCCCGGTCGACGGTGACGTCAAAAATGACCGCCGGGCCGGCCTGGCCGGAATAGTCCTTACACAGCTCGAACAATTCGAATCCGACGGTGCGGTCGCCGGTGGGATCCGATGGCGTCCCGCCGAACGATGGGCGAGTCGGGTCGGTTAGCGTCGTGGAATCCGAGGCGCACGCCCCGAGCGAGGCCACGCCGAGCGCGAGACCCACGGTCGCGACCCAGCGTCCAAGTCTCAAATGTGTCATACGGCCCTCCTGGTAACGATTGGCAAAACGAAATGTTTAGGACGTCTCAATAGCGGATACATCAGATATACAAGTTCGAATTCATAATGCAAGTGAACCGGCATCCGAATCCATGCCCAGCTCCGACATGGCGGTGTTCGGGCCCGGCCCTGACTGCAACTCCGGTACCAGAGCCAACCCTCAACAGGTGAGGTCGAGGGCCTAATCGGCAGCGCCTTATGCTCTTGCCGTGCAGTAATTTGTGGCGTCGTTCCGACAATGTGACCTGGTCGTGCGCAATAATCTGCACGCGGTTGTCGTGGGCTCGAGATCGGCTGGAGTGCACGAGCCACGCTCCTGCGAGGCCTGTCAAACGACAAAGAGCCCAGGCGGCTGACCTGGGCTCTTTGTCCACTTGCGGCTTGCGGCATCATTTTGCCGCGACGGTCAGTCAACCACCTCCGAGTCGCAGTGACCCGGGCCGATGAGGCCCTTGTTGTAGTTGTCCAGCGTGGTGGCCAGGCTCAGGAACTGTTTGCGCAGGCTGTCGCTGCCGCTGAGCGCGCCGATCTGCGCCGGGGTATAGGTGTTGAACAGCGTCGTCGCCGAGGCCAGTGCGGAGGAGACGGCCGTCGGGTTTGCGCCCGACAGCACATTCAGCTTCGCCGCCATGAACTGGTGCGCCAGGTTGTAGTACGCGTTGCCGGACGGCGACGTCCAGAATACCTGGTACCAGGATTGTCCGCTGAGGAAGAACGCCGTGTTCGGGCCGCCAACCAGATCCCACGTGGCATCGGTCGGACCGGCCGGGCCAAAGATCGAGTGCGTCTTCCAATAGCCCTGGGTCAGCGTACAGCCCTGCATCCTGGTGTTGGTAAACTCGACCAGAACACCCACCGTTCCAATCGCGTTGCCGCGGAAGGCGCGTGACGCCGTGTTGGAGGCGACCGACGAGCCCACGACCACCTGGTCGCCGCCGCCGCCCAGCTGGGTGCGTTCCAGCCGTGTCATGACATAGGACGCTGCAAACCCGGCTGGCACGACCTCGGTGACGGTAACCAGGTCGTAGCCTTGGCCCCCATTGAGCCAGATCTCCCGGCACTCGCCGTTCCGAAGCTCGACGTAGAAGGTCTGGTCGATGCTGCCATTGTTGTCGATGTCGACCGTGATGTTGAACCTGACGGGAGCCGGATTGTCGACGGGTCCGGCAAAGTCCTTGCAGATTTCGAACTGCTCGAATTCCACCAACCGGTTGCCTGCCGTGTTGGTTGGTGCCTCCCCAAAGGATGGACTGCCCGTGTTCGGTCCGAGCTTGGACTCGCTCGCGCACCCCCCCAGCCAGACTAGGCCCATGGCCAGGACCCAAGCGAAACGCAGCTTACGCATGTTGCGGCCCTCATAAATCGGATTGTTGACCTCACCGGTGCCACTACCCGGCCCCTCGATGTGCGAGACGCTTTCGTTCACAAGGCGGCGGTGCCAAGCGCAACCTTGGTGCCCGAGCTCAATCCGACTTCGGGCCTCGTTTTTGACCCCAACTCCACTCCGGACCTGGCCACCGATCAGTCCCGGCCACAGAGGTGTGGACTAGTCGCAACGAGCATCGTCCGTCAAAGGCAACAATCCAGGCCTACCGGACCATATAGGCGAGTAACGGAAGGTTGGTGTTGGCATGGTGGGACAATCGCGCGGGCACGTTTTGGCCATTGCGCGACAGCCGAAGGGTATAACTGTTTTTCCCACGCCACACTTGCCACCTCAGCTGGTCGAACGCCTGGCGCGGGTCGGCGGCGCACCGTACCCTTTGCAGTTACCGTAACTTAGGCCCCACCTGGGTCCCTGAACCGGAGTTGATCGATGTCCCTGGCCAACCGTCTCGCGCTCTCCGTTGCCCTCGCCATGTTTTGGCCCACCTGGGTGCCCGCTCAGGCGACCCAACCCGATCCCGTTCGGGCCCGAGGCTTGGGGGTACGGCCCGGCATCTTCGAGCCCGGCCCCTTCAACGCCATCACCGATGTGACCAGCGTTCGCGTCGGCCAGGTCACCGTCGCAGTGGGAGATTCGGTCCGGACCGGTGTCACCGCCATCCTGCCCCACGACGGCAACCTGTTCCTCGACCGGGTGCCCGCGGCGATCCTTGTCGGCAACGGCTTCGGCAAGCTACTCGGCTCGACCCAGGTGGCCGAGCTGGGCGAGCTCGAGACGCCGATTCTGCTCACGTGCACGCTCTGCGTGTGGAAGGCGGCCGATGCGCTGGTCGAGTGGATGCTGGCGCGACCCGGGATGGCAAACATTCGGTCAATCAATCCGGTAGTCGCGGAAACCAACGACGGATTCCTCAACGCCATCCGGTCACGTCCCATCGCACCCGCGGACGTCGTGCAAGCGATTGAAGGCGCGAGCACTGGCCCGGTCGCCGAGGGGAGCGTGGGTGCAGGCACCGGCACCGTAGCCTTCGGCTGGAAGGGCGGGATCGGTACGTCATCGAGGATCCTGCCGGAACTCCTCGGTGGCTATACCCTCGGGGTCTTGGTGCAAACCAACTTCGGCGGCGTGCTTCAGGTGCTCGGGGCACCCGTGGGCCGCGAACTGGGCCGCTACGCGTTTCGGTCAGCAGTAGAGCGGGAGGCGGGAGATGGGTCGATCATCATCGTCGTGGCCACCGACGCTCCGCTCTCCGACCGGAACCTGGAGCGCCTCGCGGCCCGCGCCATGCTGGGCCTCGCCCGCACCGGATCGTCCGGGTCGAACGGATCGGGTGACTACGTGATCGCCTTCTCCACCAGCCCCGACGTGCGTCGCGGCACCGACCAGCCGATGCTCGCCGCGCGTGTCCTGGCCAACGATCGGATGTCGGCGCTCTTTCAGGCGGTCATCGAAGCCACTGAAGAAGCCATCTATAATTCGCTCTTCATGGCAACGCCGGTCACCAGCCGTGGGCGCACGGTCGAGCCGATCCCGCTCGACGCCGTGCGCGAGATTCTCGAGAAGTACCGTGTCGCGGATCGCTAAGAGTTCTCCCCAAGTATAGAGCCTCACATGCCTATCGGCATCGGAGGCTCTACAGTTCCAACTCCCAACTCCCAACTCCCTGTCTTACTGTTTCAAAGCCGGTATCCGCAGCACCTGACCCGGATAGATCTTGTCCGGATCCTTGAGCATGGGCTTGTTGGCCTCGAAGATGACCGGGTACTTCATCGGGTCGCCGTATTGGGCCTTGGCGATCTTGGACAGAGAATCTCCGGACACCACCGTGTAGAACACCGCTTCGGGCTCGGGCTTTCCGACTGTCATCCGGTCGTCCACCCGGGCTACGCCCTGTGTATTCCCCAATGCCAACACCGCCTTTTCCTTCTCGCCCTGGGAAGCCGCCTTGCCGTGAATGGTGGCGACGCCGTCATCGAAGTGCACCTTGAGGCCTTCGATGTCGAGGCCGAGCCCGGTGAGCAGGCGTTGGAGCTTGTTCCCCATGATCGCCTCGTTGGCGGCCTCTTGCTGGGTGGCAGCCACGTCCTCCTTCTTGCCGAGGAGCTTCTCACCGGCTCCCTTGACGAAATCGAATATTCCCATCGTGTCATCCTTTCTTCAGTGTTCACATCTCATGGAACTCCGGTCGTCGCACGACCGGGTCCCGACGCCGGCTTTCAAAGGCTTATCGCTTGCCGAATAGTCCGCCGAGCAGCTTGCCTCCGATTTTGGCAAGATCGTCGGTGATCTGACCGTCGTTGTCGCTGTCCAGCAGGCGAGCGAGACCCCCGAGGCCTGGTGCCGAAGCGGCCACCTGCCGCTGCTCGCCCTGGAGCATCTGCGCCAGCCCGGGCGCATCCAGGTTCTGTTGACGTTGGGTTTGGCCCAGCATCCCCATGACGAGCGGAGCCAGCGAGGCCATCATCGTGGCCACGCCCTTGCTGTCGAGGCCGCTCGCCTTGCTGATGCCGGCCTCGACGGCCGGGCGCTTGGCGCCGAGCACGTGTCGCAGGATGCCGTCACCGGTTTGGGTGTCGGGACGCGCGATGTATCCGTCCAGGTTTTGAAGGAGCGACCCGTCGTGATCACGTGCGACGGCTTGGTGCAGCGCCTCCGCACCCTGGCGATTGGTGGCGTTCTTGGCCAAGGCCGCGAGGAGGAGCGGATGGGCGGCCTGGAGTGCCTTCTGGGTTGCGGCCTGATCGGCTCCGATGGCTTGGCTCATCTGGGCCGTTCGAGTACCGGTCAATTGACCGGCCAGTGTTTCCAACAATGTGGGCATGTCGTCTGTCGATCGTGATAAAGTGTCCTGCGGAATACCGTGTTCCGGTAGGACTATAGGCAGAGCGAAGGAACCTGTCTACCGACCGGCCGGGAGGCCTGTGGAATGGGGCCGCGGCGGGTACCGTGCCGGTGTATATTTCGACTTCTCGGGGTGGCGGCCTGTATCTCCGACGATACGTGACGCAATTCGCCCACGACATGTCATCTGAGACGAGGTCGCTCGCGCATGGACGACGCCCTGTATTTCTCCGAGCACCATCATCAAGTCCGTGAGATGGTTCGCGAGTTCGCCCGGAAGGAAGTGGCCCCCGTGGCGCGCGAGCTCGACCGGAGTCAAGAGTTTCCCTGGGAGAACATCAAGAAGATGGGAGAGCTCGGCCTCCTCGGCGTGCCGTGGGATGAGGAATTGGGCGGAGCCGGCATGGATGAGTTTTCCTATTACATCACCATCCACGAGCTCTCGCGGGTCGACGCCAGCCACGGCCTCACGGTGAGCGCCCACACGAATCTCGGGACCTCGCCGATTGTGGAGTTCGGGTCGGCCGAGCAGCGCCAGAAATATGTTCCGTATCTCTCATCGGGGCGGGTGATCGGCGGGTTCGGCCTGACCGAGCCTGGCGCCGGCAGCGACGCCGGCGGTACCGCCACCACGGCGGTGGACCGCGGCGATCACTTCCTCTTGAATGGAACCAAGAACTTCATCACGCATGCCGGCGTCGGAGAGATCTTCTCCGTGACCGCCCGGACCGAGCCGGGAACGGATCATCGGGGCATCACGAGCTTCATCGTGACCAAGGATACGGTGGACATCGCGCGGTGCCGCCAGGTCGGGGTGGGCCACATCGAAGACCTTCCCAAGACGCCTGGCGTGCGGTCGGGTAAGAAGGAAGACAAGATGGGGTGGCGGGCGAGCGACACGCGCGAGCTGATCCTGGAAGACGCCATCGTCCCGAAAGAAAACATGCTGGGCCCGCCGGGACAGGGCTTTATCAACTTCTTGAAGACCCTCGATGCCGGCCGGATCGGCATTGCGGCGCTCTCGCTCGGCATTGCACAAGGCGCGTATGAAGAGGCCCTGAACTATGCCGGTGTCCGCCACCAATTCGGGAAGCCCATCGGGAGCTTCCAGGGGGTGAGTTTTGCTTTGGCCGACATGGCGCTCGAGATCGAAGCGGGAACCCACCTCTTGTATCACGCCGTGTGGCTGAAACAGCATGGCAAGCCGTTCAAGAAGGAAGCCGCCATGGCCAAGTTGTTTTGCTCGGAGCTGGCCATGCGCGCGACGACCAAGGCCGTGCAGATTTTCGGAGGATACGGCTATACCACCGAGTACCCGGTTGAGCGGATGATGCGCGATGCCAAGGTCTGCGAGATCGGGGAAGGCACGAGCGAGATCCAGCGCATCGTGATTGCCCGGCACATCCTCGCCGCGGCCGCCGCACACTAGAACGGCCTGGGGGACGGCCTCGTCCCCGACTCTCGGGCCGACTCGTTGCTCTAACCGTCGGTCAATTCTATATTTAGGGATGCTGCTGGTCCTCACCCTCGAACCCGCGCCCAATGCGGGGAGCGGTTCGCGTCAGCCCCGAGTACGGGCTGGCACGGCGAGGACCTGCCATCCTGCGATTTTCCCGGACCCCGGAGCGACTCCGTGGCACGAGGTTCGGATCAGATTGTTCCCAAGCCACATCAGTGATGTCGGGCCGGCTCGGCCGGCCGTTCCTCGAAGAGCTTCGGGTCCGTCCCACGGGGCGACGCGACCAAGGCTCCCGGGTTGCGGCGGCACGACCGCCCGGACCAACCGGGTTCCACCTTCATCCGCAGTGTCCGTCGCCTCGACCGACCGCGGATTCGGGGAACCCTCCTATACGAGACGCTCGGAGCTTCGGCCCCTGGCGTCACCCCCCCACATGGCTACTGCCGCCGGGTACAAGCGATCGGTACTCCCGACGGTCGCTTCCGCGGCGGAGGCCGAGGGTATCCAGTTTGAAGCGCGAAATTCTCATCAGTGCGGGCCTCCGGGAAACCCGGGTGGCCATTCTGGAGGACGACCGTCTTGTCGAGATCCTGTACGACGAGCCTGATCGCCGGCGCACGGTCGGCAACATCTATCTTGGCCGGGTCGATGCGGTGTTGCCCGGCATCCAGGCGGCCTTTGTCGACATAGGGCAGGAAAAGAGCGCCTTCCTCCACGCCTCCGACCTGCTCGAGCCGGAGGAAGACGAGGACCCCGCCGACGCGCCCGACGTCGAGGTCGACGACGCGGACGGCGAGGCCGACACCGCGCAGCCACCCGCCGCGTCCTCCGGCCGTCGTCGCCGCGGCCGTGGCCGGGGCAATGGGAACGGCGGGCGGCGAGAGCCCAAGTCCCGCCGGGCACTCCCCAACATTCAAGACGTCCTGTCCAAGGGCGAGATGGTCCTGGTTCAGGTCACCAAAGAGCCGATCGGGACCAAAGGGTGCCGAGTCACTCGGCAGGTGTCGCTCCCCGGCCGTTTCCTCGTGTACATGCCGTTCGCCTCGCGCGTCGGCATCAGCCGCAAGATCGCCGACCGCGAGCAGCGCGCGAAGCTCCGGGAGATGGTCTCGAAGCTGCTTCCGAAGAATGCGGGCGGAGTGATCGTCCGGACCGTTGCCGAAGGAGTGACGGAGGCGCACTTCCGTCGTGAAATCGACTCGTTGATCAAGCTGTGGAAGAAGATCAAACGGAAGCAGTCGTTCGTGCGTGCGCCCAGCCTGGTGCAGCGCGAAACAAGCCTGACACGCGGCATCATCCGGGACCTTTTCAGCGACAAGGTGGATGCGCTCCACGTCGACACCAAGGAGGTGTTCAACGAGATCGGCCAATATCTCAAGCAAGTCGACCCCGAGCTCATGTCCCGGGTGCATCTGTACAAATCACGCGAGCCATTGTTCGACAAATACGACATCGAGATGGAAATCCGCGAGCTGTTCAAGCCGCGCTGCGAGCTTCCCACCGGTGGTTCCATCATCATCCAGCCCACCGAGGCGCTCGTATCGATCGATGTCAACACGGGCCGCTACACCGGGAAGAAAGATCCGGAGAAGACTATCCTCCGGACCAACGTCGAAGCGGCCCGCGAGATCGCCCGGCAGATTCGCCTCCGAGACATCGGCGGCATCATCGTGTGCGATTTCATCGACATGGAATCGAAGGCCAATCGCGATCGGGTCCTGAACGAGCTCCGGAGCAACCTCGGACGGGACCGGGCCCGCACCAAGGCGTTCGCCGTGTCGGAGTTGGGGCTCATCGAGATGACCCGCCAACGCGTCCGCCCGTCCCTGTGGCACTCCCATACCACCTCGTGCCCGACCTGCGGGGGCATCGGACGGGTATTCCGACCCGAAATCGTGACCCGGCGCCTGGAGCGTGCGCTCCGCCGTGCGGGCAACGAGCAGCGGGAGCCGAAGCTCGCAGTCCGGATCCATCCGGAGGTGGCCCTCTACCTGGCCGAGGAAGAGCCGAAGCTGCTGAAGGGCATCATGCGAGAGACGGGGCTCGACATCGAGATCCGGGACGATCCGATGATCAAGCTGGACGAATTCCGTCTGATGAGCCGGCCGGCCGGCCGGGACGTGACCGAGCTGTACGCGGTGGCGTAGGGTTCGGGACGCCCCCGTCCTTGACCCGTGAGGGGCGAGGGCCTAGTTTCTAAGGCTTGTTCCGACAACGCTTTGTTTGGGGTGAGGACTAATGACGTACGCCATTTTCCGGGCGCTAGGCAAGCAGTACCGTGCCGAGAAGGGTGCCGTGCTGCGGCTGCCGCGCATGGACGCGGAGCCGGGTTCCAAGGTCACCTTCGAGGACGTGCTGCTGTCGTCCGATGGCAAGACGGTTCGCGCCGGCACCCCGGTGGTCAAGGGCGCCAAGGTCGAGGCCGAGGTCCTCCGGGAGGGGAAGGAAAAGAAGATCTACATCTTCCGGTTCAAGCGCCGGAAGGGCTATCGGCGCAAGACCGGACATCGGCAGCGGTTCACCGAGGTTCGCGTCATGAATGTGAAGGCAGGGTGAGGCTCTATGGCACATAAGAAGGGCGTCGGCTCCAGTCGAAACGGCCGCAACAGCAACCCCCAGTATCTGGGCGTCAAGAAATTCGGTGGCCAGGCGGTCATCGCGGGGAACATTCTCGTACGCCAGCGCGGCACCAAGATCCACCCCGGCAAGAACGTGCGGCGGGGGCGGGATGACACGCTATTCGCCCTGATCGACGGGGTGGTGAAGTTCGAGCCCAAGGACAAGCGGCGGAAGCAGATCTCGGTGTACCCGCCCGCGGCCGAGGCGCTCAGCACCTGAGTCGAGGTCCCGGAACTCGAGCGACGGAATAGGGCGCGGCTATCGGTCGCGCCCTTGGTCTATCTTTCCGAGGCCTCCGCCGGCCCGTCCGGGCCCTACTTTTCGAATTGAAACATTCGATCGGCGGCCTTCGTCTGAAATAGGGAGTAATGGCCCTCTTTACATGAAGGAGGATTCCATGTCGTCACTGTTGGACCGGCTGAACCAGGAAATCGAGGATCTGGGCAAACGAGCCCAAGCTGCCATCGACCAAGGCCGACTCAGGCTCGACCTCATGCGCATTCGGCGCAAGCAGGACAACGCGGCCCGGGATCTCGGCCTCCTCATCCACCGCCGCGAACGTGGTGGAGAGGTCGATCCGTCCCGTGTCGAGTCGCTGCTCGCCAAACTCGATCAGGTGGATCAGGAGATCACCCGGCTCGAGCGGGAGATTGCGGCGGCCAAGGCGGAGTCCGTCACGGTCGATCAGGAACCGGCGCCCAGCGATGCCGAAACGGGTGAAGCCGAGATCGTCGAGGAACCCGAGGCCGAGCCGAAGGGCTAGGTTACGATCTGGGTCGAGCGGGCGAGGTCTCTGGGAACAGCGTGAGGCTGTTGTCGGAGAGAATGCGCCGTTGCGTGGCCGGGTCGAGTGGCAGGGCCTGGAACTGATCGAGATTGTGTTTTAAGTCTCGGACGCCCGGGCTCGGCCAGTCCGTTCCCCAAAGCGTCTTGGGCGCCAACTCCTCCAACCGCGGGAAGTATTCCAATAGCTTGCCGGGCGGGATTCCGCTCACCTCCAGATACACATTTCGGTGACGACGCAAGACGAAGAAGGCCTGCGCCATCCAAAAGGGCCTGCCGCCGTGCGCCATGATGATCCGAAGGTCGGGAAAATCGATCGCCACGTCGTCCAGCTCGAGCGGATTGCCCCACTTGGACCGGGCGCCCGGAAAGATGCTGGTGCCGGTGTGGATCATGACCGGAAGCCCCCGTTCTTCACACCGCGCATAGATCCGCGCGAGCGCCACGAGTCCTTCGGCATAGGCGTTGGCCGGAAACAACTGGTGAGACGGGTGGATCTTGAGGCACCGGATACCGAGTTCGATCAGGCGATCGACGTCGCCGGCCGGATCCGTGGTAAAGCGTGGGTGGACACCGCCGAACGGGAGCAGGCGCTCGGGTGCTCTGGCGGCGTAGTCGGCGGCGAACTCATTGGTGGAATCGTCGAACCCCATGAGATCGGGGCTTGGGTAGTTGATGAGACCAACCCGCGCGATGCCAGCGCTATCCATGATCTCGAGCAGCATGCGGGAATCGTCCATGAGGGCGAGGAGCCAGTCCCAGTGATCCTCTTTGCCACGACGCATTGCCGCCATGACGGCGGGTTTGAGCTGTCGCCACGGCTGGATGTGGACGTGCACGTCGGTGATGGGGTAAGACATCAGGGAATAGGGAGTAGGGAGTAGGCTGGGTTCTCAGGTTCCTTTGAAATCCGGCTTCCGCTTGTCCTGGAATGCCTGCACGCCTTCCACCTTGTCCTCGCTGGCGAAGGCAATACCGAAGAGGGTCGTTTCCTGGCTCAGCCCCTGGTCGAGCGGCGTGCGAACGGATGCGCGGAGCGCCTCTTTGATCAGGCTGAGTGCGACGGGGCTCTTCGCGGCGATGGTGCGCGCCAGCTCCATTACGTGGTCCCGGAGCGCGGCGGCGGGCACCACTTCATCCACCAACCCGATCCGCAAGGCCTCCTCGGCGCCGATCAGCTGGCCGGAATAGAGCAACCGGAAGGCATTCCCGAGCCCGACCAGCCGGGGCAGCCGCTGCGTGCCCCCGCCGCCCGGCAGGATGCCGAGGTTCACCTCCGGCTGCCCCAGCTTCGCCGTGTCGGCCGCGATGCGAATGTCGCAGGCCATGGCGAGCTCGCACCCGCCTCCCAGAGCGAACCCATTGATCATCGCGAGCACGGGTTTTGGAAAGCGGTCGACGCAATCGAAGATTGTGGGCGCGTTCATGACCCGGAATTGGTCGACGGCGGAGCGGCCTTCGAACTCGCCGATGTCCGCCCCAGCCACGAAGGCCTTGTTGCCTGCTCCGGTAACGATCACGACTCGCGCATCGCGAGTGTTACGCAGGGCATCCATCACGCCGAGGAACTCCGAGCGCGTCGCGCCGTCGAGCGCGTTCAGCTTCTCGGGTCGGTTGATGGTAACCACGGCGACGCGGTCGTCGATGTCGCACAGGACGAGTTTCGGCTCAGTCATGGTGAGGTCCAGTCGTAGAATCCCTGCCCGGTCTTCTTACCGAGTTTGCCCTCGGCGACGAGTCGCCGGAGAATGGCGGGTGGATCGAACTGCGTGCCTCCCAAGGTGCGATGAAGGTATTCGGCGATGCTGAGCCGCACGTCGAGGCCCACCACGTCGGTCAGCCGAAGCGGGCCCATCGGGTGGTTGTAACCCAATTCCATCGCCGTGTCGATATCAGCGGCGCTCGCAACTCCTTGCTCGAGCATGCGCATCGCCTCGAGGCCGAGGACCAGGCCAAGCCGGCTCGACGCAAATCCCGGGGAATCCTCGACGACGATGGGTTCCTTGCCCAAGTCCCGGACGACGGCGTGCGCCTCCTCACGTGTCTCGGCAGAGGTGGATCGGTGCACGACGATCTCCACCAATTTCATGATGTGGACGGGATTGAAGAAATGGAGGCCGAGGAATCGTTCGGGGTGGGGGAGTCGCCGGGCGATGCTGGCGATCGACAGGGACGACGTATTGGTGGCAAAGAGGGCATCCGCCTTCGCTGCGCGGGCCGCCCGAGCCAGAACCTCCTGCTTGGCAGCCAGGTCCTCGACCACGGCCTCGATCACCACCTCGGTGCCGTCGCAGCCGGCGGCGAGCGATGGCGCGAGCATGAGGCGTCCGAGTGCCGCCCCGCGGCCGTCGTCGTCGAGCTTCCCGCGGGCGACGGCACCGTCCAGGTTGGTACTGATTCGCTCGCGCGCTCGTGGTAGCGCGTCTGCTCGTGCGTCGGTGAGCCGTGTGTTCCAGCCGGCCACGGCGAACACTTGGGCGATGCCGGCGCCCATGGTTCCCGCCCCGATGACGGCAACAGTCCGGTCGTGGGTCATCCTCCCCTCCGTTCCACGGCGGCGCGTATCCGTTCGGGATAGTTGCCACAAATCCCGTCCACGCCGAGGCTCACGAGCCGCTCAATGTCCGCCTCTTCGTTCGCGGTCCAGGCAATGATACTGGCGCCGGCACCATGAATGAGCGCGACGAGTTCGCGGTCGATATAC
>DATHRW010000205.1:0-7496 GCA_035464955.1 Gemmatimonadales bacterium
TCTCGGTTGGGCAATTCGGGATGCGGAAGTATCAGCTCCGGATCGGTGATGGTCCGGCATCCGAACCGGACCAGGTCGAGGTCCAGCGTCCGCGACTCCCATCGCGTGCGGCGGATTCGGCCCGCGGCTTCCTCGATGGCCCGGCAGGCGTGAAGTAACTCGCGGGGAGACAGTCGGGTCTCGACCAGCACCATCTGGTTGAGATAGCATGGCTGCGGCACGACCCCGAGTGGCGCCGTCTCCTCCACGCGCGACGCAGCAACCAGTCGCGTTTCGGGCAGCTGGGCCAGGGCCTCCAACGCGCCTGCCAGGTACGCAGCCCGGTCGCCGAGGTTGCTGCCGAGGGCAATGTAGGCGCGTTCCCATCCCGAGGCCGGGGGGGCGTCAGCGTTCGACATCGAAGTACTGGGTGATGGCCTGGAGCTGCGACACCACTTCCTGCAACTCGATGATGGCACGCTCCAAGTCGACTTGCCCGCGTGAGGCATCGGCGGCTTGGTCGGTGAGCGCTTCGACCTGCGCGCCGGTTTGGCGGGACACCTGGGCCAGGTGTTCGATGTTGCGCTTGAGCTGCTCGAACGACGTCTCCTGCGCGGCGGCGCCGGCGGCAATGCGGCGGGCGTGCCCGCCCGCTTCTTCGGTCGATCCGACGATTTCCTCGAGGGCCGCCGCTGCGTCGGCGCTGAGATGCTCGACACCCGCCACGACCGTTTGCCCCCGCTCCATCTGCTCGGAGATCTCGGCGACTTGCGTGGAGATCGCGCTGAGCAGCGTTGCGGACTCACGCGCCGCCTCGGAACTCTGCCCGGCGAGCTGGCGGACCTCTTCCGCCACGACGGCAAATCCCTTCCCTTCCGCGCCGGCACGGGACGCTTCGATCCCCGCGTTCAGGGAGATCAAATTCGTCAGCTCCGCGATTTCGCGGATCGACCCGATGAACTCGGTAATCCGGCGTGTTACGGCACCGAGCTCGGCGACCTGGCGGTAACTCTCGCCGACGAAACTATTGAGCTGCACCAGTCGCTCGATGGCGTCGCGAATGGTCTCCCGATTGCGCGCCGCCACCTGGGCCGCCATTCCGCTTGCCTCCGACGCCTTGGCACCCTCCGCCGCCATCTGTGCTGACGCCTCGGACAAGAGTTCCGTGGAGCTGAGTCCGGCCGTGACGAACGCCTCTTCTTCGGCGATGCCGTCGCGTATCGTCGTGGCGGCCCCCGCCAACGCACTGGCCGATGCCCGAAGCGATTCGGTGATGCCCGCCAGCGCACGGATCTGCGTGCCGACCTGCCGCACGGTGGAGACCAACGGCCGGCGGAGCTCGGCGATGTGCATGGCCGTTGCCACCTGGTTCGCCAGGGTCAGCATCGCGGCCAAGTCGCGGCGGCGGTAGGCGTGGCGCTTGTGGTGTTCGAGCTCGAGGGTCCCGATCACCTGATCCCCAAAGCGGAGCGGCAGAAACACCAGGCTCTGGGCATCGGGGTGGGGGTGATGAATGCGCGGGTCCTTTCGGACATCGTGAATGAGGATGGTCCTGGCTTCGCGAATCGCTTCATGGCGCAATGCGTCGGCTTCATGGGAAGGATCCGTCCGATTGTCGCGTCCAATGGTGGCGCGATACACCAGCTCGGGCGTCGACTGTTGGAGCCGGTAGATGCGGAAATCTCCCCAGTCGAGGAGGCGCGTGGCCAGTCGCTCGATTTGGTCGAACGAGTCGTGAAGAGTGACGTGACTGGCCACGGTGGTTTCCATGAGGTGGACCTTGTTGAGGTCCTCTGCCGCGATCGCCTCCTCCACAATGCGTTTGGTCAGCGCCCCGACCACACCCAACACGATGAGCACCGCTACCCAGCCCATGCGATCGAGCAGGTGATACGCGCCGAGGACGGTTCCGGTGGCCAGGAGGGTCAGGACGTAGGCGACCACCTCGTAGCGGAGAATGAGCAGCCGCTCCTCGCTCTCGAGCTTGTCGCGGATCAATAGCGTGAAATAGAACAGCGCTCGCGAGATGAAGAAGTACATCACGGCCAGGGTGAAGGCGGCCGGCAGGAAATCGAGCGACAGCCCCGGCATCCCGCTCAGCCGCCACACGACGGCGAAGATGCCGTACGCGGCGACGAAGGCGAGGACTTCGCGGCCGGTATTGATGGCAGCAACCCAGACCGGCTTGCGCAGCAGGAGCCCGTCCGAGACGAATACTCCGGCCGTGAGGGCAACCACGACGGGACCCGGTCCGAGAATGAGGCATCCCGCCAGGGTCGCGATGGCGCTCTGCGTGAGGTAGGAGTACTTGCTGAGCCGGACCGGCCCAACCCGGAGGAGGGCGACAGCAGCCGCGGTCACCAGGGTTCCCAGCCAGACCGATCGCCAACCCTGGTCGAGCAGGAGCGTGGCCGCCGCCACGATGCCCCCCGTACCCATCAGGAAGCGGGCATACCACCGCAGGATCAGCGGGATCGGCACCCCGTGAGAGGAGGAGGTCTGGTCCGCGCGCGGGGGTCGGATCCGGCCGCTGCCTCGTGGCCCGGGCCTGGCCGACTCAGATGAAGTAGTCGCCAACGGTGAGGCCGTATCGATCCGGGTTGGTAACCTTGACGATGGAGCGGCGGAAAGTTCCGTCGGGCTGGCGGTCTGACAGATCGACGGTCATACCGGGTGGAGGCAGCGGCGTCCCTTGGTCGTTGATGACCAGGCACACGGTCGGACGGTTCAGGTACTTCGGGTCCTCGGCTGCCCCGGCGACGATGGCCACTTCGAAGGTGTCGAGGATGACGCAGGTACCGACGGGATAGACGCCCAGCAAGTTGATGAGCGCCTTGACCAGAACCAGCTCGTAGCCCCGGCGCGGGTTGGTCCACATCTCCCGGAGCACTTCGTCGGGCTCGATGGGCACGGTCTGATACGACCGCCGCGTCGTCGCCGCGTCGAACCCGTCGGCCACCGACACCAGCCGGGAGTAAATGCCCGTCTGCCGCGGCCTGATGACCTTGGGGTACCCGCTCAAGTCCTTCTTCATGTGATGTTCGTGCGCCACCAGGATCGAGCGGTAGGGCGTCTCCTCGTAGGCCCGCAATTCGAACAACGCGAGGGTTCCCATCCAGGGGTGACCTTGCATGAGCCGCCACTCGTCTTCGTCGAGGCCGCCGGCCTTGTTGAGCACCTCCAACGGGATGCGGGCCTTCCCCACATCATGCATCAGGGCGGCCAGGCCGAGGTCGTAGAGCTGGTGCTTCGTCAGGCCGAGCTTCCGGCCCAGCGCGATCGAGAAGATGCAGACGTTGACGGAATGGGTGAAGGTGTATTCGTCGTAGTCCCGCAGCGTGGTGAGGCCCAGCAGCGAGGTCTCGTTGTTCAATACCTGGTCCACCATCATCTGCACTGCCCGCTTCACCTTCTTGAGGCTGGCGGCCCGGCCCATGCGGACGCTATTGACGACATCCTTGGTGACGGACACGCCGTGCGAATACGTTCGCTTGGCAATTTCCCTGGCGAGCTGCATTTCGTCGAACTCGTGACGTTCGCTTCTCGGCTCGACGTCGATCGCCTTCACCCCGCCTGCCGCCGCCCGCTCCAAGAGCTCTCCGAGCAACTCGCTCGAGTCTTCCCGGCTGGAGAGGGTGAGCAGGAGGCTCAGGAAGACCTGCCACTCGCGCCGCTCGATGCCCGGGCGAATCCACAGCGTGCCGATATCGAGGCTCCGCAAGAGCGACAGGATCTGGCTGAAGGAGGCATAGTTGTCCAACTCCAGCCTGAGCCGGGTCCCGTTCACGAAGAGGAAATCTCCCGCCATGCGGATCTCGATTTCCTCCTCGCGGGCCAGCAGACCGTTGGTTGCCTCGAGAAGATCGTTCAGTGCTTTTTGAACGGTCGCATTTTCGAGCGGATACAACTTGAGGCTTCGAAGCGCGGTATAGAGCGCGAACAGAAGTCCGCGGCCCGCTTGCCGCAGGAACCCTTCGCTGCCGCCGAGCGCGGCGTCCTCTCGGCCCTGGTTGGGGCCCGGCACGTGGGAAGAACTCACGGCCGAGCCGCCCGGAGCGCCGCACCGACCGCGTTCTTCACTTGCCGATCCCGATCTTCTTGCACGCGTTCGAGAATCGCTCGGGCCTCAGGAGTGCCCACCCTGCCAAGTCCCAACGCAGCGCACATGCGCACCTCGGAGCTGCGCTTACGCCGGAAGATGCCGCGCGCGCGGAGCATACCGCCCAGCGGCTTAACTGCCGCGGCGCCTGCAATCGAGCCGTAGGCCTCGAAGAACGCCCGTTTCTCATTGAAGTCCATTGATTTGTGGCCCCGGCGAAGCACGACTTGCTCGATGCGCGGCAAGGCGCCCTTGAACCCCCGTTCCCCAACCAGGCGGACCGCGGCCATGCGTACCGACCGATCGTTGTCGCTCAACGCCGGCTCGAGCTTGCCCATGGCCGATGGGGAGCCAACGGCCCCCAGAGCCTCGACCGCCGCAAACCGGATATCGGAGCTGTCGTGCTTCAATGCGGCGGCCAGGCTGGCCACGGCGGGCTCGATCTTGAGGCGGC
This sequence comes from Gemmatimonadales bacterium, assembly GCA_035464955.1. GTDB lineage: Bacteria > Gemmatimonadota > Gemmatimonadetes > Gemmatimonadales > GWC2-71-9 > JABDII01. The sequence continues at coordinate 4,533 of DATHRW010000205.1, forward strand.
CCGCGAGGGCAATGGCGGACGGCAACGCCGCGCTATCGTGGTCCTGCAGCAATCGGACGACTTCGGCGGGGTGGCGCTCGGCGATACGGCCCGCCGCATCGGATACCACGCGGCGCATGGTTGCCGAATTGAACTTCGGCAACCAGACCAACAGCGTCTCGAGGGCTTGGGGCTGCAGTTCTTGGAGAATCTCATTGACATCCGCCTCGCGAGGCGGCGTGACTGCCTCGTCCAGCGACTGGAGCAGCTGGGAGACCACTGTGGGCTGACTCAGCTGCGCGTCGAATACCGCAAGGCGCTGACGGAATCCGTCATCGACTCGCTCCGCGAGTGTTCGGGTTTCGCGCAATACGGCGGCGCATGCCTTGAACTCGCCGGCGTTCAACATGTTCGGGAAGAGACCATCGAGAATCCCAATGATCTCCTCTCGGACCGCCGCATCGTCCTGCAGCTCGAACACATCGAACAGCGCATTGAACGCGCTGCTCCTGAGGTCGCGCTGGTATTCGCGCTCGACTTCCTGTCGCACGAAATCGATCTCTCGCTCGTCGAGGAAATAAGGCGTCGAATCGAATTCCTCGAGGTCCACCACCCCCGGCCGGGCACCCGGGGCCACCTCCTGAACATCGCGGCGGACTTCGTTCTGAAGCCCCTCCTGCGGAATCGCGGTGAGGCCCGAGGCGGTGGGCTCCATCCCTTCGAGCCCCTCCAAGAGATCGGTGAACCGATACGTCAGGAACTGGTAGTCTTGTTCCCAGAGAATAGTCCGGAGGTCGTCCGCCGCGTCGGGCGGCAGGAGGCGGACCTGGTTGACGGTCTGGAGGAACCGAATGATCTCTTCGTCCTGGATGCCGGGCTTGAAGGTCAGAATCCGCATGCCGTCCTTGTACAGCTGCCAGGCGAGGCTATCGCTCTTGCTCATCTCCTGATAGACCAGCATTCCCTCCCACACGAAGTCCGTCTCGGCCACCGTGAGCACCAGTTCGTCGGTGGCCGCCCACACCGGGCGGAAGGCCGCGCGTACGTTGTCCACCGCTTTGTGGTAGACGGGGTTGTTGGGGAGGTACATCTGGAACGCACGTTGGCTCCGCACCAGCGTGCGAATGAGCTCCTGCACTTGAGTGTCGGGCAGGATCATTCCCGAGTCGGTTCCGTTCGTCAGTGCGTCTTCACTCACCGAGAAGCGACCTAAGGGATTCCAAAGGTTGGGGAGGTGGGGTAACCGGCCGGCGCCCCAAGCGAGGTATCGCACTAAGCTATGCGCTAGGGCCGGCTTCGGCCACTCCACGACCGGGACAACCGCAACACCCACACTTGCCTTTCGGGTATCCTTCGGGTAGATTCTATTCGGGATCTTTTCGGTACACCATTGCGGGGGAATCCATGTCGCTCACGCGCCGGCAGCGGGAAATCCTCTCCTACCTCCAGGAGTACATCCTCGACCGGGGATACGCCCCGAGTTTCGAGGAGATCGCAGCCCGATTCGGGTTCCAGTCGCTCGCGACCGTTCACGAACATCTGTCGAACCTCGAGCGCAAGGGCTACATCACGCGGCAATACAATGAAAGCCGCTCGATCGAGCTCCTCCCTCCCAGGGGCACGGCACCGGCCACCGAGGTGCCGCTGTTGGGTCGGGTGGCCGCGGGCACACCCATCGAATCGCTGATGCACGAGGAGTTGATCGCCGTGCCGGACGAGATGCTGCCGCGCCGCGGTCCCAACTACGCCCTGCAGGTGCGGGGAAACTCGATGATCGACGAGCACATCCTGGATGGTGACTACGTCGTCGTGCACGGCAAGCAAACGGCGGAAAATGGCGAGATGGTCATCGCGCTGGTCCACGGCAGCGAGGCAACCGTCAAGAAGTTCTACCGGGAACCGGGCGGGTGGATCCGGCTCCAGCCGGCCAACCCCGCGGTGGCGCCCCTCCGGTACCAGGAGCAGGACGTCCTGATCCAGGGGCAAGTCGTCGGCGTCATCCGCAAGTACTGAACGGGAGTCCGCGCCGCCCGAAAGGCCCGCACCAGCGGGTCTTTTTCCAATGATGACAATAGGTTGCGCAACTTGCTCCGGGCAGCGGACCGGCACTAAGTTTCCGCCGATGAGCCGGACCTTTCTCGCCGTGCTGCACTATGCCGGCGGCGCCTTCGTCGGCTGGCAACGGCAGCCGGTAGGGCGAACGGTCCAAGCCGAGGTCGAACGGGTTCTCGAGGAGCTGTGCGGCACCCGAATCGTGGCCCACGCGGCCGGGCGAACCGACGCGGGCGTTCATGCGACGGGCATGGGCGTGAGTTTCACGGTGCCGGCCAAGTGGACCCCTCAGGCCCTGCACCGAGCGCTGAACGCCCTACTGGCCCCGGATTGTTGGGCCGCGTCGGTTCATTTGATGCGCCCGGGGTTCCATGCGCGGAAGAGCGCCCGCGAGCGACAGTACCGCTACCTCATCGGTACCGATCCGTCCTCCCGCTCTCCGTTTCGACGCCCGTACGAATGGGCCGTGGCGCGGCCGCTCGACCTCGAGGCCCTTCGAGCTGGGGCCGGCTCGATTGTCGGGGAGCACGATTTCAGCGCGTTCGCAGCCAAGGGCACACCGCGACCGCACTATCGCTGTCGGGTCCGGGTCGCAACGTGGGCCGCCCGCGACGACCAGCCCGGAGTGATGTTGGACATCGCCGCCAACCGTTTCCTGCATCACATGGTGCGGATGCTGGTCGGCACGATGGTGGATATCGGGTTGGGACGGCGCGCGGTCGCTGACATGGAACGCCTGCTCGAGAGCGGCCACAACCAAGACACGAGCCCGCCCGCGCCGCCCGAGGGACTCTATTTCGTGCGCGCCGACTACGCGGACGACTGGTTTCACCGGCAGGACGAGGTGCCATGTTCCGAGTAAGCCGAACGCCGGCAATGCTGCGAGCGATGCCCACCGCACGGTGGGCATTGCCGGTCCTGATTGGTCTGATG
>DATHRW010000206.1:0-3002 GCA_035464955.1 Gemmatimonadales bacterium
AGGAGATTCGATCGGTGAGAGCCTTCTCCAGCTGGCGAAGACTTGGCGAGCCGGCCAGCCCATCCTCTGTTCGGTAGATGCGACATGCGAGGCCCACGGGCGCGCTGGGATCGGCGAAAGGGTCCTCACCGTTGATGACCAGCGTGGGTGAGCCCGTGAATCCAAGCTCGATTGCCCGATCCTGTGTCTCGATCGCGCGCGTCGTGACGCTCACCTCGATGCCCAGCCCGGCCGCCACCTGTTCGACGTCAGCCTTGGCTCGTTGCCAGTTGGGGCACTCGGAGAAGTACCAGAGTTCGATGTCCACGTTCTTCCTTCACAGGTCGACTCTGCCACGAGAGGGCCTGCTCCCCATCTCCGGTGACATTGAGGCACGCGGGCCGAGGGTAGGGCGGCCGTTCAGGCTGCGCCCTTGGAGTGCCGCACACCGAAGGCGGACCGAGGGTGCCGTCTCGTCGTTCGCCTTCGTGGAGATGCCTGCGTTCGGTCCACGGCCTGAACTCAGGAGTCCGGCTCTACCACCTCGAACAGCGGGTGGCGAAGCTCCCCTACGAGCCTGCCTTCGAGAGCGCCTACGAGCCTTGCGTTGAACCCGGCGAATGCGGCGTCAGCCGCCTGCTTGGTTGCCCAGCGGATGAGTGCTCCATATTCGTTCGTCTCGTAGTCGGCGAAGAAGATCGCATCGACGAAGCCCGGGACCTGGCCCAAGCCTGTCCTGAACTCTCGGAGCATGCCGTCGGTGAATTGCCGGTCCGCTTCCGAGAGCGTGAAGAGAACGAGACGTGCGTACATGGCGGTCCTCCCAGGCTGTCCGATCCGTTCAGCGCATTGAAGATGCCACCGGAGATTGACACACCATCTCCGACTCACGCCAGGGCCGACCTACCCAATGGGCCTCACGTGTCAGTCCCGCACATTGGCCAAGGGTTGGGATCCCTCATATGAATGATGTGCACGCGGGTGCGTACGATCGATTCATGCCGGGCGAGTTCTTCTTCATGGCGATCGCAGGACTGGGGGTGTCGCTCGCCGGTTTCGCCGGCCTGATCGCGGCACTGGACCCGAGTTCGGGTTCGGCTGTCCGGCAGTGGCGGATTCGCAACATCGTGGTGAGCGGATTCTTTCTCACGTTCATGGGATTCGGGACGATCGCAACCCACACCCTGACGTCCGATGTCGCGGTGACCGTTCGCATCATTTCCGCGGTCGCGGCGGTTGTCCTCCTCGCGCGTTTCCTCAAGGAGATCAGGCCGGGTCCTGCGTGGCCAGATCGGCGTGGACTGGTCATCGCCTCGGTGATGGGACTGAGCGTCATCGGGCTACTGGTCGTCAACTCCGTGATCGCCTCGGTGGGATTCCTCCAGCTGCTGATGCTGCTCGAGTTGACGGATCCGGCCTCGATCTTCCTGTTCACGGTCCGCGACCTGTAGCGCACCTCGACGATCCCGCACCGTGGGTGAGCGGCGGATGCCCCCGCGGGGCTCCTTCGCCGCCCGGCGCCTATCCGTCCCAGATGTGGAACGGAAGGCCGACTCCCTGACCGATACGGGCGTAGATCCAGTCGGCGTCGTCGTAGACCACCCGGACGCACCCGTGTGATGCCGGGTAGGGCGGCACCGTGTAGTACCCGTGCATGGACAGCCAGCGGTGGGAGTATTCGGTGAGATTGCCGGGGTCGTACCACCAGGCCCGGTGCATCCACCCCTGCTCCCGGTATCTCACCAGCGAGTAGGACAGGACCGAGAGGTCGCCGCGGGGGGTGTGGGCGAGTTCCCAGCTCCCGTCCCAGATGTACCAGAACTCGCCGCCGACGCTGACATGGAAGATCCCCGCCACCTCGCCATCGAGGATCATCCACATCACTTCGTGGTGGACGTCCACCTCAAACCGGTCGGGCTCGCCGGGCCGGGAGATCGGGGCCTCGGAGCGGAAGTCGACCAGCCGCTGCCAATCCTGGACGGTCCAGGTGGTGCCGACGTGGTCAGTGCTGGTCCAGGCATCACCTGCCGGCGACTCGTGGAGTTTGTGGAAGGCGTAGACCGCCGACGTCATCGTCCCCGGCAGTTCCCACGGGTCGTTCGGGTAGTAGCCGTCGATCGGCCCGCGGTAGAGCCGCGCATGAGTCAGCACCCGTTGGAGGTACTCGACCGCCGGTCCGCTGTCGCCCGGGGAGATCGCTGTCGACTCGAAGCCGGAGTTGCCCAGGTTCAGTGCCGCAACGACCGTGGGCGACACCGCGCTGGTGCCGCCGAGGATGAAGATCTTCGACGGGGCGAGGCGGTCCAATTCGTCCTGTACCGCCAGCGGCATGTGATCCGAGTCGATCAGTAGGAGGGGCCCGTTGTCGAGTCGCGTCATCGGCCCCGCCGCCAGCGCGTCCGGGTAGATGTCGGCGCGAGCCAGGTAGACAGTGTCGGCACCTCCCGGCCACTGATCGGCCGAGAGGTTGACACCGATCGAGTAGCGGTTAGAACCGTCGATCCGCCTGACCGAAGGCGCCAGCGCCTCGAGTTGGGCCTGGACGCCGGCCGGCACCGCGGTCTCGTCGCCGACGATGACGATGGTCGACGGGTCGAGCCGCTGAATCTCGGCTGCGACCGAGCCATGGAGGCCGTTGGGATGAACGAGTAGCAGGGGAGCCCCCGCGGCCACTGCAGCGGGAGCCGCGACCAGTGCATCGGGGAAGTCGTCACCGCCCGCCACGAACACCGTGTCCACGGGACCCGCGAACGCTCCCTGGGAGAGGGCCACGGCCGTCTCGAACCGATTCGTCCCCCAACGCCGCTCGACCGCCGTTTTCGGCAGCGCGGAGGCGATCTGCTCGAGGACCGAGTCGGCCACCGCGGCCGGGCCTCCGGCGACCACGACCAGCGCGGGATCGAGGCGTGCCAGCTCGCCCATCGTCGACGCCGGCACCCAGGTCGGGCTGACGAGCAGGATCGGGGCGTCATCGGTGGCCGCCGCGGGGCACGCGGCGACGGCATCAGGGAAATTGGTCCCGA
>DATHRW010000207.1:0-2768 GCA_035464955.1 Gemmatimonadales bacterium
GCAATCCGCTCGAAGACGACTCGAGTACCTGCCCGTTCTGCGGCTCTTCGGTCCCGGTGAGCGGTGCTGCCACACGCGGGAAGTGGCTGCAGACCGTGAATCTCGAGACCGGCCACCCCACCGTCGCCGAGGCGCTCGCCAAGCTCGAGCGGCGCATCGAGACCGCGCGCCGGCAAGGTGTCAAGGTGCTCAAGGTGATTCACGGCTACGGTTCGAGCGGGAAGGGCGGGAGCCTCCGCGATGCGGTACGTCGCGTCTTGCCCGAGCTCGAGCGGAAGGGCTTGGTCCGGAGTTACGTGGCAGGCGAGCAGTTCACCAAGAGCAGCGCCATCGTCAAGCAGTTTCCCAAGCTCGAGAGCGACCGGGACCTGGGACGCGGGAACCCGGGCGTGACGGTGGTGGGGTTGAAGTAGCTGGGATAGACGGGATGAAGGTTGAGCGCTATCAGCTAACAGCTAGCAGTCCCTGCAATCATTTAGCTTCGAAGACCGCGACCCGATAGCATGTTGGGCGCCGATGGTCTCGCTCTGCACCCAACTGGTAGCTGATAGCTGATAGCCCTACTGTGACCTCTCTCTTCGCCTCAGCCCCCCAACCGCCACCCCCGCCAGCGTTGCCCAGACCAGGGCCGACAGCTCAAGACCTTCGGTGCCAACCAGCGCCGCCTGTACCGCGACCAGCAATCCGATAAACATTCCGGCCCGGACGCGATTCACCGACAACGGCTGGCCGGTCGCATCGGCCACGGAACTCACCCGGCGGGTCCGCGCGATGGCGATGCCGAACCCCACGCTCACGATCCCAATCAGGGCACCGGTCGCAACGGGAAGCGTGTGGCTTTCAGTCCCGGAGTCCACCACACCAAGCGCCACTGCCGTACCGATCAAGGCCAGCACCGCGAATGCGAGCTGGCGACGCGTTCCGTCGTCGAGCGACGCATCGAGCGCAAACGCGACCGCCGCGACCACTGGCAGCACGGGACTTCGGGTGATCCAGGCCGTCGCCAGGACCAGGCCGAGCACTAGCAGGGAATCGGTCAGGCGGGTGGGCAGGCCCACCGTCCGGTTCACGATCCGCACCATGCCCAGTGTCGCGAACAGGAGCAGCAGACTCGGCGAGGCGACGGTGAGCGAGACCGCTAGGGCCAGCACCATGCTGACGAAGGCCGCGGGGTTGTCGTCCGGCGCCAGCTCACGCGCCAATGCCCAGGCGCCGAATGCCGCAGCAGGACCCACCAGGGCCTGTGCCGCCATTGCTCCGAATCCATCCCCGCGGATCGCCGCCGCCACGGCGGCAACCAGGGCGGCCACGGGCATGAGCACCAACACGGCCAGGTTGGTGCGATAGCTCGGGTCGAGCGGCCGCCCGATGGACGTCACACGATAGATCCGACGGTCATTCAAGTCGACATTCCTTCCGCTGCGTGAAACGGCAAGGGCCACGAGCTCATGGAAAGTGCTAATCCATGACTGCCACGCCAAGCGTCGCGAGCACCCGGTCGGCGGCACGGCGGCCTGAGAGCATGGCGCCGTTGATCGAGGGATTCTCCAGATAGTCGCCGCAGGCAAACACGGTCTCATCCAGCCGTTCGGCGGCGCCATTGTTGGGCGCCCGGCTCAGAGTGTACGTGGGAAGCGCGTGGGCAATCCGGTCGGTGCGAAGATGCCGCCAGGAACGGACCGCAGGCCCGAACCATCCGGTCAGCTGCTGCCGCACCTGGTCTTCGAGACTCGGGTCCGCTGCAGCCGGCACACCCAGAATGGTCGCGGAGATCAACGCGGCTCCCGCCGGCGCATACGATGCGGCCACGTTGCTCGGCACGGCGAGATGGTTGACCGGCCCGCTCGCGGGACCGCCGCCGTTCAGCACCAGGGTCGGGTCGGCGAGCGGGGCCTTATCGGCAGCGAAATAGCTCGTGGTACACCCGTGCCAGGCCACCCTCGGGCGAATTGGCGAGAGCGCCGCCGCTTGTGCGGCATCGGTCGCGAGGATCACCGCCGCAGCTCGGATGTTCTCGCCCGACGCCAACTCCACGATGCCCGGGCGCACACTGCGCACCCGCGTGCCGGTGCGAACCGTGTCGGGCGGGAGGCCGGCATGGAGTTGCTTCGGGATCGCACCCATTCCGGCCGCGGGTAGCGTTGCGTGACCAGTCGCAAACATGGCAAACACGAAGTCGAACAGCGACCGCGATGTCGCGAGGTCCGGATCGAGGAATACCCCGCTAAAGAAGGGCCGGAAGAACCGTTCAATCACTTCCGTCGAGAGGCCGAGGCGCCTGAGGTAGCGCAGGGTCGATTCGTCCGGATCGGACTCGGCGCCCGAGCGGCTCCGCTCGAGCGCGTCCTGCCGAAGCCGGGCGAGTTTCGTCGCGTCGCCGAGCCGCATGACGGGCGTGAACAGCGATTTCATCCCTTCGAGCGGCTGCCGCCAGGGATCGGCCACGGGGTACATCCGGCCGCTCCAGCGGACCAGGCTGCCGGAGAGAAATTCGTGCAGCTCGAGTCCTTCGTAATCCAGGACCTGGCGGGCCTCCGGATAGGAGGTCAGGAACACCTGAAAGCCCCGGTCGAGCAGGAATCCATCGACCGTATCGGTGGCCACCCGGCCTCCCACCCTGTCGCTCGCCTCGAGGATGGAGCAGGTCACCCCCATGTCGGTAAGCCGGCGTGCGGCACAGAGCCCCGCCAGCCCGCCACCCGCAATCGCCACCACTGTCGAGGATTGAGTCATGAACGCCTCAGCATGCTACTGGCTATCTGCTATCT
>DATHRW010000208.1:0-9964 GCA_035464955.1 Gemmatimonadales bacterium
TGTAGTGCAGGGCGAGGGGAATGTCCTTCGGGCTCCCTTGGCGGTCGGCGCGAATGGGATCCCCCATCAAGAGCGCCTTGGGTTTCAGGATCCGCCGTCCGACCCGCATGGCGAAGTCCTTCTTGAGACCCGGTTTCGCCAAGTACGCCCCCAACCGCTCGGTGAACCCAGCGCGCTCTCGGCGCAAGCTGGGCATGGCGGCCAGCATGCCCACTGAATACCACGTGGGTGGGCGGGCATCCGGGTGAAGCAAGGTCTTCTGCCCGGCCTTTACGAGGGGCTTGTCGGCCAGTGGGCTGCGCAGGAACTGAGAGATGCTGCTGGCGATCTTATGGGCGGAGCCCCGGATACGGGGGTCGTCGCTGTGGCCTCCTTCGGCCAGCGCGGCCGTGGCGGCTTCACGGATTCGTTCTCGGGCCCAGCCTTCGATCGTGGGATCCGTCTTGGCGATCGTGCGGAACTCGAACAGCAATTGCGGATCGGGATCCCGTGACAAGAGTCGAAAGAAGACGCGGTCTGCAAGTTTGATTTGTCGAGCTGAGCTGTCCAACCCCAACTCGATCAGCCTGCGGTACTCGGCAAGAGCACCCATGTCCTTCTCGCCCCTGCCCCCTGGAGCTGCCGGGCCGAGGAGAGTCTTGCCCCATACCCCGGTCGGTTTCTGTTTCTTGGTGATGGCCGTGACCAGCTTCGAGGCGGCCACCGCATCGGAGGCTTCTTGAATGCTCTCAGGAGAAGCAAAGCCGGATGGGGCGAGGTCGCGGTACGTGCGCAGGCGCACAGACTCGCAGCCATGCTCGACGAGCCAAGTAAGGGGTACTCGGTGCTCGTTGGGCAGTTCCAGGGGGTCTCTCCCGGCTATGAAGGACGCAACCAAAAAGCGCGCAAAGATACCCCCGAGTGGCCTTCGCGACCAGTAGGGACACCGGCATCCAACTTCGTAAAACCCTATATCCTTGACACTATTGCACTTACGCGAAAGGCTCGAAATAGTGGCGACTTGCCAGGACCGCTTCAACATGGAACGTTGAAGCACCAGATGGACTCGGGATCTGTCAGGGGCTCCGGGCCGGAGGGCACCGTGGGGGGTCAGCGAGAAATTGGACTACGGAGCGGAACACGCTATCTGGCTCGGTTTGATGCGGGCGGTGGAGTACCCGGTCGAAGCCCACCAGGCGGTTGCAGGGCACCAGCGCGGCAATGGCCTGGCCGGTGCTAAAGGGAATGGTGGGATCGAGGCGGCCCCAAACGAGCAGCGTCGGTTGCTCGAGCTCGTGAAAGCGGTCGCGCAACCCGGCAAAATCGAAATCCCGAAGAACCTTGGTGGCCGAGGTACGAAACGCCGGATCCGCCAGCGGGTCGTAGTTCTGCCATGCGTCGGGTTCGCCGAGCCAGTCCGGTGCATGGATCGGCATCAGATACGCGATTGGCACGCTGGCCCAGCCGACGAGACGGGCCGGCCTCCCGGTGAGGGCCGAATGCCAGGGGCTCAGGCCGTAGCCGGCGGGAGCGATGAGGACTAGGGCGACGATGCGGTCGGGATGACTGAGCGCGAGTTCCACCGCCAGCTGTCCGCCCAGCGAATGGCCCACCACCACCACGTCTCCATAGATGTGTTGATCGAGGAAGTCCCAGAGGGTGGCAGCCATGGTCTCGTGGTCGTAGGGGCCCTCGGGCTTGTCGCTCACGCCGAACCCCGGGAGGTCTACCGCTACTACTCGATATCGCGTTGCCAATTGATCGAACAGCGCGCGAAACGCCAGGAGGGACTCCCCGTAGCCATGCAACAGGAACAAGGTCGTGTCGCCCTGGCCTGCCCGAACGGTCCGGAGATGCAGTGAGCCGGCGCTGAGCCACTCTGCTTGATGAGGTGGTGTCGAGTCGGGGCGATCCTGCAGCACGAGGAGCGCAATGAGGAGCAGCACAACCAACCAGCGGACCTTGGCCATTGGACCGACGCGTCAGGAATGGGGGCAGCGCAGAACCGTGACGGTTCCCGGGCCGAGATTCCCAGCCTCGCTGGTGAGGACGAACCGTGATTCATCGAGCCATGCTATGCCTTCGCCCTGGGACTCGAGGCCGGCAATGTCGCAGACGCTGACGGGGTCTGGAGAACCGATGGTGCCGTCGGGTGCCAGCCGGAGCAGATAGATCCTGCGATAGGTGCGCAGCACCACCAGATCGTTCCTGGCGTTGATATCGGCACCGGTCACCATGTCAAAGAGCGCTCCACGCGGGTCGAGGGGGAGACTCCCGACTGATTCGGCCACTGCTCGACCGTTGCCCCAGGCATCGTGCTTGACTCGAAAGAGCAGCACACCGTGCGACCGACCCTTGGTCACGAGATAGAGGTCGCCTCGCGCATCGACATACATCGCCTCGGCGTCGTGCGGTCCGTCAGGGTAGCGCAGCTCCAGTTTCTCCACCGTGGCCGTCCTGACCGCGGCCACATCGGGTTCCGTCACCCGATAGATCGCAACCGACGTGCGGACCTCTCGATTGTCGCCGGTGTCTCCGATGTAGAGGCAGATCGTCGTGCTGCACGGGCCGATTGCCAGGTCTTCCCAATCGAGGTTCTCCGCTCCGGTGACTATGATGGCACCGAGATCGTGCCCCAAGGTGTCGGTGGCGAAGAGGAGAGGCTCGTTCCCGGAATCATTGTGGGTCCACAAGATGCCCGAGAATCGTCTGCTGGGAACCACCCCCGAGCTCTCGGTGAGAGCTGGATTTGCGAAGGGGGTCGGAGGGCGATCGAGGTCCGGGCGGGTTGCCGGGGTAACCGTGGGCCCGGGACAGGCGCCCAGCACGCAGACGATGGCTGGCAAGAAGTTCCGGCGCATGGCGGGGATCTTATCGCTCCGGGGCCTGAATTCCAATCCTTGCTTGGGTGGCGGGGAAGCGGTGATCTTGCATATGCGAGCAGGTCGGACAACTCGACATTTCGGATGAGGACGATGCTGGACAGTATCAAACAACGGGTCACGAGTCGTGTGCCCGATCACGTGCGTTTCGATGGCAGGATTCTCTTTCTGTGTGAGGACCCTGCGCTCGTCACTCGCCAACTCGCGGGTGAGGATCTCGAGTGGACGCCCGCACTCACCTTGCGGGACAATATCTCCACCGACGAGATCACGCCTGCCTACGTCTGCTATTACTACGACGAGACCCTGGGGGAATTTCCGTATGTCGGCTTGAAGTGCGGCGACCAGTTCCCGATCACACGAGGCGCCGTGAAGCGAGGCGGCTTCGCTGTTTCGGTAAGCGGCAAGCGACGCGGAAAAGGCTCGAGTCGGGAAGCATCGCCCTATGCCGAAATGTGTGCCGGCATCCGTCTGGTGATTGCCGAGAACATCGAGCGCATCTATCGAGAGAACTGCCAGAATCTCGGCGTGCTGACGAGCACCGACTTTTCCCTCCTCGATCGGATCAAGCGCGGCGAGTCCATTCCACTCAGCGCGTTCACCGAGGCCGAAGGCGACATCACCCGGGGCATTATCGAAGCCGGCGGGCTGTTTCAATACAACGTGGCCCGCATGCAGGGCACGGTGTCGGTCCCCGCGGTCCAGACCGCGCCGCGGCCGATGACACTGGCCGAAAAAATCCTCGCGCGGCACTGGGTCACGGACCTCGAAGCCAACCGAGTTGGTATCCCCGCCGTTCAGCCGGGCGATGAAGGGTTTGTGCGCACGGATATCCGATTCAGCCATGAATATGTCACACCCATGGCCGCCATCTTCTGGCGGCGCTCCGTCGGCGCTGGTGAAAAGGTCGTCGATCCCCAATCGATCTTCTTCTTCAGGGATCACCTGACATTTCTCGAAATGGCCATGACGGATGAGCGCAAGGCCGAGGGGCTGCTCGATCTGGCCCTCGAATTGAAGAGCCAGCAAGAGGAATTCGCGTCCGAACAGGGCATCAAGCTCTACGGGGAATTGCCACGGCTCGGGCTCAATATGGCGGTGCGTGGATCAGAAGCGATCTGCCACTCGAAGATGCTGGAGCAACACGCGCTCCCGGGACAGGTGATTATCGGTAGCGATTCTCACACGCCGCACAGCGGAGCCATTGGCTGCGTGGCGTTCGGAGTCGGCACCACGGCCATCTTCAACTCGTGGCTCACCAAGGATGTCCGAATCAAGGTTCCGCCGTCGGTCCTGATCCGCGTGAACGGAGCGAAGCCCGACAATGTGACGGCCAAGGACTTCATGTTGCAGATCCTGCGGCATCCCTACGTCAAGAACGGCCAGGCCATCGGGAAGATCGTCGAATATGCCGGGACCGCGGTGGCTCAGCTGTCCATCGACGAGCGCGCGACCATGACCAATATGGCGGCCGAGATCGGAGCCTTCACCGGCATCGTGCAGCCGGACGACAAGGCAATCGAGTACTTGGTACGCGAGCGGGGCATGAAGCGAGCCGACATCGAACCGCTGCTGCACGGACTCACGTCGGACCCCGCGGCGCGTTATGAGACCGTCATCGACATCGACGCGGCCAATCTTCATCCCATGATTGCGCTGCCGGGCGATCCGGGCAATGGCCTGTTCATCGAAGAACTGGGCGAGCCGATCACGATCGACATCGCTTACGCGGGTAGTTGCACGGCAGGCAAGAAAGAAGACATGGACATGTACGCCCGGGTCCTGCGCGAGGCGGCGGAGCACGGCCGGCGCGTGCATCCGGCGGTACGGTTCTATATCCAATTTGGAAGTCAAGATGTGAAGCGCCACGCGGAGGAGCGGGGCTACATCCAAATCTTCGAAGCGGTCGGCGCCGAAATCATCGAGCCCTCGTGCGGCGCCTGCATCAACGCGGGTCCGGGTGTCTCCTACGACACCGAGACCGTCACGATCAGTGCTATCAACCGCAACTTCCCCGGCCGCTCCGGACCGGGCAAGCTCTATCTCGCCAGCCCCTACACCACGGCGGCGAGCGCGCTGGCGGGGTACATTACCGAGTGGACGCCGCAGGTGCCCGCCGCGGTCTGAGCGCGGCGGGTCATTTCAACCCCATTCCCGCCTTGGTGATGGACGAGTCCGCGACCGGTTCTGCCGCGACTTGTGGTGTGCGTTTCGGGAGAAAGAAGTCCCGGTGATACACCGCTCTCGGGTTCCATAGCACCCACGACTTGAGTCCGAGCTCCTCGGCGGCACGAATCTGCTCCCGAACATGGAACGGGGTATAACGCGGCTTGCCCAGGGTAAACGCCTGGAGATAGGGCCGAATCTCAGCGGTGCCGTTGGCCGCGACGGTTCGCTTGACGGCGTCCTCCAACGCGAACCGCACCACGCGATAGGGTTCGCTGTTCGGCCGCTTGATGCCGTAGAAGCTGTGGTAATAATGGCTGGGATAGACCATGGGAAGCACCACGTCGGCCGTGGTGACCAGATCCTCCCATACTTGTCCAACGCCCAGATCGACAGTGGCACTCGCGGTCATGCCGAAGACGTCGATGGTAAACGGCGCTCCGGCGCGCGCCATGTGCTGTTTGAGGAGCCGGAGATTCCGGACGACACCGTCGCGCGTGGTCTCGTTGGGGCGACGGGCGGCGAACACTGCGCTTGCGAGGCGCGACTTGGGCTCGTCCGGAAACCGAACGTAGTCGAATTGAACCTCGCTAAACCCCAGTCGGATGGCTTCCTCCGCCAGCTGCCCGGCATAAACCCACACGGAATCATTGAAGGCATCCACCCAGGCAAATTTCAAGCGATCCCGCCAGAGCCCGCCGTCGCGGTGGGCCACCGACCAGGCGGGTTTCTGCGCGGCGAGAAGCGGGTCCTTGGCGACGACGATCCGGGCGATCGGATAAATCCCCCGTTCATGGAGAAATCGCAGACGCGCTTCCGTATCCCTGGCCCGCAGGCGGCGATTGGCTCCGATCGCGATGGCGGTCGCGACCGCCGATCGATACGTGAGATAGCCGGTATCGTCCTTGATATCGATGACGAAGGCGTTGATCTCGGTTTCTTGCGCCAATCGAACCAGCTGGTAAAAGCGCTTGTCGCCAAAGGCCCAGGCGTTGAGGTAAATGCCTCTGACATGCTCTGGTGGGCCGCCCAGCGGTGGCGCCGGCCAATTGATCGGCGCACCGAGCTGCCGGTCGGCATCCGGCAACCGCGCGTGCGGCGTTGGGAGTTCATCGCCCCACACGCTGGCATTTTGCGCGTATAGACTGGGAGCCAGGCAGAGGGCTCCCAGGATGAGCAAGGAAGCCGCGCGGCTAGGGCGTGGTTGGGGCATGGCAGGACTGCGGTGGTGCAAAGGTTGTGCCTTTCGCCGGAGGGCGACCTCGGCGGTCCCACCCCGCTGGCTGGTTAGGTATGGCGACCGGTCTCCCTGAAGAGGGGCCCTCGTGCTCGGGGGGCAACATCGACCTTCCGCCGCCTCCGAACGGTCAATCGCCGGTCATAATGAACAGCGGCTTTGCGTCGAACCGGGTATACATGGGGCGCAGTCGTTCGGTATTGTAGTACTTCTCGATGTTGACGACTTTCTTCTGGCTCGCCACGATCTCCAGCGGGACGTGGTCATACCGTCCGTCGCGCACGCAGACCAGCTGGCCGCTCGTCCCGGCGAGGGCCAGGTCCATGGCGAGATTGCCATACGCCATGGGAACCATTGAATCCAGCGCGTCGGGGTCGCCGCACCGTACCAAGTATCCCAGGCGCTGATTGATGACATTGATTCTTCGCCCGTGATTGAATTGTGGAGAGATCTCTTTCAGTTGCTGGGAAATCTGGTCGCCGATCCCGCCCAGCTTCTTATGGCCGTACATGTCGCTCTCATGGCTGGCGAAGACCGTGTCGCCCCCCTCGTACGTGGCCCCTTCGGAAACCAGGGCCACACTGTAGCGACTCGGGTTCGAGAAGCGATCCTCGGTGAGCAACTCGCAGAGGCGCTCGATGCTGAACGTATGCTCGGGAATGACGCAGCGATTGGCAGCGCCCGCCATCGTTGGCAACAGCGAGGTGAATCCGGCATAACGGCCGAAGACCTCGATGATGAGAAAACGTTCGTGCGATCCTGCGGTCGTGCGCAGCGCATGCGTCATCTCGATGGTGCGGGTCACGCACGTGCTGAATCCGATACAGTAGTCGGTGCCCGGCACGTCGTTGTCCATCGTCTTGGGGATCGCAATGACTGACACGCCTTGCTGGTGGAGGTGGGCGGCAAAGGACAAGGTATCGTCCCCACCGATCGGGATCAGGGTGTCGATGCCGAGGTAGCTGAGATTCGACAGCACCTCGTGGGTGAGGTCGTTGGTTTCCTGGTCGTAGGTGCCCGACAAGTGCTCGGGCACGTTGTTCTTCGGCACGTGGCTGGGTCTGGTGCGCGAGGTGTGCAGGAAGGTGCCGCCCGTACGACCGACCTTGTTGACGACCTCTTTGCTCAGTTCGACCACGCACTGGCCGTGAGTCTCCGGATTGTCCGGGTTCAGCTCAATGAGGCCGGCCCAGCCGCGTCGAATGCCCAACACGCGGTACCCTTCTCGACTGGCCCGAATGGTGAGGGCCCGGATTGCCGGATTGAGGCCGGGGACATCGCCACCACCGGTCAGAATTGCGATGGTGCCCTTCCGGGTGTTGATGTTCGCCACATCACCCTCCGCTGAAACCGATGCCACGATGGCTGACGCTAACCCCCGTGGGTGAGTCCTGGCCATCGAATCGATGCAAAGATATACCTGGGTCGGTGTCGCGTCCCGGTCCCGTTCCCCCCGACCGTGTGGAAGGCGACCGGGCCAGGATCACTCCCTTGGCAGGGTCCAGGGAGCGCGCTACGATTCGAGTTCCACATGTCTTGCTGAAGAAAGGTAGCGCGATGGTCGTCACGATCGAATTCTGCGTCGTCTGAAACTACCAGCCCCGGGCCGCCAGTTTGGCGGCCGAGCTCGAGAAGGCATTTCCGGAGGCGGAAATACTGCTCATCGAATCGTCCGGGGGACGATTCGAGGTCGTACTGGATGGAGAACTTGTGTTCTCCAAGCAGTCGTTGGGCCGCCACGCCGAGCCCGGCGAGGTGCTGTCCCTGATCAAACAGAGGCGTGACGCGTGCGCATAGCGGTGAACACCGGCGGTGGCGACGCTCCCGGCCTGAACGCAGTTATCCGGGCGGTGGTTCTGTCCGCGCTCTCGCGCGGCTGGGAGACCTTTGGCATTCGACGAGGGTATCGGGGCCTCCTGTCGGGGGAAGGCGTCATCCCGCTGGGCCGCGAGGAGGTGCGCGGCATCACCCATCTGGGTGGCACCATCCTCGGCACCACCAATCGCGGGGATCCGTTTCGGTGGGTTGCGGAAGACATTGCGACGGGCGCCGGGCATGAAATTGATCGCGCGGATGACGTCATCGCTGCATTCCGGGATCGGGGACTCGACGGCTTGGTCGCGATCGGCGGAGAAGGCAGCCTCCACATCGCACACCGCCTCTGGCGGAAGGGCCTCCCGGTCGTCGGAGTTCCCAAGACGATCGACAACGACGTGCACGGCACGGAGCAGACGTTTGGGTTCGACTCGGCGGTCAGCACTGCCACGGAAGCCATCGACAAGCTCCACTCCACGGCCGAGAGTCACGATCGCGTCATGGTCATCGAACTGATGGGACGCCACGCCGGGTGGATCGCCCTCCACAGTGGGATATCGGCGACGGCCGACGTCATCTTGATCCCCGAAATCCCGTTTGATATCGAGAAGGTGTGCGACAAGATCCGGCTCCGGGAGTCGCGCGGGCGGCGTTTCAGTATGGTGGTCGTGGCCGAGGGCGCGGTTCCGAAGGGCGGAACGCCGGTCCTGGTCGAGCGTCGTCAGGCGGGCAGCGCGGAGCGGCTGGGCGGCATCGGGAATCAAGTCGCTGACGCGATCGCCGAGCGCACGGGAAAGGAAACCCGGTGCCTTGTGCTCGGGCATCTGCAGCGCGGTGGCACCCCCACGACGTTTGACCGGCTGCTCGCGCTCCGGTTCGGCACGGCGGCCGTGCGCGCGGTGGCCGATGGCGAGTTCGGATGCATGGTGGGCTTGGCCGCCCAATCGATTGTCCGGGTTCCGCTCGATGAAGTCGAGGGGCGCACCAAGTTGGTGCCCCTGGACAATGATACCCTGTCCACCGCCCGCGACCTCGAGATCAGTCTCGGCGACTAGTCCGCCGTACCCTCCTCGACGCCCGCACCAGCATACCCGGCTCGGAGTCCGTCTGCGGTCGGGGGAACGGGCGCTTCCGGAGCCAGGTCGAGAAAGTTGGCAAGCAGCCGATAGCCGCACTCGGTCAATACCGATTCCGGATGAAACTGAACGCCGACAACGGGATGCAGGCGGTGGCGCACTGCCATGATTTCGCCGTCGTCGGCGGTGGCGATCACCTGTAGATCCGGCGGCAGGGTAGCCGGCTCGAGTACGAGCGAGTGATACCGCGTGGCAAGGAAGGGGTTGGGGATTGCGGTGAAGATCCCCGTCCCGTCGTGAGCGATGCGGGATGTCTTGCCGTGCATCGGATGCTTGGCCCTCACGACCTGGGCGCCATACGCGGCCCCGATACACTGGTGACCGAGACACACGCCGAGAATAGGGGTATCCATCCCCAGGCGGCGAACGACGTCAGTGGAGACGCCCGCCTCGGTTGGTGTGCGCGGACCGGGCGAGATGATGATGTGCGTCGGCGCCAGCGCGTAGATCTCGTCGCACGTAACGGCATCGTGTCGGCGCACTTCCGTGGTCTGGCCAAGTTCGCGCACGTACCGGGCAAGGTTGTACACGAACGAATCGTAATTGTCGATGAGGAGAATCACCGGTCGATCTCGACCGGTTGAGGTGCCCCGTGGCAGGCGTCGATCAAGGCCCGCGCCTTGTCCAGGGTCTCCTGGTACTCCGACTCGGCATCGGAGTCCGCCACGATGCCGCCTCCGGCTGGGAAATAAAACTGCTGCCCAACCCGCACGCCGGTGCGGATGGCAATGCTGAGATCCATCTCGCCG